>JAYUVP010000217.1:0-7441 GCA_043753995.1 Fibrobacterota bacterium
CGATAGCCAGAAAGTAGCAGTAAGCAGTAGCCTTATGCAGTTGGCAGAGCTGGCGCACGTGTACTACTGCTGCCAACTGCACACCAAAAAATGACCGACCAGGAACTACTCGAAAAATTTCGCGACCCGTCGGGCCGGAATTATGCCTTTAACCTGATGGTGCGCAAGTACCAGCAGAAAATCTATTGGCACATTCGCAAGATGGTGATCGACCACGACGATGCCAACGATCTGACTCAGGAGACGTTTATCAAAGTATGGTCGAGTCTGGAAAATTTTCGGGGTGACAGTCAGTTATATACGTGGATATATCGGATTGCTACGAATGAGTGCCTGAACTTTCTGAACAAGAAACGCCGACGGTTTTTCCTGCCTATCGGTGATGTGGAAGGTGAGTTGATGGAGAAACTCGAACAGAACGCCGACCTCAGTACATCGGGCGGAGAACTCAGTGGCGAGGAAATCCAGATGAAACTCCAAAAAGCCTTATTGAAACTGCCTGATAAACAACGGCTTGTGTTTAACATGAAGTATTTTGATGATATGAAATACGAGGAAATTTCAGCCATCACGGGGACTTCGGTGGGCGCGCTGAAAGCCTCTTACCACTTGGCAACCAAGAAAATTGAAGATTTTCTGACTAATTCTGACCACTGATTAAACCCGCACCGTTTCAGGCTGTCAAATACCTGAGTATTGCACACAACACGCTATGAATGAGAAACAACCTATACGACTTGATGAATTAGAAGCGGGACACCCGCTTCGGCAACATCTTTTTGAAACGACTGATAGTGGCGTACCCGATGGCTATTTCGATTCATTGCCTTCTATTATTCATGAGCCACGGCTATCAAATGGCGTTGTTCCGAATTTGGATTTTCATCCAGAATGGTTTTCAGGGAAATGCCTTTTATCCATTGCATCACAATGCAGACTTGCTGATCCCATTCAAAAGCATCATAAACTGCGGGTATGCAAGGGGCATTCAATTGGGCCTGGACCTGAGCTTCTTTCAATAAGGTCTGGCGAATCACTGGATTTTTTTCCGGGAGTATTTTAATGGCAACCCATCGATCCAGAGCGCGCTGACGCGCGCGATAAACCGAGGAAAAGGAACCTGCGCCAATGACCATGGGATGCGAAAATCCTTTGGGCAGACGAGGAATCATGGCGTCTCCCGGATTTTTCGCTCGGAAATGGCGAACCAATAAAGCACATCTTCGTCTTTAGGTAAGGTTTTCAAGGCTTGAAGCCAATGTCCATGGGCAAGGACATATTCATTTGATTGCCAATGAATCATACCTAAGTTAAAATGCGCCGAAGCATCATTGCTATCCAAGGCCATGGCTTTTTGAAATAAAGCTTGGGCCTTCTCGGTTTCACCCAATTTTCCGTAAATAATGCCGACCAGATTCAAGGACTCGGTATTGCCAGGATTTCTTTCTATTGCCTTATTGAGAGACGCTAGGGCCGCGAGGGTATCCATACGAATGAGTTGTGACCTGGCTCTTTCCGTGTAAGCATCCGCCAAAAGCGAATTCATGTCCACGGAGGGTTGCAAGGTGCGGCAGGCTTCGAATTGTATCAAGGCATAGTTAAAGGCAACACTGTCTGCTTCCGCTATTGCTTTTTGTAGAAGCGCTTGGCCAAGTCCCAAGCGCGCGTCATAATCCTCGGGATGATTTTCCACTGCCTTGGCAAAAAAGGATTGGGCCAGGACATAGTCGCCCAAACCAAGTGAAATCTGGCCCTTTTCGAGTAGGGTATTTCGGCAGGAAGTCAATAATGGCAGAAAAATCAGAATTCCAAAAGCTAGGAATCGACATGCTGCGATCCTTCGAAAAGGAAAACGAAAGGGTAAAAATTTCACCATTGCCAACTCCGATTCCATTTCAAATTGGCACCGATTTCCCATTTAGGAATCCAGTAGGAGGCCCGATCGGCAATATTCGATTCGTTTTTTTTGAATTGTCCTTCCAATGCAAAAGTTCCCAAAGGTCCCCAATGTCGACGCATGGAAATTCTGGTTCCCCATTGTTGATCCAAGCGATAGATGCTTTTTTCTTGCAAAGATGTCGCCCCATAATACTCTTGAAATCCTCCACTTTCCTGTAGCAATAGAGCGCTATAAAGTTTTCCATCAGCCCGACTTAGGGCTAAACCGCGAAAACCTGATGCTGCGGTATTTGAAAATGGCGGCGGGGTTTCAGCCTCTTGCCAAGTATAGGGTTCGGTATAAAAAATTGAAGTGTAGGTTATACCGACATCCACAGAAAATTTCCAAGGTAAGACAAAGGCATAACCGAGGCTGGGAAGTATCATGGCCAGGCCCTGCGGTGACCGATTCCGCGAAGTGAAGGTTCCGGTAGCAGTGGAATACCGTAGAAAGGTTGATATACCGCTCCCGGGTAGGGTATCCCGAAAATTCTCATTTTGATAGTGAGTCGGCTTCGCCTTGGTCACGTCATCGATATAAATGACATGTATGGATTTTTCTTCTTCAGTCACATCAACTCGTATTAAAGAGGTCGTCAACCCGAAATTAAATCCGTAACCGTGACGCGGAGAATGATCGTGATAGAACGAAAACCAAAACCCATCGAAACGATGGCGCCACGTTTCATCCCGCTCGGATTCATAGCCGCCTTGTACCAAAGTCAGCCCATTGGAAGTAAATGCAAGGTAGGCAGACTCCAATTTATATGTAGACACATATCCAAAGCCTGAAACCTTACCGACCTGGCCTGAAAGTGAAAAGGTCAGACTATCTGAAAAGAATCCTTTCACTCTAAGCAAGGCGCCGCCGCGATAATCCAATGAATCTTTGGCAAAAGACTTGATGCCATCGGCATTGAAGCCTAGGCACCAGGATTCTCCTGCGAAGGAGGATAGCGGCCAAATCAATTCGGCTTGATTCCGAAATTGCCAGCCTTCCGATAGAAAGCCACCCAAATCAAACCCAAAGGGATAATCCTTAGCTGAATAATTGCTTTCACGAAAATAGCCGGTGCCTAACCTCAGATGCAATTCTTTGGGAGGCTTTGAATGCGACGGCTTAATGCTCATAGAATCTAAAATGGCTTTGGCCGCCAATGGAATTCCAACTTGAATATAGAGTCGATATCGTTGGTCAAGAACGGCTTGGCGAAAAGGCTCCTCCTTCGGGGTATTGATAGAAAGGTTGAATGCCATGGCAGTATCAAAGGCAAAGGTACTGAAGGCCACCTCGGACAAGTAATAATACAGGCTATCCCTTGATAGGCCTTGGCGAAAAGCACCCAAAAAGAATTCTCGGGCGGAATCGGGCTTATTCGTGCGAATGGCCTCAATGCCTTGACAAGTTTGCAAGTGGCTCGGGTCGGCTTCCAGCTGTACCAAAGCGCATTCTTGCTTCGCCAAACAGAAACCAGACAGGCTGAGCAAAAACACCAGACTTGACTGGATGGACTGTAAGTATCGCATCTAGACTATCGGAATTAGCATGTACGGAGGCAATTGTCCCATTCTGAATTCATAGCCGCAAACCCATGCCCACAAATGAAAAAAGATCGGGCTAAGGGAGCTCCGATCCTTGTCATTAAAGAAGTATGCGAAAAATGCAGAAAAATGCGTGCTATCAGGATCCAGTGTCGATGGTACTATCGGAGGGAGCTCCGCAGGAGTCACATACTGGAGGTTGCGGAAGGCATTCGCCAAGAGTGTCGCCATGTGCCAAGTGAGCTTGAACGGCTGGGGCTCCGATGACCAGGGTATGTGCATTCGCCGGATTGCCAGGTGGAATATGGCATATCGAGACTTTAGGAGTTCGGGTTGTGTCTTTCGCTTTCGCCGCAGAATCTTGGCTATCGCCTTTCAAACGCAATTCAGTTGCATCCGTGGCATTTGTCCCGGCTTCCTGGTTGCCCAGGCAACCTACGGTCAGGATGGAACCAACTAGGCAGGCCAATAAAAAGCTGGCGTTGACGTATTTGATTTTCATGTGATTTCCTTTTTATGAAATGAGGGCAATTACGGAATCGGAATGAACGAACGTTTAGATTCCCGGTGCTGGGAAATCCATCTATTACGACGGCCAAGAGCATCAACGACAGCAAGCCCTGCCAAAGATTTCGGCACCGCAGCATGCACCCAAATTCGGTAATGCAGGGAAGTGGGGGTTGTCAGCTTGGTGGTAGCGATGATTTGTGAATAAAAGTCCACTTGATTTACCATGTCGGTAGAGTCGCCGATGGCATAAATTTCATAGCCAAAATCGCCAAACGCGACATACCGTATGTATTCACAATAGGTGGGATCGCCATCACCAGGATAAAGCATAGAGAATGCCCCTGGTGCCCATTGCCCCCCTATCAGGGCCGTACGTGATGAGTCATAATACATGACGGTCCCGAATGGAAAGGCCGAGGTTTCAACGCTTAATTTATAGCCGATGAAATGAGCCTCACTCCAGCTTTCCGGGGTGGGATAAGCCGCTTTGTCCACGGAATAGCGAACAATGGACAATTGACTCTTATAGTGCTTGGTCGTATCACGGAAATAATGCTGTAAGGGTTTTGTCTTAAGCTCAATCCAGTTTGCTGGAAGGGTGATAGCGTATCCCATGGCAGGATCGGTCACAACGCCAGCTAGAGATGAAGAAAATCCGAGAGCAAAGGCAAGTAGCAAGGATTTCATGGATTTATTTCTTTGAATTCGAGGACCTTTTCCTTTCTACGAGTATCAAGATCGGATAGGACTTTGTCCACCCGAGCTTTGACCGCAGTCGGAAGTTCCTTCATTTCATGACTCCGCTTTTCGGTGGCGAGTTTCCTTAATTCTTCCGCGGTTTTGACCTTGGCTTTTTTGGAATCTCCCTTTTGGCTACCTCCGCTTTGGGCCGAATCAACCTTCGCCTTTGCATCCTTAGGCAAGTTGCTCAGAATATCTGCATAAAGTTCGTCGTAGGACTTGCTACGATCGTTATCCCGGTTCGACTTTTCGCTGATCCCTTTTTCGATTTTGACTTTTCCCGCATCTTCTTCCGCGCTCGCAATTCCCAAGGCGATCGCAAAAATCACTAGGCTAGGGAAGGAAAGAAAAAGTCGCATGAGCATACTCCAAAAAAGAGGATCCAGGGCCACCAATCCAATGAAGGACCCTGGACTTGTGAAAAGAAATTAAGGTTGGGCTTTCGCGTCGGCTTTACGCTCTTCTAAGCGCTTGGAGATCACTTCCTTCGCCTTAGTCACGCGTTCTTTGGCGCCATCAGGCAAACCATTTAAAACATCCAGGGCTTTTTGAAGATTCAAAAGCGCAGCGGTTCTCTTTTCATTGATCATTGCTTCGACTTCGGCAGGAGTTTTGCCATTGGCCTTCATCGCATCAATATCGGCCTTGGCGGCTTTGGAGGCATCGCGAGCGGCGATGATTTTTTCAGCAACTCCCTCGGGAAGGTTTTTCAACACTTCAGCAAAATGCTCGGCAACCATGGCCTTGGCGGCGCTGTCATTGCGAACAGGAAGAGTCGTGGGTTTGCCGACTTGCGCCATGGATCCGGAAGCCAAAGCGAGGGTGATGCCGAAACCGTAAATGAGTTTTTTCATGGGTAATCCCTTTTTAAATGTTTGATTCACGGCCTTGATTCAGGAAGTGATTCTGATACCGATAAAGCAACCTTAATGCCAATTTAAAACTGTTGTTTTTGAATAGAAAAGGCCAATAGGATAGGAACTTCGACTTCGAGTATGGGGCTATTCGACCCCACTAGTGGTGAATACACCCCACAAAAAAAGGCAGGCCAAGGGGCCTGCCAATCACTAACCAAACTGTATTCGCGGAATACAGGCTTGTGAAAAATTAAAGATGCGGTGATAATCCGTGAGTATCCCAAGCGGCTTCCATCACGGCCTCCGACAAGGTCGGATGCGCATGAATAGTACGGGCGATTTCTTCCCAAGTGGCTTCAAGCTTCAGCGCCAAGCCCAATTCGGCAAGCATTTCCGTGGCTTCAGCTCCGATGATATGCGCGCCTAATAGTTCGCCATATTTCTCGCCGATGATGAGCTTGACCATGCCTTCGGTATGCCCGATGGCGCGGGCTTTGCCGCTCGCTGAGAAAGGAAATCGTCCGACCTTAAACGCAATTTTCTTTTCGAGGCAAGCTTTTTCGGTGAGCCCTACGGAAGCGACTTGTGGCTGGCAATAGGTGCAACCAGGAACTTGGCCATAGTCCACACCATGGCCGGCATGTCCGAGCACATGCTCGATGGCGACTTCGGCTTCGGCGCTGGCTTTATGAGCGAGCAATTGTTTGCCCGAGCAATCGCCGATGGCATAGACGCCAGGTGCCGAGGTTTGTTGATACTTGTCCACCGTGATAAATCCGCGCTCGTCCACTTTAACGCCTGCGGCTTCCAGCCCTAATTCCTTGGTGTTAGGAACCATGCCAACGGCCACCAAAACGCGATTCACTTCCAAGGCAATTTCTTTTTTATCCGGGCCAAGGAGGGTCGCTGCGATGACGCCATCCTTGACCACCTTCACCGATTGCACCTGGGTCGAGGTATAGCACTGTATGCCTTGCTTCTTGAAAGAGGCAAGCAAGGTCTTGGCGATTTCCTCGTCTTCGACGGGAAGCAATTGCGGCAGCATTTCCACCAAATGAACCTCGGTGCCGAGGCTGTTCAGGAAATAAGCGAACTCCACGCCGATGGCTCCGGCACCAATGACCAAAAGCTTGCCGGGTTGATCGCGCAAGTCCAGCAAATGGCGATAGGTGACGAGATTTTTGCCATCGATGGGATATTGCGGAAATTGCCGCGCGCTAGCGCCGGTGGCGATCAGAATATTTGCGGCCTTCACCGTTTGCTTATTGCCGTCGGCGGCCGTGACTTCGAGGCTATTGCGACCTGTGAATTTGGCCGCACCGGAAATCACGTCGATTTTGTGCTTCTTCATTAAGAATTGCACGCCTTGGCTGTTTTGCTTGGCCACTTTACGCGAGCGCTCAACGACTTGATTGTAATCCACCGAAGGCTTACCACCGGCCTTGAGACCATACTCTTCCGCATGGCTGAGATTCTGAAACACCTCGGCCGATTTTAAGAGGGCCTTGGTGGGAATGCAGCCCCAATTGAGGCAAATACCGCCCAATTCCGATTTCTCGATCAAGGCCACTTTCTTGCCGCCTTGAGCAGCCTTAATTGCGGCGACATAGCCGCCGGGGCCACTGCCAATCACCACCACGTCATAGGATGCCGACACGTTTATCTCCTCGATCTCAGAGCATGAGCCAGGTGGGGTTTTCCAATAGCGATTTCAATCCGGAGACGAAATGCGCGGCCATGGCGCCATCCACGACGCGATGATCGGCGCTCAAAGTCACCTTCATCACTTGACGCGACTTAATGGCTTCGCCGTCCTTGTACAGTTCGTCTTGAATTCCGGCGACGGCCAAAAT
>JAYUVP010000218.1:0-4812 GCA_043753995.1 Fibrobacterota bacterium
CTCGGTCGGGACTTTCCTCGTAAACATCGGTGAGTAAATCATTTTCAACCAGAGCTGTCCTTATCCATTGGAAGCTGGCGTCGATGGCGATAAATGAGGTCATGGATCCGTGAAAAAAAAGGGAAGTGGAAAATGCACAAAGCTTGAGCAAGATGCATCCCCCTATGTATATTTGCCATCCTCGTTATTTGACTTCACGCCTGCCGAGGTGGTGAAACTGGTAGACGCGCCGGACTCAAAATCCGGTAGGGGAGACTCTGTGTGGGTTCAAGTCCCACCCTCGGCACCACTTTTAAGTCCCAACCTTCGACCAGCTGTAAGCTCACCGCATGGGTGGACAAGCCAAGTCAGCTATCCCAAGCGAATTTCCCTGAACCGACTTATCTTAACCCTCCACTGATAGTGCACACTGGCCTCTCAAATAAGGCCTTCAGGCAAAGGATACGAGCCCATGTCGTTTTGGTTGCGAATTTTCCTTCTCGCCGCTGCTCTTTTCGTTCTACCCCGCGTCGCCAATGCGGATGAATGGGACGGAGTCAAGGCCGATGACCTTGGCATTTCCCAGGAAGAACTGCAGACGGTGAAAGAAAGAGGCATGAGCAAAAGAACCCTTTTGCGTTTGCTCGAAGTGGGTGTTTCGCCCAATGAATATTTCAGCGAGCCTTGGAAAAAGCTTGGGGTCACGGAAGATCATTGGCTCGATGAAAAAAAGGCTGGCATGGCCGACGAGGACATCGACCGCAACTATCGCAAACAAAGCACCAGCAATGTGACTCCTTTCATCAGCTTTATTTTACCGGGATACTACCAGTACAAAACCGATAGAATCTATACCGGCCTCACGCTTTCGACTTTGGCGGTGGCGGGCATCGTTTTGACCTTTGTTCATAAGGACAAGGACACTGGCGGAATCCATCCGATTTATCCCATCATTTCGCTAAGCGCCATGATTTACAGCGCTGCCGATGCCTACTTGAACACCCGCTATGTCGACAATCAGGAAGCCTCTCGTTTCAGCTTCGATTTCGGTCTTTTGCCCCAAGGTGGCCAGACGGCTTCCCTTAGGCTGCATTTTTAAATAAATTGCGGCGCTCATGTTACGTGAAGCGCTGCGATCCAAGATTCATCGATGCACCGTCACCGATGCCAACCTCAATTATGAAGGTTCCATTTCCCTTGATCCGCGCCTAATGGCGCTGGTCGATATTCGGGAATGGGACAAGGTTCAAGTCGTCAACCTGAACAATGGCGAGCGATTTGAAACTTATGCCATCGTGGGTCGACCTGATTCCGGGGATATTTGCGTCAATGGGGCGGCGGCTCGATTGGTCCAAATCGGAGACATTTTAATTGTGATGTCATTCGGATTTCTCTCTCCTGACGAATTAGACGGTTTTCAGCCTCGAATCGTCAAGGTGAATGCCCAAAATCGCCCCATTTAGGGGTTTTCTTAGGCCAACGCCTTCTATATTATAGGGAGTGATGTCCAAGCCTCTCAAATCCCACATCCTTAGCCTAGGTCACCTCCTAGGTGTGGTGGGATTATTGCTTTCCTCGACGCCCTCTTTCGCCGGAACCTTGAATCCTGTCGAAGAAGAATCTGAAACGCCTTCCTCGGTGGTTTTTAATTCCTCGGATTTCAATCGCGATCAGCTTCTGACTCCCTATGTCGGAGGTGGGTCCTTCGGTTTTCAATTTTTGAACCCCAATCGTTTTTCCATGCATCAGAGCTATAGCCTAAGTATGGGAGCTGGTGGCGGCGGGAGCTATTCCTCCGGGCTTTACTTGAATACCTTCGCCTACAAATTGGCCAATCCCTTAACCTTGAGCCTTGACCTCGGCTTTCATACTCCGATTTACAATTCCATGTCCCATGGCCCTTCGACCAGCCTTTGGAACGGCGATTCACGTCCTTCCTTTGTCCTGCCACGCATCGGCCTCGATTATAAACCCACCGAAAACACCTCTTTCTCTCTGCAAATCATCAATGGCCGCGACGCCAATAAGGCCTATGGCTATCCCGAAGCTTCACCGTTTTGGCGGCCTTGGTGAAGTCGGAAAAAAATTCGGGTCGGACCTTCTTGCATTTGATTTTCGTCATCGCGGCTGCGGTCGGGATGACGAGTTGCCGTCAAGAGGTTAAGGTTCCCACCCCCTTCATCCCCAATACCGGCCAAATTCAGGTACTGAATGGTTGTGGAATGGCGGGAGCGGCGGAAGTTTTCCGCGACTATTTGATCGATAGAGGTTTTGACATCATCGAATTCGGCAATGCGCCGGGTTGGAATTATCCGCACACTCTGGTCATAGCGCGCACGCGCGACGACAAGGTGGCTCGCAGCTTGTCTCAGGTGTTGGAGACGAAAAAACTGCTGCATTTGAATGACCCCGATGCCCTGGTGGAAGCCACGGTCATCGTCGGCAAGGATCATGAGGAGCTCGTTAGGCAATGGCAAAGACCCAAGCGGTGACACCCACGGAAGTGGCCCATAAAGCGGCCGCCATCCTTTTCGCCAAGAAAGCCGAAGACGCCGTTCTCCTGGACTTGCGCGGACTTTCGTCCTTGACGGACTATTACCTGATTTGCACGTGCCAAACCGAGGCGCAAATGCGCGCGCTTTTGCACAATGTCGAAAGGCATTTGAGCAAAGAAGGCATTAAGCCCTTGCGGTCGGAATATCACAGCGGTGTGCGCTGGGGGGTGCTGGATTATGGTGACATCATCATTCACATCTTCGAAAAAGAGACCCGCAACTATTATTCGCTGGAAAGGCTTTGGGCCGACGCGAAAGTCACCAAGCTGAAGCCAGAAGATTTCATTCAGCCTACAGAAGAGATTGAAGACGAGGATGAAGACCTATAAAAAGGCCATCGCTGATTTGCTTGCGCCCCTAACGGGGCTCCCTGCCGAAAATCTGGAAGCCGCCATCTCCCTGCCCCAACATGAGGGGCATGGTGATTTTTCTTTCCCCTGTTTCACCCTGGCGAAAACCCTGAAGCGTCCCCCTGCGGCCATTGCCCAGGATTTAGCGGCGCGATTCCTACCCGCGAATAATATCGAGAGAGCCGAAGCATTATCCGGTTATCTCAATTTTTTCGTGAACAAGGCCGCCTTTACGAGCGATACCTTGCTCGCGATTTCCCAAGCCGGACCGGCCTGGGGCGATAGTACAAGCGGCCAGGGCAAAACCGTGGTGATTGATTTCAGCTCGCCCAATATGGGCAAGGAGCTGGCCTTTCACCATTTGCGCGGCACCATGATAGGCAATAGCCTGAGTCGCATCTATCAAGCCTGTGGATACAAAGTCGAGCGCATCAATCATCTTGGCGACTGGGGCACGTCTTACGGCAAGCTGATAGTCATGTTCGCCCGCGAAGGTCTGACTGAGTCTGATTTGCCCAGCCTTACCATAGAGAAGCTCAATGGCCTCTACAAGGCCTTTGCTGAAGCCTCCGCAAGTGATGCCTCCTTGGAAGAGGATGCGCGCAAGGCTTTCATGCAGCTCGAAGCCGGACATCCACCCTATCAAGTTCTGTGGCAGTCCTTCCGCGATGTGACTTTGGTCGAATTGAGACGCCTTTATGGTCTACTCGATGTCGACTTTGATCATTTTACCGGCGAAGCCTTTTTCATCAAGCATTTGCCTGACGTGATCCAAAGGTTAGAAGCCTCTGCCCTATTGACTCGCAGCCAAGGCGCCGACATTGTCGATTTGGAGGATCGGCAATTGCCTCCTGCCTTGATTCGCAAGTCGGATGGCGCCACGCTTTACATCACTCGCGATATCGCCGCGGCCATTTATCGCCAAGCGCAATATCGCTTCGATCGCTGTCTCTATATCGTCGACAATGGCCAAAGCCTGCATTTCAAGCAGCTCTTCGCGACCTTGGACAAGCTCGGCCTTGCTTGGACGCCAGCCTGTGCCCATATTCCCTTCGGCTTGGTGCTCATCAAAAGCGAAGAAGGTGGCTGGGAAAAAGGCAAAACGCGCGCGGGGGCATCCAGCTTGCTTAAAGACGTCTTGGATGCTGCCAGCGAAAAGATTCTCGCCATCATTCGCGAGAAAAATCCCGAGGCAGAGGCGCCGGAAGATTTGGCCATGCGCATCGGCATCGGCGGTCTCGTGTTTTCCGAGTTGAAAAATCGTCGCTTAGGCGACATTCGCTTCGATTGGGATCAAGCTTTGAGTTTTGAAGGCGACTCCGGGCCCTATGTTCAAAACGCTCATGTGCGCCTTTGCAGCATCTTGCGTAAGACCGGCGCTTCACTGATGCCGGACCCCACCGAGTCCATGCATATCGATGCTGGTAAGCTCTCCCACCCTACCGAAACGTCCTTGGTGCAAACCCTGGCGCAATTTCCGGAGCGCGTCATCGCGGCGAAGCAGGCCGATGACCCCTGCACGCTTGCTCAATACGCTTTGGAAGTGGCCGAGCGCACCCATGGCTTCATTCATTCTTGCCGAGTATTGGGCAGCGCCGAAGAAAAGGAGCGCATTCACATGATTCAATGTGCCCGCTTGACCTTAAGTCGCACCCTCTGGCTTATTGGCATTCCCGCCATCGAACATATGTGATTCTCTGGGCTTGTTCGCAAGCCCAGTTTTTTTCCTGCACTCACTCCCAATTTCTTTCTCGCTTTTTTTCCAAAAAAAAAGAAAACGGGACCCATCCCTAAGGATGGATCCCGCGTAACTCATTGATTTCTCAGAAACTGAGAAACCGATAGGATTACTTCTTCTTCTTTGCAGCCTTCTTGGTGGCCTTCTTGGCGACCTTCTTGGTGGCCTTTTTTGCTGCTTTTTTCTTTGC
>JAYUVP010000219.1:0-4247 GCA_043753995.1 Fibrobacterota bacterium
GCTTCTTGGGTGAGCATGGCGTCGCGATGCGATCGTTTATGCACCATGGCAGCCAAGGTGTCGGCTATCGCGACCACACGTGCAGCATGAGAGATGGACTGACCTTTCAAATGCCGTGGATAACCCGCGCCGCTCAATCGCTCATGATGCTGCAATAAAATGGTCAAGGTCACCGGACTTATGGTCGTTAGGCGCTCCAGTAATTCCGCTCCCATTTGGGTATGACGATGAATTTCGCTCAATTCTTCCGGGGCTAATTTGCCGACTTTATTGAGAATTTCCTCAGGCACGAGCAGCATCCCGACATCGGCTAAAAGCCCACCCACCGCGATATCCTTTACTTGCGATCGCGAAAAGCCCGAGGCCGTGGCTGTCGCGATGGATAAGATGCAGGTGTTCACTGAATGGCGATATTGATATTCCGATAGAGAATTGCCATGCGTAAGGGTGAGAGCCAGAGTTGCCCACGGGTCGCCTATTACCAAGCCGATCAGGGTATCCGCCAATTCGAATAAGGCAGTAGGATTGGCCACATCGCCGAGAATCAAACCGTCATAAATCCCCTGCATGCGATCCCCGGCTTGGGCGAATTGCTTGACCAAGGCGGATTTATGCACCACCGATCGCTCCTCCGATTTCACGAAGCGAACTTCCTTGAGCAAGGGGATTCCGCCGGGGGCATCGAAATCGGTCCCCTGTGGCCAGGTGGCCACCAATTTGTCGACCTTGGTGAGGGCCGTCGCAGCTTTGGGTTTTGTTGCGCTTACCAACAAAGTCGGATTGACCTTGGCTTCCGCGATAGGCGTACCCGGCAAATCAGCAAGCTCCTTGAATGCACGGTCGCCCAGACCGGCTTCTTTCCAGGAATCCAAGTCCATTTTGAGTAAGGCCGTGGTATTGGTATCCATGATTGTCCTGTTCAAAACACCTTGATTCGACCTTCATCCAAGACAAAACGCCGGGGCCCGGCCACATTGTTGGGAAGGCGTAAATGCTCCGTTCCAATTTTGACAATCACCCCGGCATGGACCATTTTCTCCACTCGAATTTGCAAGCCAGGGCGCTGTAAACCTTTGCGCAGGGTTTCCGCCAAAAGAGATCGTCGGGATTGTAAAACAGGCATGGCCTGGGCCAATTTCTCCAAGGCTTGGCGAATCAGCACCAATTCGCGGGCCATGTCAGGCTGCATGCGTTTTTGATTGCGGTATTGTTCTTTCAATGCGTTTTGTCGCGCCACGAATCGCGACTGGGCTTCACTGTATTCCTTAATTCGAGCCTCGACTTCCTGCTGGCCTTCCAAGGCCAAAAAATCAAAGCCCACTTCCAGTGAGGTAGGCGTACCATGCTCGTTACCTGCAACGGAGCATTCGATCATAACCCCCGCCATGGCCCGCCCGCCGACTATGGGTCCACGTACGCTCAAGGCCTCGCGCGTGGAGAGGGACATATTGTAGGCCTCCTTGAGTACTTCAATGGGGCCATAGGCCCGTACGGCCTGATTGCTACCGAAGCCGAAGGAGACCCCGCTTTTGGCATGTAAAATGCCTTGGCCTTTGCCCTGAAAGCCTCCGTGAATTAGGACGGTTCCTCCGGCGATAATGCGGCAATCGCCGACGGTGCCGCCAATTTCCAAATCGCCGCCTATGCTGATTCCGAAACCATCTTGCACGTCGCCGCGTATTTCGGCACTGCGATCGTATCGGATATTGCCGGTAGAATAGTCGACATCGCCCTCGACGATAAAACATTCCTGAACTTCAGGACGTCCATCCTTCAGTCTTAAAAAACCTGATTTCTTAGCCAAGAAAAGGCCATGCTCCTGGGGGCTTTCTTCGATATTGAGGCCGGGAATAAAGGCGATGGGCTTTCCATCCTGGGCCGGCAAAAGGCGACCCAACAAATCTTCACCATGAATGCCTTTACCGGGTGGCAATACACGCACGAGGGATTGTCCAGCCGTCACCGCGACTATGCTTTTCACCTCGCGCATATCTCGTTTTGGGGAGTCCGTCGGGGTCGCATCCAAAGGAGAAATCGGCGTGGCCTCTTTTTCCGGTTTTCCCCAGGGTACCGGCAATAACCATTCCAGGCGACCAGGGGCTCCTTCCTGGGGAGACTGCAAACTGACAGCCACGATTTCTTCCCGCAGGGGTTGGGGATTTTGATTCCAAGCGTCGATCATTTCTCCCAAGGATTCGGGATTGAATCGCTTGGCTTCCATGCCGATTCTCCCCCCAGCAGCAAGAATATCGTCAAGCCGCAACCTTTCTTTGGAATCGATGCCAGGCGTGATGGTGAGTAAGGCCTTCATCACATCTCGGGAAAGACTTAAAGTCAGGCTTGGTGTACGGCTATCCATGGCTGGCGCGGGTGAAAAACCGATCACGGGGTTTTCCGATACGGCTGGCGCAGATTCTCCCAGAGGTGCCTGGTCCTCAGGCTTTGTGGAGGCCGATGATTGCATGACTTTCCATCGAAACTATCGTGATATCCCACCCGGAAGGCGCGACAAGGGTTTGGTTCTTTTAAATTCTACCGGGCGGTACCGAATATCTCCAACTTTATGACCAACCCTCCCGGCCAACCCTGGCGCGTCCTAATTCTCATCCCCGGTGGCGTCCCCAAGGCCTATTGGTATGATCTGGGAATTTGGTCCCCCGAGCAAGTCGGTCAAGGCCAATTAGTTCAAGTACCCTTGCGCAATCGAACCGTATCGGGGCTTGTCTTAGAGATTGGGCAACCCACCCTCGACTTTGAGACCAAGTCTATTCACGGCTTTGCCCCGCATGCCGAACAAGTGCCCAAGGCCTATTTGGAATTGCTGCAATGGATGGCCGAGTATTACTTGACTCCCTTGCCCGTGGTCTTGGCCACCTGCCTTCCAAAATCCGCGCAACGCTATTTGTTTCACCTGCCTAAGCAAAAGACCAAGGCAAAATCCGCGAAGAAACCCAAGGGCGAGCTCCCACCCTCCGAAAGCGATTCCCCCACCCAAGACTTGAAACCCACCGCGGAGCAAGCCGTCGCCATCGCCACCGTCGCGGCAAGTATTCAAGCCGCGACCTTCTCGGCTTTTCTTTTGCATGGCGTCACGGGCAGCGGAAAAACCTTGGTCTATTTGCACTTAGTGCAACAGGTATTAGCCTTGGGTCGGCGTGTCCTGCTTCTGGTGCCTGAAATCGCATTAACGCCACAAACCGTAGCGCGCTTTGAAGATTTTCTTGGGCGCAAAGTGGCCGTCTATCACAGCAATCTCGGCGAGGCCGATAGGCGCAAACTTTGGCAAGGCCTGTTCAGCGGGTCGGTGGATCTCGTCATCGGCCCACGCTCCACCGCCCTTTTGCCCATAGACAATCTCGGGCTCATCGTCGTCGATGAAGAGCATGACGCGAGCTTTAAACAAGACAGCATGGCACCGAGGTATCATGCGCGTGACGTCGCTCTTTGGCGCGGTCGCCAGGCTTCGTGCCCGGTTCTGCTGGGAAGCGCCACGCCAGCCCTGGAATCCTTTCATTCTGCCACCACAGGCAAGTATCGCCTGCTCACCTTAACCGAGCGCGCTACAGGAGCCTCGGCGCCGAAAGTGATCGTGGTGGATATGCGCAAGCAATGGGAAATGCAGGGCAATCAGGTTTTGTCCATCCCTTTGCGTGATGCCTTGCAAGCCACCTTGGCGCGCGGGGAACAGGCCATACTCTTCCTGAATCGGCGGGGCTATTCGCCGAGACGCGTGTGTCAGGCTTGCGGCCAACCTCGTCCTTGTCAACGCTGCGCCGTGCCCCTGGTTTTTCACAAACGGCGCAATCAATTGATTTGCCATCACTGCGGCTTCACCGCCGATCCTGAGGGGCCATGCCCGCTTTGCCGCCATGTGGGTTTCGTGGATGCCGGGCGCGGACTAGAACAGGTCGAGGAAACTTTACGCGGGCTTTTCCCCCAAATCGCCCTGGAGCGTCTCGATCGGGATTCCAGTCAAGCCATAGGTGCCACGGAAGCCGTACTCGATCGATTTCGACGCGGCGAGATGCAGCTCTTATTAGGAACGCAAATGGTCGCCAAGGGCCATGATTTCCCTCGTGTCAGCTTGGTGGGCGTTCTCGACGCCGATGCAGGCCTGGGACTGGCCGATTTTCGCGCGCAGGAAAGGGCCTTTCAACTCATCACCCAGGTGAGTGGGCGGGCCGGTCGACATCAACTCGGCGGACAAGTGTTTTTGCAAACCACCTTTCCCGAAAATCCGCTTCTGG
>JAYUVP010000220.1:0-4467 GCA_043753995.1 Fibrobacterota bacterium
GAAAAACATGGCCCCGAAGCGGTGGCCTTTCTCTCCACTGGGCAGCTTCCCACCGAGGAAATGTTTTTGCTCGGCATGCTTTGGAAATTCGGCATGGGAGCCCTGCACGGAGACGCCAATACGCGCCAGTGCATGGCCACTTCGCATGTGGCCTATAAGCAAAGCTTCGGCTTTGACGCACCGCCCTTCACCTATAAGGATTTTGAAGAAAGCGATGTCCTGGTTTTCGTGGGAGCCAATCCCGCCATAGCCCATCCCATTTTATGGGAAAGGGTCATGCTCAATGCGCGTAAGCCTGAGATTTATGTCGTGGATCCTCGCCGCACCGAAACCGCCGGCGCCGCGACGCATCACTATGGCATCAAGCCCAAATCCGACCTTGCATTTTTCTATGGCTTAGCCCATATCCTGATTCGGGACAAAGCACTCGACTCGGATTTCTTGCGCGAGCATACCGAGGGCTATGCCGCTTTCGCGGAAAACATGAGTGCCTTCACGCCTGAGAAAACCGCCGAAGCCAGCGGCATTTCCGTGGCGGAAATCGAGGCCCTGGCCAAGGCCATCCGGCCCGGGCGCCGCGTGTCCTTTTGGTGGACCATGGGCGTGAATCAAAGCCATGAAGCCGTGCGCACGGCTCAGGCCATTATCGCCCTTTGCCTCATGGGTGGGCATATTGGTAAGCCCGGCACGGGGCCCAATTCCATTACCGGCCAGGCCAATGCCATGGGCTCGCGACTATACAGCAATACCACCAGCATGGTGGGCGGACGCGATTTCCTTTCTCCGCAGCATCGCGCCGAAGTCGCCGCTATTCTTGGCTTGGATCCCGAACGCATTCCCAGTAAAAACACTCTGGCTTACGATCAAATCATCGACGGCATCGAGGCCGGTCGCATCAAGGCCTTGTGGGTAGTGGCCACCAATCCCCGCCACAGTTGGATAGGCCAAGGCAATCTCGATGCCGTGCTGGGCAAACTCGATTGCCTGGTGGTGCAAGACATGTATGCCACCACCGACACGGCGCGCTTGGCCGACATCGTTTTGCCCGCAGCGGGCTGGGGCGAAAAGGAAGGCACCTTCATCAATAGTGAAAGGCGTTTCGGCTTGCATAAGAAGCTGCGCCGCGCACCGGGGCAGGCCCTAGCCGACTTTCACATTTTCCGCCTCATCGCCCAGGCCTGGGGCTGCGGCGAATTGTTTGCCGATTTGAAAACCCCCGAAGACGCCTTTCAACTCATGAAGCGCCTCTCGGCGGGCCGCCCCTGCGACATCACCGGCATACAGGGTTATGCCCATATCGATGCCGAAGGCGGCTTGCAATGGCCCGTCCCCGCAAGCACGGGACCCAGTAACGTACAGGTTAACTCGGAAACCCACAGCCCCGAAGCCATGCCCGCCATTGAGCGCGAGCGTCGCCTCTTCGCCGACGGCCGCTTTTTCACTCCCGATGGCAAGGCCAAATTCTTCTTCGATGCTCCGCGCTCTCCCGGCGAAAACCCCGATGCCGCCTTCCCCTGGGTGCTTCTCACGGGACGTGGCACCTCGGCGCAATGGCATACCGGCACACGCACCTCGAAATCGGCAGTGCTGCGCAAGCTCTATCCCGAAGAATGCTATGTGGAAATGCATCCCGACGACGCGGCCGCGTTACGGGTGGCAAATCAAGAATGGGTTCAAGTGCGCTCGCGTCGCGGCAGTGTTCGGGCACGCGCCTGCTTGACCTCGTCGGTGCGAACAGGGCAGGTGTTTTTACCTATGCATTACGATGAGGTGAATGCCCTCACCTTTCCCGAATTCGACCCTTATTCACGTCAGCCGAGTTATAAATATTGCGCTGTGACCGTGGAAAAGGACTAAGTAGAGCATTCTAGCAAGTGACGATTCCTTTCGCTGAATTGGGAATAACAGCAAAAACAGTCGGTTTTGAGTTTTATTCCCTGCTGGAATTCAGATTTTGGCGAGATCAGGCCTATTTCAAGGCGATTGCCAGGCCAAAGCGTCAACAAGTGGCCCATAAAAAGCTATTCTGACTCTCTTGCCCTTTTTTTTGGGGCATATTGAAGACCCAATTGAGGGTCCACTCCAGGAAAAATATGTCCAAAGTCCTATTCTCCGAACTGTCCTTGTCCCGCGAAGTGCTGAAGAGCATTGAGGAAATGGGATTCGAAATCGCCACCTCGATTCAGGGTGAAGCCATTCCCCATATTCTCGCCGGCAAAGACGTCATCGGCCAGTCGCGCACCGGTACAGGTAAGACCGTTGCCTTTGCCGTGCCCGCCGTGGAAAAAGTCGACCCGCATCAATTGACGGTGCAAGCTTTGATTCTTTGCCCCACCCGCGAATTGTGCATTCAAGTCGCCGAGCAAGTCGCCAAGCTCGGCAAGCATCGCAAGGGCTTGCGCGCCTTGCCCATTTACGGCGGCCAAAGCTATGACCGCCAGCTCGAAGGCTTGCAGCGCGGATCGCAAATCGTGATCGGCACCCCGGGTCGCCTCATCGATCATCTCGATCGCGGCCGCCTCAAGCTCGACAATGTGAAAATGGTCATTCTCGACGAAGCCGATGAAATGCTCGACATGGGCTTTCAGGAAGACATCGATCATATTCTTGAGAGCGTGCCCAAGGAGAGGCAGACCGTCCTTTTCTCCGCCACCATGCAGCCCGGCATTCGCCGCCTGGCCACGCGCTTTCTCAAAGACCCGCTCACCATCAAGTCGTCCACCGAGTCCATGGCCGTCCCGGCTATTGAGCAGACGTACATGGAAGTGCGCGGCCATCTCAAGCTCGAAGCATTGACGCGCGTGCTCGATTTCCATCGCGTGAAGCTCGGTATCATTTTTTGCAATACCCGCATCGGCGTTGACGAATTGGTCGAGCATTTGCAGGCACGCGGCTATATGGCCGAAGGCCTACACGGCGAGCACAAGCAAGCCACCCGTGATCGCATCATGGGCAAATTCCGCTCGCGCACTATCGAATTGCTGGTCGCCACCGACGTGGCTTCGCGCGGCATTGACGTGAAAGACGTCGAAATCGTGGTCAACTACGATTTGCCCAAGGACGAAGAAGATTATGTGCATCGCATCGGCCGCACCGGTCGCGCGGGCAAAACGGGCCTAGCCCTTAGCTTCGCCTCAGGCAAGGATCTCTTCCGCCTGCGAAATGTCGAGCGCTTCACCAAGACGCGCATCACCAAGCAGGCCGTGCCCACCCTCGATCAAGTCGAGTCGTCGCAGCATAGCGTGGTGCTCGACAAAATCCGCGAAACCTTGGCTGCTGGCAACCTGGCACGCTATGCTTCCTTGGTCGACGCCCTCACCGAAGGCGAAACCACGGCCTCCGACGTAGCCTGCGCGCTACTCAAGATGACCTTGCCCGAAAAAGAAGCGCGCGAATCGCATGACTTCGAAGCGACTTCGTCCAATGCCCGTTACGATCGCGAAAGTCCCCGAAGCGGTGGCTACGATCGTGATAGCCGTAGCGGTGGCAGTTATGATCGAGGCGATCGCGGACCTCGTCGCGAATCCTCTGGACGCTCCGACGCTGGCCCTCGTCGCGAAAGAACCGAACGCCCAATCGCCGGCGACACCGGACCTTCGACCAAAATCGTCTTGACCATAGGCAAGTCGCAAGGTGCTTTGCCCAAGGACATCGTCGGCGCACTCGCGGGCGAAACCGGCTTGCCAGGCAAGACCTTCGGCGCCATCGACATTTTCGCCAAACACACCATGGTGCAAGTGCCCGAATCGCAAGTCGAGGAAATCCTCAGCAAATTCCAGAACGTGCGCATCAAGAACACCCCGGTGAAGGCGAAGCGCGCCGAATACTGAGTAGGTTTTGATCCCCTGGGGAAATGTGCGGCGGTTCATCTCCCTCCTCGCTTATACCCGGGTCCCCGGCAATGCCTTTTCGTTTTGGCTGCGCCGGCATTTCACCTGGTCGCGCGGCTTGCCGTTATTACCAGACGAAATCAAAGATTCTCTTTTCGCCTATCTCGGCGCCGAGGCGCCCTCGGCCGACAAACGCGCCGCGGAATTAGAAGCGTCCTATCACTTCACGGACTTGCGCGCCGCCTGTACCGCCGATCTCTTTCGCAAAAATCTTTATCTGCTCGATTTGCTCGACCAAGCCAGCCGAGGCTTGTCGCTTTTTCCATCGCTTATTCCTGATGGCCCACCCCTGCGGGCCTTGGACATCGGATCGCAAGACTGGCATTATGTCTTTGCCCTGGAGCGCTGGCTTCGCCATGGCCCTAGCATCGCCCCGCCGCATGCGGGCCGAGCCGTGTCACTCACCGGGCTTGAAATCGACGCGTATGAGCGGTATCGCGAAGGTTTTACCCGGCGCGATTATGCCCGCGCCTATACCAAGCAAACCGGCAATGCTTCCGTGCAATATGAAGTCGGCGACTTGCTGAATCATACCGGTGAAAATTATGACCTCATCACTTGGCTTTTCCCCCTGGTG
>JAYUVP010000221.1:0-10361 GCA_043753995.1 Fibrobacterota bacterium
CGTGACCTGGCTCAGAGCACCAGCACCCAGGAGCGCTCCGAAACCATAAGTCGCGGTGACAAATAAACCTTGCGCCCGCGCCGACAAAATCGCCGGCACCTTACTTTCGAGAAAGCATTGGGCATATACCCAAAACCAGGCCATACCAAAGCCATGTGCCAACAAACCCGCATAAATCCACGCACCGCCTCCCCCTTTCGCGCCAAAGGCAAGGCAGAGAAAGCGGAAGGTCCAGGCCAAAATCCCAAAAATTAAAATTGATTTTTGTGACACTATTTTTATCAAAAACGGTATCAACAATAATCCAGCCATTTCTGCCCCATAACCCAGGCCCAGGCTCAAGGAAGGAGGACCCTTTCCAAACACGGACTTTAAAAATAATGGCACGAGATTTTCATAGAAGGCCAAGGGTATGGCCATGCCCGCAGCGGCCAAAATAAGCACAGCAAAGGTCCGGTCTTTCATCAGGGCAAAAGTCTCAACAAAAAGAAGGTTCTGAATATCAGGTGCTTTCGACTTCGGCAATCGATGGGTCTTCGGCAGGATAAATGCGAAAAGGCCCAGCCATAAGGCCGCTCCCGCAGCCAAGACCAAGGCCAAGCGCGCCATCGCGAGGCCGTCCGAAGAATTTCTTCCGAACAAGGCTATGGCAATGAGAGCCGCCAAGCCACCCATGCTTCCGAAAATCCTCGCCCGAAGAAAATCCGAGCTGTCGGAAACGGCTAAGCGAAACACCACCGCATTCACCAATGCCAAGGTGGGCAGGAAGGTAAAGGCATAGGCGAATAAAACCCAGATGAGCCCGGCCGCGGAACTTTGCCGTGAGGCCAAGGCCAAAAGGCAAGCCCCGGCAACGTGCAGCCAGCCTAAAATTCGAGTCGCGGATAAATAGCGATCGACCAAAACACCCGCCACCAGGGGAAGGACCAGGGCTCCCCAGGCAGGGTTAGCATAGAGGTTACCCAGGCCACGGCCTGATTGTTTCGCCAATTCTCCCAAGGCGCTCATGGCGAAAAGCCCCAGCCCGCCCACGAAGAATTGCAAGAACATCAACAGCGCCATAGACCAGCGCAAATTCGCCTTCAAATCGCCCTCCGAGCGGTCATATTCCTGCGAGAATCCGCTCAATTTTGTATTTCATTCCATTCGGACTTCAAAGAAACGCTTCGAGGATATCATGCCCACCTTGGTCGAACAAATCAACGCCGATCTCATTGTCACCATGAAAGACCGCGACCCGGCGCATGCCCAGGAACGCGAAATGCGCCTCCTCACCTTGCGCACCTTGAACGCGGAAATCAAGGCCATTCAAGTCAATCAGCGCAAAACCCCTGAAGATGCCGATGTCATCGCCATTCTCACACGCGGCATCAAGCAATTCCGGGAAACCTTGGACAAGGCCACGGGTTCAAATCAAGCGGGCGTGGTACGCACCGACATCGCCGATCAGGAAAAAGCCAAAATCGCGATGTATGAGAAATACCTGCCCACCCAGCTTTCCCAGGCGGAAATCGAGGCCTTGGTAGGTGATGCCATAGCGCAATCGGGTGCCTCTTCGCCCAAGGACATGGGAGCCGTCATGGCCCTGGTTCGCCCCAAAACCGCCGGCAAAGCCGATGGGAAGATGGTGAGCGAAATCGTCAAACGCAAATTAGGCGGCTAAGGTAGCCTGACGCCTCGTTGGCACCGCTCATTCCTACCGCGAAGGCGTATTTCTACTAGGACAGGGAGCCATTTAGGCGCCCTGCCTGTATACTTGAGCCAACACTTAGGGAAATCCATGTCGACTCTGGTTTGCTATTGCTTTCGCGTTGAAAAGAATACCCTGGTGAAGGCCATTGAATCGGGACATCAAACTCTCGAAGCCCTGTGCCAAAACACCGGAGCGTGCCAGGGGTGTGGCGGCTGCCGCTGGGATTTGGAAGCCCTTTTGAGTTTTTATGGACCTCAAGCCCAGGTAACCCCGAATTTACCCGTTTTACCCAAGGCTAAATGAACTTTGCATTGGAAATACAGAAATACAAAGCTAATTTTTTGACCTCAAATCCGTTAATCGCGGCCAGTTTTAATGGTCAAGCGGGAGTAATTTAAAACTCTCTCAACCCAGGCCTTTGGCCAATTTCCGGCGCGCTACCGAGGCCGCCTTTAGGAGAAACACATGGCGGATTTCTTTCCCGGCATCAGCAAAATTCAATATGAAGGGCCGGATTCGAAGAATTTCATGGCCTTCAAGTATTACGACGCGAATCGCAAGGTTCAAGGCAAAACCATGGCCGAATGGTGCAAATTCGCCATTGCCTATTGGCATACCTTTCGTGGCACCGGTAGCGATCCTTTTGGACCGGGCACCATCAAGCGTCCTTGGGAAGATGGAAGCAATTCGGTAGACAATGCCAAGCGCCGCCTCGACGCTTCTTTTGAGTTTTTCCAAAAGCTTGGCGCTCCTTATTGGTGCTGGCATGACCGGGATATCGCTCCCGAAGGCAATAGCCTCGCCGAGAGCCACAAGAATCTCGAAGCTGTCGTCGCCCATGCCAAGGAATTGCAGAAAATGTCGGGCGTGAAACTCCTCTGGGGCACGGCCAATCTGTTTTCCAATCCCCGGTTCATGAATGGCGCATCCACCAATCCCGATGCCCATGTCTATGCCTATGCAGCCGCTCAGGTGAAAAAAGCCATGGACATGACTCTCGAACTCGGTGGCGAAGGCTATGTGTTCTGGGGTGGACGCGAAGGCTATCAGAGCTTCCTCAATACCGACATCCGTCGCGAACTCGACCACATGGCGAAGTTTCTACGGGGTGCGGCAGATTACAAGAAAAAAATTGGTTTCAAGGGCACCTTGCTCATTGAACCCAAGCCCAAGGAACCCACCAAGCATCAGTATGACTTCGATGCCGCCACGGTCATGGGCTTTTTAAAGCAATACGGCCTGTCCGACGAATACAAGCTCAATATCGAAGCCAATCACGCCACCTTGGCGGGCCATAGCTTCGAGCATGACTTGGAAACCGCCTCGCGCTACGGCATGTTGGGATCGATTGATGCCAATACCGGTGACCCCCAGCTGGGCTGGGACACCGACCAATTCAATATGGACACCAAGAGCACGACCTTGGCCATGTATATCGTTTTGCGTCAAGGTGGCATGCCGGTCGGCATCAATTTCGACGCCAAGGTACGCCGTGAATCCACCGACCTCGACGATTTATTCTTGGCGCATATCGGCGGCATGGATGCCATCGCAAAGGGCTTGCTCCAAGCTTCCAAAATGGTCGAAGACGGTGTCATGGCCGACTGGGTCAAGCAGCGTTATAGCAGCTATGACAGCGGCATCGGCGCTAAAATCGAGGCCGGCGCGGCTCCTTTCGAAGACCTGGAAAAATGGGCTTTGGAAAACGGCGAACCCAAGCCGATTTCGGGCAAGCAGGAGAAATTCGAAATCCTGTTGAATCAATACGCCTAAAGGCGAACCTTCCTAAAACCCTGTTTCTTGAACAAGCCCGCTTCATCGCGGGCTTGTTTCTTTTTGGGACTTAGGGCTTCGGAGCCATTAAAGCCTACCACCACGAAGTCAAGCGGGCTCCGAAGGGCTGATTTTGTAAGTTGCAGCCCCGGTCTGGTTTGCCAAGCGGCGGGGCCCGACCGAATCCACTTTGGCCTTCCTTTCCCAGGGGAAAGCCCAGGAGCCCACCGTGTCTACCCTGAAAAGCCTTGCCCTGGCCGTCCTCTGTGCAGGATGGGTTGCCGTTCGAGCCCAGGAAACCTTGTCCTCCGTGCAACGTGATTTGGATCGCGTCGAAAAAGAAATCGATCGCGAGAAGGAATTGCATAAGCAGGAACGTAAGCGATCCACCGAATTTGAAGCGCAAAAAGCAGAAAAATTGCAGGCCCTGCAAGAGCAAGGCAAGCTGACCCAGGCACGTATCGACAGCCTCAAACGCGGAGTCGAAAAAGCCCGGCATGTCAAGACCGCGCATAAGAGCCAGGCCCAATTTTACGCAGGCAAAGAAAAGGAATTCCGCAAATCCTTGGCAGCCTCGCTCCGTCGCTTGGCTGAGGACTTGCGGCAAGACTTCCCGTATCAGCGTGAAAAGAGAGTGTCGGATTGCGAAGAGCTGGCCAAGTCGGTTGAGGCAGGCACATCGACTGCCGATGAATCTTTGAATCGCCTCACCAACATTTTGACCGCGTCACTCGATTTCGCTTCAGGAGTTGAGATTTATTCCGGTGTTTATTCCGCCGTTTCTGGCGGCAATCACCCAGGAACCTATTTGCGGTTGGGAGCGGCTTACTTGGCTTTCATTTCCGAAGACGGAAAATTGGGAGCCTTGCTGAATCCCGGCGTCAAAGGATATCGCTGGATGGATACCGATTTACCCGTCGCCTCTCGCGATGCCCTAGCCGCCGCCGTGCGCGTGGCGCAAGGCAAGGAAAGTCCACGACTTGTGGGCTTGCCTGTAGCGATGGGAGAAACCTCCCCCGCCACACCCTCCGCCCCTGTCACCAGCGATACCGCGAAGGTGAAGCCATGAAAAAGTCCGCCACGCTTTTGGTTTTTTTCTCCGCCTTGGGGCTCGCCATTCAGAGCCCGCTTGCCCAAGTCTCGGTGAATGAGAATAGCGAAAAGCTCGAAGCCCTGAAGCAAGAGCTGGAATCGGCGCGCCAAATGCGCGACAAAGTGATTGCCAAGCGCTGGGAAGATCGGCAAAAGGACAATGAAGCGCGAGAGAAATTCAATCAGGACTATGACGACCTGAAGAACAAGCTCGAAATCAAAACCCAAGACGCCGATCGCCTGCACGAAGAAATTCAGAGTTTGCAAAAAGACGCGGAAGAAGCCGAGGCCGAGGCGGACAATGCGCGCGTGCAATACGCCACTTTAGCTGGGATACTTCGCGATCGCATCGGAGAAATTTCCAGCGGCATGGGTAAGGGCTTTCCCGTGCAAATGGCCGAGCGTCAGCAAAGCGTGAATCAATTGCTCAAGGACTCCGAAGTCAAGCAAGATGCCCCCTCGGAATTGGTTGAATCTTTATTGTCCTGGTTCCGTGGAGAATTGGCCTTAACGCGCCAGACCGTGCTTGAGAAACGCGAATTCGTCATGGCCGATAGACAAATCGGCGAAGGCTCTTTACTGCGCATCGGCACCATTGCCTCGGCCTATCAGGACGCGAAAACCGGAAAGGTTGGCTTATTGCTCAAATCAGCCGCATCCACCGGCGCCAATCCTTGGGAATGGCATGAGAATTTGACCGAGGGGGACCGAAAGTCTCTCACCCAAGCATTTACAGCCTTAAACGGCAATGGCTCCGGTCTCGTGCTTTTGCCCGCCGACATATTGATGAATCAAAGTCAGGCCCGAAGCTATACCGAAGCGAAGAAAATGAGCTTCTTCGAAAGCATTCGACACATGATCAAGACGGGTGGCGTCTTCATGTGGCCCTTGCTAGCCATACCGCTGGTGGTGCTCTATCTGTTTTTCGGCAAGCTTATCCTGATACTCGGAAGCAGCGGGGGAAAGCGTAAGGACTTCGAAGCCATTCTCGCTCTCGCTCGCGAAGGTAAGTCTTCCGCCGCCGCCGACAGAGCAGCGCAAGTGAAAAAAAGTTTGGTGGCCGCTACCATGGCCGCCGCTTGCGGAAAGCCCGGAGGCAGCCGCGAATCCGCCGAGAAAGCCGTGAAAGAATTGCTTTTGCAGGAAGTGCCGCGTCTGGAAAGACAACTCACCACCTTGTCGGTGATGGCCGCAGCCGCCCCCTTGCTGGGGCTCTTAGGAACCGTGTCCGGCCTTATTGCCATGTTCCAAGTCATCACGGATCATGGAGTGAATGATCCCAAACTTTTAGCGGGCGGTATCGGCGAGGCCCTTATCGCTACCGAAACCGGCCTTTTGGTCGCCATACCCACCTTGATTGGCCACAATTGGCTTGCCAATCGCGTCGACCATCTGGTTTCCGATGCGGAAGCTTATGCCCTCAAGGTCTTGAATGCGCTATGGCCCAAGGGCCATGGTTAACTCGGCAGAGACGTAACGGCGAAGAGACGACCCATGCTGGCTACCTGGACAAATACTTGGCATGCTATGTGGCTGCTCTTGCAGCATGGCGGCTGGGTCATGCTGGCCATTTTTGCGGTTGGGCAATTGGGCTGGTTTCTCGCCTGCGAACGGTGGTGGACCTATCGGCGATTGCAAGGAGATGGCCGCAAATTCTGGAAAACCTATGGAGGCAAGCCCGTCGCGGAAATCGCCGCCTCGGTTGCCAAGGGTGACAAAACGAAAGGCCTTCTGGGACAAGTGGCCCGCGCCATAGCCGAGAGGCGTAACCAGGGTCGCGAAGGCATGGTGGTTAAGGCCCGCGAGGTTTTGGCAACCGAAGTACCGTCCTTGAATCGTCATCTCAATACCTTAGCCGTACTCGCGGGGGCCGCTCCTTTGCTGGGCTTAGCAGGAACCGTGATCGGGATTATGGAAACCTTTAAAGCCATCACCCAATACGGTGCTGGCAATCCTGCCATGCTGGCGGGAGGGATAGCCCAAGCCTTGATGGTCACGGAAGCTGGCTTGGTGGTGGCCTTTCCCCTGCTACTCTGCCACAATTATTTGCAAAATCAGGCCGATCACATCGAGTCTGAAAGCGTTGAAACCGCCACCCGACTCATTCATGTTTTTGAAGGCGCCACCGCCCAGGAAGGAAGGCTTTGATGCTCTCCGGCGATGAATTCGGCCTGCGCCCCAAGGTGCGCCGAGTCGCGGAAATCAATCTGATCAACATGATCGACATGTTGTTCTTTCTCTTGGTTTTTTTCGTGCTCACCAGCAGCTTCACCAGCGAAACCGGCCTGGATATCAATAAGCCCAAGGCCAGTACGGCGAAAACTCTAAGCCGTCAACCCGTGCTCATTGCCTTGTCCCGCGATGGATCCATTCATGTGAATGAAAGTCCCGTCAGCCTCAAGGGCTTGGCTGCCGTGCTAAGGCAATATGCTACCCAGGACCCGGATCGGGCCGTGGTCATTGTCGCCGACCGCGAAGGTCAAATCGCCCAAGCGGTGGACATCCTGGATGCTTGCAATATTGCCGGTGTGAAAAAGGTCTCGATTTCCGCTTTAAAGGAATGACCTAAACATGTTTTTGCTGCGCACCTTCCTCTTGCTAGTCATAGCGGTCGCCATCAATGGCGGTCTCTACTTGCTGGTGCCTTATATGCAGGTGGGGATGCGTCCGAAAATCAAGAATGCACAGGAAGAACGCGTGGTGGCTGAAGTCACCCTCAATCCCTATCAGCCCGAACGCGCAGTGAAAAGGCCTATCGAGGAAATCAAACCTGTGTCTTTGGAAAAGCCGGAAAAGTTAACGGCCTCGCGCCCCACCGCTCCTGGTGGCGGTATGAAAATCGATTTGTCACCTGCTGGCGGAGATGGTCCCGCCCTGCTTTCGGGGAAAGGCACTCGAGGTATAGGCTCGGGTTCGGGAGATGCCATAGGGGGCGCGGGTAACGGACCCATGACCTATGAAATGGGCGCCACCGACACGGACGCAAAAACCGTAGGCCCTGATCCTGGCCTGATCTATCCAAGCCGAGCGAATCGCGAAGGGGTCACCGGTTATGCCGAACTCGCCTTTGTCGTCAATGAATTCGGCAATATCGAGAATGTCACGGTATTGAAAGAAGAACCCATTGGCTACGGTTTTGCCCAGGCGGCGATCGTATCCGCGAAAAAGCTTCGCTTTAAACCAGCCACCTTGCAAAAAACGGCGGTGCGCCAACACTTTCGCCGCCGCTTTAATTTTGAACAACAATAATGTCCAGCTTCACCAAACCTCCTTGCCGTAAGAAGACGGAATTCACCTGGGTGCGGACCATTCTCAGCGTGCTGATCTTATCCCTAGCCTCTTTTGGGCAAACCAAACCCGGGAATGCCAGCACGGCACCGACTCTCGATCCCATTGCACGTGGCAATCTCCTTTATGAAAAAGGCGATTATTCCGCTGCCGCCGAACTCTATCGTCAAGCCGCCCTTACCAGTAAGCAATCCTTGCAGCGGGCCTTTGCGTGGTTCAACCTGGGCAATTGCCATGTGCAGACCAAGGGGTATAACAAAGCCATCGTGGCCTATCATCGCAGCGTCGAAGCCGTACCGACCTTTTCGCGAGCCTGGTCCGTGCTCGGCGACGTTTATTACACCTCAGGTGCCGTGGGAGAGGCGAGCGCTTGCTATCGTCGCGTGATTGAAAACGAAGGCGAGGACTTTCATGCCCATCAAATGCTCGGCGAATGCGCCTTGTTGGGTGGCGATGTCACCGAAGCCCTGCGCCACTTCGACGCCGCCACCAAGATCGAGCCCGAAGATGCCGACCTTTATCTCGCTCAAAGCGAAGCCCTGGCGCGCCTGCGTGACTATGATGCAGCGGAAAAAGTCATGGAACAAGCCCTGCTTCGCCTATCCAAACCCCCTGCGGAAGCCTTCTTCTATCTCGGCCAGCTTTACGAACTCGACGGAAAATCGCGCAAAGCGGTGAGAGCTTACGAAGCGGGCCTCAGCTATGCCCCCACTCGCAAGGAGTATTGGTTCCGCATCGCCAATTTGCATCAGCGCGACAAAGAAGATTTTCTCGCCTTACTCACCCTAGAGCAAGGCATCGCCAAAGGGCTGAAAGATCCCGAATTGCATTTGCGCCGGGCCTTGATTTTTTTCGAGCAAAACCGCTTTGACAAGGCCCTGGCAGAATTCGTGAAAGCCAGGGATTTAGGCAGCCTTCAAGGACGGCGCGGCATAGAGAATGTCGCAGCGGCCTATGCCAATATGGGCGACAAAAAACGCGCGGATGAGGCGAAGAAGCGCGCCTTTCGGCTTGAATGAGGATGGGTGGACATGATGCAATTTTATTCCGGTAAAAAGAGTTACCTCGCGCTATTTACTCTGGGCCTATTGCTGGCTGCCCATGCCTTTTCCTTAGACATCACGGCCCTAATCAATAAAAAGGTCGCGGGGGCTCTGCCCGGAAAAACCATGGGCGATTTCGAAGGCGACATTCCCGACAATTCCATTCAGGATTCCTCCTATTACATAGGCGGTGGTGACGCTTTTCAAATACATATCACTGGCCTGTCGAGCGAAGAATACGATCCCGTGGTGAATCAAAATCTGGATCTCTATCTCAATGATTTCGGCCTCCTGCATTTAGGACGCGTCACCCTAGCGGATGCAAAATCGAAAATTCGAGACTGGGCATCTAAAGGGGTTAAAAACAAATTTCAAGTCTATGTGACCTTAAAAAAAACCAAAAAATGCTTCATTTATGTGACGGGGAAAATCGCCAGTCCCGGATCTTATCAGGTGAGCGGCAGCCTACGATTGCTCGACGCAATCAAAATGGCAAATCAAGGCAATTTTCCTGCCATCGAAACGATTGACTATCGAAATGTTCGAATCACGAATGGCGACTCGTCCACCCTCTATGATTTGATGCGCTTCCTAACTAAGCAGGACATGGGCCAAAACCCCTATCTGTATCCAGGAGACCAAATCCACGTCACTGCACCTTTGGCAACGGCCCTGATTCAAGGTGAAGTCTCAGACACTTACAAGGGCTGGGTGCCAATCCGATCCGGGGAAAAATTATCTGATCTCCTGGCCCTTGTCGACTTGCATGCCTCCGCAGATTCAAGCTTTATCCTAGTTCAGCATGCGCGCGCAAACAATGGCAAGGCGGCAGACACTGTTTCCTACCAAAATGCATCCTCAGTCAACCTTCACGACTTGGATGTAATCACAATTCCGATCCAACCTGGCTATCGACAAGTTACCGTGGTGAAAGTCTTTGGAGAAGCCATGCGACCAGGAAGATATGCCATTGTAGAGGGCAAAACATCAGTAGGCGATCTTTTGACCTTAGCTGGGGGAGCCAATGAATTCGGGGATTTGAGCCGTGCAGTCTTGCTTAAAGGCTCCCATTTCAAACTGAAAAACGGCGATGAAAAGGAAACTGGAGGCAAGAACTCCAATAGCCCATTGCCCATGTCCCTTTCCGCTTCAGAAGCTCCCGCCACCTTGATCCGCAAAGTTCGGCCCGAACAAAACTCATCTCTGGTGGATATGCAATTGCTTTCGGACTACTCCGTGATGGAAATTGGAAACTCAAATCTCGGCATCACAGTCGAAAGCGATGACGAACTTTATATTCCCAAAAAAGAATTGAACGTCTACTTGAGTGGCAATGTTAAAAATCCAGGGGCCTATCCCTTCGAAAAGGGAAAAACCTATGACTATTATGTTCAGCTTGCGGGTGGCTTTACTTCCCCTGCAGACAAAAGCAATATCATGGTTGTTACCATGTACGACGATCGTGCCTTGCT
>JAYUVP010000222.1:0-7388 GCA_043753995.1 Fibrobacterota bacterium
TGGACATAGTCAAGCAATTGTTGACCTCGGCTTCTGGCTCGGCATCCGTAATGACGGGACCTAATGCCCCAGTCGGCACAGCTGTGAATGTGAATAGCCTTCGCTTGCAAACTGGCTTGACCTTGATCAATGATGCCAATGACGATACCAAGGTGTATGTGGTTTTGGGCGTCCCCACCGATCCCATGAAACCCATGATTAATCCGAATGGCAATCAGGTAGTGGTGACTCCTCGCGCTCTTATAGCCATGCAATAATTGCCGATTTGTCCTGAAATTCAAAAGGCCCTGGGTGCAAACCTGGGGCTTTTGCTTTGGGTTGGCTGGCTCTTGGACGAGGACCATGGTAAAGTGAAGCGGTTCACGGAAGGGGCGGCCATGTTTGATGTTTATGCCGTACAACATCGCGTTGAAAAGCTAGCGGGTCAAGCCGGTTTAGCCTTGGCCGCGGCCGTAGCGGAATTACGGCCCGAACGCACCCCGCATACGCGTGAGGAAATACAGGCCTTTCTGCTGCCCTTTGCCGAAATGGGTTGGAATGAAACCCAAATGCTGGACCTATCTCGCAAGGTGCCGCGCCATTGGCCTTGTGATCACCGTGAGATTTATTTCGACTTCCGCTTGCAGCGTTGGATGCGCATTCTCGACGCACCGACCATTGAAGAATGTTTGGAGGACTATGTCCAGCATTCCCCTTCAGTTGGCGAAGCCTTGACCTATCTCGAAGGCAAAATCAGAGACTTTTTCGCTAGGCATGGACGGTCCTGGCCACCCGCCTAAAGGCATTTTTAAAAGCGCAGGCTGAAGGTCACGGACAGCGGCTGATTTCCCGGCCCTATAGCGAAATGCTCGGGCTTATCGAAATCCCATAAGGCCGCGTCCACCATGCCGTCCATGATGGCATAGACATAAAACAAAGTGATACCCCAGTAATACTGATTACGCCGTTTGCGGTACAAGGTGCGGTCGCTATTCAGTTCTTCAATGTCCGTGTCTATTCCCTGTCCCGAAAGTTTTTCCTGACGGGTGATGCGGATCATGTCATTGAGAAAGTCCACCACCTGCTGGCGTGACCAGGCGGAAAGTGCCCCGGCACCGATTCCCATCCACAATAGCCCGAATTTTCCATAGCGGTGATTGTAGAGCTGGCCGCCCCCTGGAAAAACCAGTCCGCGCCAAAAGGCCCCTCCTACCGTTCGTCTTTCCTCGCGTGGCCCATGGCTCTGACGAACGATTTCTTGGCCGTCGAGCAAGCCATACAAATGCAATCCCATGGCCCAGGCGATTTCGGAATTCGCCAAGTCGACCTGTCTCACCCGCAATCCAGCTCGTTCACGAGCCAGGCCTATCCATTTTTGTCGATTGGCCTCGGCATTCTCCCAATTTTGGGATCCGCTCAAGCCTTGATTGAAGGCTGCATCGGCCGAGTCGAGATAATGGTCGACATCGCGCTGCCACTTGGGTAAGTCCAGCAAATAACTGCTTAGGCCGAAGCCCAGCAATAGGGTTTCCAGGCCCACGAGAAAGCCACCACGCACGGGATGGCCGCCATAGAATTGCGCTCCGCCGGGCAAGAGGCCATAGGCGAGGGCTTTGCCCGTCGAAAGCGGGGGATTGGGCACTTCCCAATCCTTGAGAGGCAAGGAGTCGATTTCGGCAATGCCGGTGTGGCCCTGGGCATGCAAAGGCGAGACATAAGCCAGTAGGGCTAGGCCGCAGACGAGGGCCAGGAACCGGGGTATTTTCGACAGCACGGGGGTAAAGATAGCGCCGTGCGCATCGTCCTTCGTCGGTCTTCTTTCTACTCAGGAATAGGGGCAAGGACGAGGTGGGCCCTTCCTCTTTTAAGTGACTGAAATTGTCCCTTTTCGAGTCCTATATTCTTCTCATGCAATGCGGAATCGTGAATATCGGTGATGAAATTCTCGCCGGAAAAATCCTCAACACCAATGCCTTCGATTTAGCCTCGCGGCTTACGGCCCTCGGGCATCATGTCGCCTATGCCATTACCTGGCCGGACGAAATCGAAAGTTTAGCGACCGGGCTCCGCCTTTTATTGCCTCCGCGCAGGGGACAGACTTCGGAATGGCCCGACATCACCTCCTTACCGGCCTCTCCACTTCCCGCCGTCGAACTTCTCATTCTCACAGGTGGATTGGGGCCTACCCATGACGACATCACCCGTGAAGCCATTGCGGCCTATTTGGGCGTGGGTTTGAAGCTGCATGTCGAAGCCATGCAGTGGTTGGCGGAGCGTTTGGGCAAATCCCCTGAAGCCTTGCCCGACGGGCAAATGCGCCAAGTCATTCTTCCGGAGGGAGTGCGCGCCTTGCGGAATCCCCAGGGGACGGCCTGCGGCCTCCACTTCGAAGCTGGGTCTTGTCAGGTTTTCGTTTTCCCCGGCGTGCCCTATGAGCTCGAAGCCATGATGCGTTTGCATTTGGAACCCATGCTGCAGGGCGACAGTGTGCTCTTGCGGCAATTGCTCTGGACTTTTGGCCTGGGCGAATCGAAGCAGCGCGAATATCTGGCTGGTTGGCAGCCTCCGGCGCCCTTTCGTTTTTCCAGCCTTCCCAATGAGCGCGGCGTTGTGCTTTCTCTACAAGCCAGTGTGCCCAAGGTCGAGGCCGAAGCTCTGGGATTGGCTTTGCAAAAAGCGCATGTCGATTTGATGTCCCGCCTTCCCGCTGAAACCCTAGTTGATGTCGAAGGCCGAGATCTTGGGGAAGCGGTCATTCACGCTCTCACCGAAGCCGGCGAGACGGTTTCCGTAGCGGAGTCGTGCACGGGGGGTGGCCTGGGCTTTCTCATCACCGAAGTACCGGGCAGTTCGCGAGTATTCCGGGAAGGCTTTCTCACCTATAGCAATGAAGCCAAGGTGAATCTTTTAGGCGTGGATAAGGCCTTGTTGGCTGAGCACGGTGCAGTTTCCGAACCCGTCGCCATGGCCATGGCCCGTGGTTGTGTTTTGCGTACCGGTTCCACCTGGGCCCTAGCCATTACCGGCATAGCAGGTCCCGATGGCGGTACCGTGGAAAAACCCGTAGGTACAGTCTTTATCGCAGTAGCACATCGCGATGGCGGCATGGCCGCGAAAAAGCTGCAACTCAAGGGCACGCGCAATCGCATTCGCTGGTTTTCCGCCTACTTCGCCCTGAATTGGCTTCGCTTGGCCCAAAAAGGGCACTTAAGCCTGAACACATGAGCATCTTGCACTTTTGTGCAGTATTGGATAAGCTTTCAACGTCCGTAAGGAGAAAACCATGAGCAAGAAAACCCAGTCCCCCGTCAACGAAGAAGTTTCCGCCAAAAAGCGCGCACTTGATGCCGCCGTGGCCCAAATCGAAAAGGCCCATGGCAAAGGCGCCATCATGAGCCTCGGCTCGCTGGATGTTTCCGACATTCCCGTGATTGGCACCGGTTGCATTCAGCTTGACATGTCCCTGGGCATCGGGGGTTTGCCCAAGGGCCGCGTGGTGGAGATTTACGGACCTGAGTCTTCGGGTAAAACCACCTTGACCTTGCATGCCATTGCCGAATGCCAGCGCGCTGGCGGTGTGGCGGCCTTCATCGACGCCGAACATGCTTTCGACGCTCAGTATGCCCGCAAGGTCGGTGTGGATATCGACAATTTGCTCGTATCCCAGCCTGACAATGGTGAGCAAGCCCTGGATATTTGCGAGACCCTGGTGCGCAGTGGTGCTGTCGATCTCGTTGTCGTTGATTCCGTGGCGGCCTTGGTGCCTCAAGCGGAAATCAACGGTGAAATGGGCGATTCACATATGGGCGTACAGGCACGACTCATGTCGCAAGCTTTACGCAAGCTCACCGGCTTGCTCAACAAATCACATTGCTGCCTCATCTTCATCAATCAACTGCGCATGAAAATCGGCGTCATGTTCGGCAATCCCGAAACCACGACCGGTGGCAATGCCTTGAAGTTTTATGCCTCAGTTCGCTTGGATATTCGCAAAATCGCCTCGATTAAAGATGGCGAAGAAGTGATTGGCAATCGTACCAAGGTCAAGGTGGTGAAAAACAAATTGGCAGCGCCCTTCAAGCAATGCGAATTCGACATTCTCTATGGCGTGGGCATTTCCCGTGAGGGTAGCGTGCTGGACATGGCTACTGACATGGAAATCGTGCAAAAGAGTGGCACCTGGTTTTCCTATGGCAAGGATCGCCTGGGACAGGGTCGCGAAAAGGCCCGCGACTATCTCAAGGAAAATCGCGCCATGGCCGAAGAAATCGAAGCCAAGATTCGCCAAAGTCTCGCCACAGGCAAGGCCGATGTCATCAAGGCAAAGCAAGTCGACGCTTCCGAGGAGGAATGGAGCGATATTCAAGTGACGGCTCGCGAAGAGGCTTGAGTTTTATAAAGCAGCGGCATCGCTTGGTGCCGCTGTCATTTGATATAAATTGACTCGGTAACCTGGTAGTCACTCAAATTCGCGTCCATCCGAGTCGTTTGAGTTTTTGGTTTGAACCTCATCCCATCCCCTTCATGGAAAAAATGCCTCGCGGGAAGTACTCTATCACGATGGCAATAAAGTGGAGTCTCTTTTGGTGGGCGGCCTTGGCTATGAGTCTCGCGGCTCAAGCCGAAAAAACCTCGCGGCCTTTTCCCGAGCCGCCCTCCTCGGATCATGCCCTGGCGGATCAAGTGATATCCTTGGCCTTGGAAAATCAATTCCATGGTCGCTATAAAGCGGATTTGGAATTGGTGCAAGAGTCTTATCTGCGAGGTCTGGAACGCCTTTCTGGAACCATACAGGTGAATGACACGGCCGGGGATCGCATCATCGAAGTGAGAAACGGCGATACCGGTTTTCTTTATCGCAGCGAATCCAATGGACAATTCCAATGGATAACCGACCTTCAAACCCAGCGCATTCGACGTATTGCCAATCGCCAGTGGAAAAAACCAGCCTTGGGATCGGTACTTTCCTATGAAGATTTGGTGCGCATGCCCATGGATATTCTCAAGCAGGGAAATGATTATAAAGACTTTCGCCAAAGCGATAGCAGCTATGAATTGACTCTGACCCTGAAACACTCTTCAGGGTCATTTTATTCCCGTGCCGTGGCTAATCTTTCCAAGTCGCCGCTGCTTTTGCGCTCTATGATTCTTTATGACAATCAGGGGAAACGCTGCAAGCAAGTCGAGGCTATGACCTATACCGAAGTAGGGGGGAAATGGCTCTTGAACCGGTTTCGGGTAACAAATTGCGATTCAAGCGCGGCCACCTGGGTGGCCATGAAAAACCCCGTGCTTCCGGATATGACTGGCTTGGCGCAAGGCGACCATGCCTGGTCGGCGCCAAAACCCCTAGCTCAACCTAGACCCGCCTTGCGAGTGCCTGAGCTTCGTCCCTTGCCCGCCACCCCAGGTGAGGGGCAAGTTCAATCGCAAGACTTAGAAGCCGAACCCACGGTAGATGACTAGGTCCCATTCTATTTGAATTTTTCCAGCTGCCGCTAAAATTGCTTGGCGCTAAGAAAATCAATGGTCCATTTCCAATCCGCCGACAAGTAAAGACGCTGCCACCAAGCCATGCCATCCAATTGAGGAGCGCGGGTGAATAGGCCCAAACTCAAATCCAGGCCACGCTTTTGCGAGCTGGAGTTTCGGCCAAGGCGTAGGCCAGCAAAGCCCACCTCGACCAAGTTTTTTTCCAAGTGAGTATGGGAAGCGAACCAATACCGGTCGCGCAGAAAAATACCGGTGATTGTGAAGGGATTGAAAAGGTCAGACTGGTTCATTTTCGCATCCAGGGTCGCCTTCACCGCATGCACCCGATCACGACGCTTAATCAATAAGTCATTTTCAAATTCATAAAGAAATTCATGGTCGCGTAAATCCACGTCCCAAAGGAAATAGGTATAGGACATATACGCCGATGTCCAGGCGTTTTCGAGATGCAAGGCTCCGGTAAAGGCGAAAACATCGGCACCGACGGCCGCACCGGGTTGGGTGGCCAGGACATGACCCGGCGACCAAGCGCTTAAGCGCGGTGCTTTTCCGACGGAGTCTCGGTTAAATCCTTTGAGAGATTTATTGAAAACCAGGCGATTGTACGTCATTCCCAATTCGAAAAGTCGAAAAGGCTTAAGGCTGAAAGTGGTGCCTAAATCGGTTTGATAAGGCGTAATATCCGCATGCACATCGGTTTCTAAAAAGGTGCAAGAGGCATAGCTTTGGCCATCCAAGGTGATCGGCTCTATCCACCCAATTTGGAGGCGATACCCACCATTGGGTAAAACTTTTTCGTTTCCGCTGGGGCTTGCCGCCATTTGGACTTCATTAAAAATATAGGGACCGAAGCGTATTTCAGGAAAGGATTCGCCGCCCGTGGCCGCATGGGAGGGGATTGCGTAGGCGCACCCAAGCGTATAAGCGATGAAAAGGGAACGCCAAGACCGGTGAAAGGAGTCAAGAATAGGGGTAGGCAGCATGTCGATATTCCAGTGATTGGAAACTAGCATACCTAGCCTTTTTTTGGTCAGGCTATATTTCCAAACCTACGGAGGAATTCTGATGTCCGCGAATCAAACCTTGCACCGCATATCTTCCCTGGGATGCTGCCTGGCGGGGTTGTTTTTTCTCGTCGCTTGTGCTGCCCAATACACCAAGCCATTGGTGACCCGTGGCTTATCAACAGATGAGCGCAAAGATTATATCATACAGAATGGATTTGGGTTGGGCGAACCCGTGAAGCAAGCTTTTTTGGATGGCATGGTGGAAGTCGGCATGCCTCGGGAAATGGTTTTTCAGCTCTATGGTGCCCCCGATAGAACCAGCGAGGCGGACGCCAACTGGGAATATGTCAATCGCCGCGGCAATTTGGTGACGGGCATCAGTTTTAAAAACGATAAAGTGGAAAAGGTTTATGGCGATCCCAAAGGCGGATTGCAGCCTGAAGGCAATTAGCAGTCTCTTCCCTTGATTCGTCAAGCCGCACCGAAACCTCAGGACGCATTGCGAAAGCCCTTTCAAGGGGCTTGTACTCCTCCGCAGGGAGCGCGACTTGCCTTGCAAAAATGGTTTGCCGAGGCGGCAAGAGATTTGCCTTGGCGTCGACCGTATCAGGGCCCAAAGCTTTCCCCCCAGCCTTTACGCGACCCCTACGCCACTTGGATTTCAGAATCCATGTTGCAGCAAACCCAGGTGGATACCGTCATTCGGGCCTTCCACGCCTGGATGATGCGCTTTCCCAATCTATCGGCTTTGGCCAAAGCCGAAGAAGCCGAGGTATTATCCAGCTGGGCCGGGCTGGGCTATTATCGCCGGGCAAGAAATTTATTGGCCGCGGCCAAACAAATTCAAGCAATAGCTTCTGGGCGATTTCCTGCGACGCGAGAGGGTTTGCTTTCCTTGCCAGGCATAGG
>JAYUVP010000223.1:0-13143 GCA_043753995.1 Fibrobacterota bacterium
CTTGAGCATTTGACCCAGTAAATTCCGCTCCATGGCGATCTTACCGGAACCATTGGCCGCTTGAATCAAGGCACCATCTGGACGATAGGCGAAGGACTCGGCCTCCTCCTCGCCATGCTCAATCACTTGCACGCGACCAGCGACATCGTAGGTGTATTTCACCTCCATGCCATTGGGACGCTTCAATTGTAAAACGCGCCCGGCCGCATCGCGGTGATAGCTTCGGCGTAGACCGTCGAAACCACTTTCGCGAATGACCTCGCCCGTCGCGTCCAATTCGAAGCGATAGGCCAAGCCATGTTCATTCAGAATGCCAATCAGGCGCTCTTCGGTATCATATTCGAATTTCACCGAGGTCCCGGCTTGGTGGCGGGCTTTCAAACGGCTCATGCCTTGATATTCAAGACGCACTTCATAATGCATGTCCTTGGCATGCACGACATTGCCTTCGGCATCGTAGGCGAGATGCCTCAAATTGCCGTCGGGTTCTTGCACTTGAATGACATTGCCTACGGGGTCAAAGGATCTCGCCTGACGATTGCCCAAAGGATCGATGGCGGCAAGGCATCGGCCCAGGGAATCGTATTCCCACCGCCTTGTCGCTTGATTGGGCAAAAGCAAGCCCACTAGATTTTCATGGGTGTCAAAGGCGAAGCGAGTCACTCCGCCCAGGGCATCTTGAATCGCCGTCAAACGGCCTTGAGCATATTGGAATTGGGTTTCTCCACCTTGCGGATTGATTCGCTTGGCGAGTCGGCCATTCTCGTCATATTGCCATTTCCATTGGCCACCCATGGCATCGGTAGCCAGGGCTGGCCGGTCTTCGACATAGACCGTATCCACCTTGCTGCCGTCGGCATTTTGAACCAGAATCAAATTGCCGCGATCGTCGTATTGATAGATCGTGGTCAATCCAAGGGCATCGGTTTCCGAAGCTTTTTCGGCGAAGTCGGTAAAGTTCGTGAGTGAAACATGCCCCAAAGCATCCATGGTTTTTTCCACGACGCCTTGTTCATTCCAGTGATAAATCGTTTTATGCCCGAGGGAATCAATGACTTCGGTGAATTGATTTTCCAAGTCGTAAAGCAGCTTGTGATCGTAAATGCCATCGTCGCCATAGGTGCGCAAGCAGCGGGCTTGAGTAGGGTTATTGTCCCATTCGAAATAAAAACTCAAGCCATTGCGATTGGTTTCCTTAACCAGCAAATGCCCGAGATATTGATACTGCCAGGCATGCCCCAAGGCGTCGGCTGCTTGCAGCATGTCGCCCCGCTCGCCATAGCGATAACGCGCCAAGGCGAGCCGCTCGTTTTGCTTTTCGGGATGCTGGGTCAGGATGGCAGTGATGCGTCCCAAATTATCGTTTTGGACAAGCAATTGGCGGCCCGCACTGTCGAGAATGCGCACAAGCCGACCGAGATTGTCGCGCTCGAAAGCGATGTGAAATCCGTCGCGGTTTTCAATGCGTGTCAGCGGACGATTCCCATCCAAAACGACTTTCTCGAAGCGATAGCGCAGCTTTTGCAGGTCTTCGAGCCAATATCCCTTTTCGTCCCGTCCCAAGGTCAGCTTGTCCAGGCGTTGGAAAAAGGTTTCGCCCACCCGTAAAGCGGGAAAGCCGACGGGACGACCATCACTCATGCGCACGGCCACATTGCGGCCTTCTTCGCGCATAGCCAAATCAAAGGCATGATGCCAACCATGACCTAAAGGCCCTTGATAAACGGAGCAGCTATACCAAGTGCGTTCCCAAACCAAAGGTATGGGACCCGGTAGGGAAAAATCGACGGTATCGGTGAAGACCTTGCCGGTGGCCACATCGACCGGATGGCCGGTCACCGTGCAAATGGCCTTGCTGACTTTGTTCTGGAGGCCGTCGGGCACACCCAACTTGTCCATGAGCTTTTTGGCTTTGGCCTGAATACGATCGGAAATGGCCTTAGTACGCTTATTGCCTTTGACGATTGCTTTCCACTTTGCAAAGGCCTTGCCCAAGACCGCCATGCCAAGTTTTTGGGCCATGGCCATCATGTCTATGGTGGGCGGACCGCCAATGAGAACCGGCATGCCCATGGGTATGGCAATGACGAACGAAGTTGGCAAGGCCATGCTTTTCATGGTTGTCTTTTTCTTCGGGCTGGCCCTGATCGGCGCAATCATGCCGATGTCATGGCAAGACAAGGCCGGTAAGCCCATAAAGGACGCGGGATCGCCTTCCATTAAAACGGTGGCACTACCCATGAACATTTCGCATTCATTGGAAGGCGGCTTGACGAACATGCCTCCCATGGGAATATGCGGTGGTATGCCTTTTCCAGATGAGCCGGCGACGGCGCGCGGCATCATATTGACCTTGACCGACGCTCCCACAATCGGCGCCAAATCCATCGGATCGAAAAGCATGCCGATAAATGGATGCGGTATGGGAACAGGAGGAACCGGCCCCGGAGGCTGAAGGATATGGATGTCGATTCCCATGACAGGATCGAGCATTTTGGCTGCGGGCATCATGCGTTATTGGCTCGCCTTTGAATTTTTTCTTCCCAGCCCGGCAAAAGCTTATCGAAATATTCGCGAATGGGCTTCGCTTGTTCCTTGCGGGTTTTTTGCGTGATGCGCGTAAAGGCCTGGCCGACATAGGGCAAGGTGCTCGCTTCGCGTTCCTCCGGCTTCATGCGTTCGGCTGCTTTCACGGCTTTGGAATTACGCTCGAAAGAACCGTCCCAATCGTGACGAGCTTCACGGCAGTAAGCGGCCATACGCCAGCCTTCGAGGGCCATGCGCTCGTCGCCTTGGCCTTCGGCTTTTTGCGCCATGGATTCATAATCCAGGCAGGCGCGGTCAAAATCGCCCATGGCTACCAGAGTGGAGGCTTTTCCGGCCCAGGCCTGCAATTCCATCTTGGGCCCGGAAGGGTCGCTTTGCGCGGTAGCGGCTTCGGCCGCTTCGCGGCCTTTGTCATAACCTGCATAGGCTTGCTTAAAGTCTTTTGCTCCCAACCGTCCAGCAGCTAGGGCCATGTAAACCGCCACTTGCAACGAATTCCACCCTTGGGTTTGGGCAAGGCCCAAAGCTTTTTGTCCATGGCCTTCTGCGACGGCCATTTTGCCTTGGCCTGCGGAAGTGGCGAGAGCCGTGAAGTGCCGCCGGAAGACGGCTCCGTCGCTACCGTCATCGCTGTCAGCGGCGATTTCATTCATGGCCCCATAGAGGTCGAGATCGACGCGCTCGGTGGCGATGCGCACACGATCGGCATTGCATAAGGGCTCGAGTTGAGGCGCTTCCAGAGGATCCCAAACCAAATGCCTCACCTTTTCGGGATGGCGCTGATGTTTGGCTACGGCGAATAGAAATCGCATCCAATCATGCGCCTGACCCATTTCCGAGGGTTCGAGATAAATACCGATGGCCTCGAATGGTGCACCCGTCTTTAATGAGAAATCTTCGACAACCCGTATCCAAGCTTCGACGGGATCCATGCCTGCCGTGGGCTGTGGGGCGCGATAAGGAGGGATGGAGTCATCGCCTGGAGCCGACGATTCCAATTTTTCGATGAGTGCGAGGACATAGAGTTCGGGCTTGGTGAATGGCGAATCGAAGCGCAAAAACAAATCGGGCAATTGACCTTCAGGTTCGCCCTCGATCATTAAAAAGGTTTCGAAAAGTTGTCGGTCGTCGACTGTACCCAGCAAACGGCCTAAGCGTACCTCGTCTTGGGCCAAGAGATTTTCCCAGGCTTGCGCGGCTTTTTTTAGGCGTTTTTCGACAGGATTTAATACAGGCATATCAGGGCAGGGTAGGGGGCATCAGTTAAGCTTGACGGTTGCGCCTGTAATATTGGTCAGGATTTGGCCGGCCACTTCGACATTGGCCGCGGAGACTTTATTTGAAGCCTTACCCGTGGATTCGACCGTGAGGCCTTGCATGACCAAATCCATGTCCGCGGCAATGCCAATGGATTTGGCTGAGGCCTTGATTTCCGTGGTCCCGTTGAGGGTCATTCCCGTAGTCGCCTTGGCGGAAAATTTTTGATTGGCCGATTCGGTGATATTCTTGGCATCCAAGGTAAAATCGCCAACGGCTTCAATATGAAAGTTCGCTCCCGCATGTAAGGTGATATCATTGGTGGCGCTCATTTTGATATTACCGCCCCCGCCGTCCATGTCTATGGAAGTATTGCCTCCGCCATCGGCGATATGGATTTTATTGCCGGCATCGTCGAGTAAAATGGTATGACCACTGGTGGTGGTAACTGAAACTTTTTGACCTTGATCGTCGAGTACCAGGACATGGCCGCCGCTGGTTTTAATGGTGACATTTTTTTTGGTGTCGTCCAGGTTAATGCTATAGCCGCCTGAAGTCGTACCGGATATGCCCTTGCTTCCGCCGCTGTCGTCGAGCCCGAGTTTGTGGCCTCCCGAAGAGGAGATATGCACACCGGTCGCTCCGTTTTGATCTTCCAGGCAAACCTGATTGCCGCTATGGCTTTTCATCACATTCTGGGATTTGTTCTTGGAAGAAACCGGTGAACCCTTGCCAGGATTGGGCACACTTCCCAGGCCCATGGGCCTATCCGGATCACCATCGGCAAAGCCCACCGCGATTTCGGTGCCCGTATGCAGGGGAAAATGCATGCCGTAATTGGCTCCGGCATAGGGTTGGGCCATGCGAATAGCCTTGGTCGCGCCGCCGTCTTTTTTGTCGCTGCGATCGAAAAACAATTTGGCGCGATAACGGCCATCTTCGTCAATCGAAGCGTATTGGCCTTTTTGCCCATCGACGGTAGCGGGTAAAATACCTTGAATCTTGGGCTTAGGCGTGCTGAGCGGAGGCCGGTATGGGGTTGTGGCGAGAATCAATTCGAAATTGTTTTGGTAGACGGCCGTCGCTTCGTTTTCAGCCGATTCGCCCAAATGCGCCTGATGGGTGATGCGCAAAACCGCGTATTGTCCATCCATTCCCTGATGAGTAGAATCCTCCAAGTCGAAACGAAAGCCTGGCATAAGTTCGCGAGCATTGGACGCACCGACAAAAAGAGTTTTTTCGCAGGCCAGCATTTGATTGCGAATTTTGGCGAGACGCATGGCATCGTCTACGTATTTCGAATGGGTGCCATAGAGATAAAGTTCGCCGGGACCTGGCACGGAATCGACACCAGTAACCGCCGAATCGGGAGTGCGATAGTTATAGTCCTTAACCGTCACCTTGCTGGTGACAAGCTTGTCCTTGCGGCGAAAGGTGGTCACATGATCTTTTTCTTGTCGGCCTAATCCCGAATCAGGGCGATAGATAAGCTTGGGCGTTTCTGGGACGGTTTTGACGGCATTGGGATTATCGGCAATAACCAAAACTTCAGTTTTGCCGCTGTGGTCGAAGAAATAAAAGAGGCCTTCATCCTCAAGCAATCGGGAAAGGAAGTCGAAATCACTTTCATTGTATTGCACCGTGTATTCGCGCTTCACCACCGGATCTTGCAAAACCTTTTTCCAGTCCGAGGCCAGAATGCCATGGCCCTTCAGAACTTCCTCGGCTATTTCCATGACGGTCAAGTCCTGAAAAATGCGGCTTTGGACGGAATACCGGCATAAAGCCCATTTGGGTTCCATGACCAAATTGCAGAAGCACATATCCAGATTTCCGCCATCGGGAGTTTGATCCATGGCGGTCACGATGCCATGCCTTATCACCTGAAAGCCGTCGCCCTTCACCGTCAGGTGAATGGGCTTGCCTAAAATCTTGTCCCGATCAATGGGCTCATCTACTACCACAGTACTGATTTCAAAGCGAAAGGCCTGGGAAAGAGATTCAAAGCCATCGAATGAGCGGACCAGGAAGGTTTCCTTGGAAAGCGGCGGGATTTCGCATGTGATGACGGATGTAGAAGCGACTGGCATCGACGAAACTCCTAGCGTTGAAAGGCAAAAGTAGTCGCTTGGAGTGTTCGAATAAGTGATCGCGATCACATCGGTCGAGGCCGGGGCATGGCAGTTTTCAATTCTTAAAATGAATACTGCAGAGAGGATTGCCTGGCCAAAAGACCGATTTCCAAGCCGCGAAATCGAAACCTGGTAAAATTTTCGGAACTCCAGCGTCTCAAATGGCGACTAATGGGGCCAAATGCTAGGCATTGGGATGAAATGTGTTTCGTTGAAATCGCGTACTGGGCTGCTAGGCCTCATTTCCGGGCTGTGGATTGGCTTTTGCTTTCCGGTTTCCGCTCAGGAACAAATCTCCTTAACCGGCGTTTTACGAGATTTCGCGGAATTGCAGCCCAAGGGCGTCGAAGGCCATCCCGACTTTAACCCCAATTGGGATGAGCTGAATAACCATGAAAACTGGGGCTGCTTCGACCTACCCCAGGCTGCAAAAGGTGCTATTCAGGATTTGATTGCCTTGGCTCCGGCGAATCCCGACTTGGTCGCGAATCTCTTGCCTTATGATAGGGACGAAGCCACCCCATTATTAAAACCAGGTTTCGAAACCACACCCAATTGTTTTCGCAGTCGCTTCAGCGATTGGTATACGACGCGGTCGCCCGAAATCAATCGTGCTTTTTTCGTCGACTTGCCCTTCACCAAATCCGGCAATGTTTACACCTATGACAATACTGAATTTTTTCCGCTTGACGACGACAAACTGCCTGGCTTAAAGCCTCAAGTTCCCACGGTCACCACCACCTTTGGCCATCGACAAAGCGGTCTGAAGGATGGCATCGATCTTGGTACGCACAACTATGGCTTCACTTTCGAGTTTCATGCCCATTTCACCTATAAGAAAAACACAGGACAGCAATTCGCCTTTCGTGGTGATGACGATGTCTGGGTATTCATCAATGGCAAATTGGTTATCGATTTAGGTGGCATCCATTCCGCTGAATATGCGGACGTCAATATCGACAATCTAGGGTTGACCGATGGTGCTGGCTACAATCTCGACTTTTATTTTGCTGAGCGTCGAATTGTCAGCTCCAGATTGACCATAACCACTTCCCTGCAATTGAAAAATTCCGATGTCCCCCTAGATCCCATCCCCATTAAGGCGGTGGAAGGTTGGCTCTTTGACCGCAATGGCGACGGCATTGCCGATAAGGCGGATATTGCTTTCGACAAAAATCCATCCAAGGTTCCCACCCAATTCGAACTGAATTTGGCGGGTGAAATTGAACGTGGCAATTGGCAAATCGCACCGCTAGCCGAAGCCAAATACACCTTGCTTTCGAATGGGCAATTCTTCACCAAGGCCGTGACAGGTTGGGATGAAAATGCCGTCGAAAATCAAGGCCGCGCATTAGCTGAAGTATCCACCGGACTCCTGCCGGGAACTTTCCTTTTGCACGATCGCATAGGCCCCATTATTACCACGGCCACGAAAACCATAGTTGACACCTCACTCAATGAATTACCGACGTCCTTGTTGGTGATTCGCTTTTCCGAGCCAGTCAAGGTCGATGCCGCCACGGTATTCAAATTCCTCGACCCGAAGGGAATTCCCGTGGCTGTCGATTTGACTTCCTTGCGCCCCGATTCTCTTGTGAATGGCCAGTCCATTGCCTGGAGTTTTATTCTGTCACCGAATTCGACGGCCTTTCTCGCTCCTGGTTACAAGGTGGCGATAGCCAGTGTATTGCAAGTGAAAGATGCCCTTGGAAATGTGGCCCATGTCGACAATCCCTTTAAAGTCATCGAAACCAAATTGCCTACCATCACCCTCGGGGACTTGCATGCCGAAAAAGGCGTGACCTTGACTGGCCTTAAGCCCGATCCCTTACTTGTGAAAAATCCCTTTGTCTTGCTCACCAGCAAAGAAGCCATTCCCGGCATAAAAACCTATGTCCCGCTGCACCCCGAAAATGCCGAAGACTGGATACGTCGCAGTACGGTGGAACAAGGTGTGGATGGGCTCGTGGTTTTCGGTTTCAAACTTTCTCATCCGGCCGTACTTACCCTAACCATTTTCGACAACCTCGGACATTTCGTACACAAAACCGAAATCGTCATCACCAAGGCAGACTTGCACTCGGGCAAATTGGCCCGCGATCCAGTGACGCGCGCCTTTCTCATGCGATTCGCTTGGTATCCCATTGCCCACAATGGTCGTTTTATTGGGACGGGAGCCTATATCTTGCGCTCCAAATTCCACTATGGACTCGACCCCGCCGATAATGTGACTGCTGGCACCGAATCCAAGGTGACGCGATTCGGCTTTGTGCGCGACGACCGTATTTACGGCTTGGGGAATTGAGATTCGTCCTTCCCCTGGTTAAAGCGGGCAATACAAAATCCTTCGGGATTTACCTAAGCTCTGCTTCCCATGATTCCCGTGCCTACTTCCGATCCCTTGTCGCCCGAGCATGCCGTCGAAGGGCAAGGGAAGCTTGCCCAATTTCGCCGTAAAATTCATCGAATCATTTTTGAAACCGACACGCGGACGGGCCGGGCTTTCGACATCGTTCTGATTTGGGCCATTCTCTTTAGCGTCGCTTCGGTAATTCTGGAAAGCGTGGCTGGCATACGCGAAAAGGTCGGCCTCGGGCTCACGGTTTTGGAATGGGTTTGCACCGTGCTCTTCACCTTGGAATACGGGCTCAGGCTTTGGAGTCTTAGAAATCCCCTGAGCTATGCTTTCAGCTTTTTCGGACTGATCGATATCTTGGCCATATTACCCACGTATTTGGCTTTGTTTTTTCCAGGCACCCAAGTCTTTGCCTTACTGAGAATTTTCCGGTTCCTGCGATTGTTTCGCATTTTTAAGCTCATTCGCTATATGCGCGAAGCGCGCGTGCTCGTTAGCGCCTTGCGCAGCAGCTTACCGAAAATCACGGTTTTTCTAGTAGCTCTCATTGGCATCGTCGTTTGCATGGGAGCCTTCATGTATACCCTAGAAGGCGAGGCCAATGGATTCACCAGCATGCCTAAAGGCATATACTGGGCCATTAGCACTTTATCGACCGTAGGCTATGGCGATATGGTGCCGAAAACCGTTCTGGGTCAAACCTTGGCTTCCATTGTCATGATGATGGGTTATGCCATCCTTGCGGTTCCCACCGGCATTGTATCGGTGGAAATTGCTCAGGCCGCGAAAAAATTATCGGATGAAAAGGCTTGTCCTAGCTGTGGGTTGGACATGCATGAACCGGATGCCGCCTTCTGTAAGCGCTGCGGCGCATCCCTGGGTTAAACTCTCCGAGCCAGCTGCGGGCTCGCACATGCAATTATAAAGGACTGGGTTCCAAAGGCGGTGTGGCCTTGCCCTTGCCGCCAAAACCTGGCAGTAGCCAAAAGGCCATACCCAATAGGATGGCGGCATCAGCAACATTGAAAATCCCGGTGCGCAAGCTGCCAATACCGAGATTCATGAAATCGACCACGCTACCGCGTAGAGCGCGGTCTATCCAATTGGACGCGCCCCCAGCAATGAAAAGGGTGAGGCCGGCCATTTGCCACAAGGACCACTTGAAGCGCAGCATCAGGAACAGGAATAGAATGAGCACCGCCCCGGTGCCAATGGTGAATATTGCGGTTCGCATGGCCTCGGGCAATTGCGCGCCCAGGCTTAAAAAGCCACCGGTATTTTTGGCATAAAGCAGGCGAAACATATCGGCAAAAAAGGATTGCATGGGCTTTTCAGCCAAATGCATGGTGGCCATGAATTTGGTGCTTTGATCACAGCCGATGGTCATGACGGCCAGAAGCAATAAAGCCAGCCTTTGGAATCGTCTATTCATCATGTCACCAATATACAGGCCGGGTTCAAAGCAGGCAATTATAGGCGAGCTTGTATTTCAGGGTTGGTTTAAATGGCTTCTATGCCAAGTTGCTTGAGTTGTTCCAGGCGATCTTTCATGGCCTTGAGTACTTCGGGGGGATGCCCCTGCCAATCCAAAATTTCGCCTGTAACAAGTAAAGGCTCCAAGGACCGATAGGACTTGGTCGGATTCCCAGGGAATTTTTTGTCGGTCAAATTGGGATCGTCCACGATTGGGCCGGTGGGCTCCACGCTATAGATTTTACCGACGCCATCCCCTTTCGCCAGCTCCGCACCCCAAATGGCCGCATCCAAAGTTGCGGTCAAGTAGACATAGCTGGCTTGCGCTCCCTTGCCATAATTGGAGTTAAATCCAGGCCTGATGAAGTCTCCAGGCTTAAGAACAGCTCGAGTGCCGTGATAGAATAGCTGGGATCCTGATGTATCCATACATGTTCCTCTCTTACCAAAAGTAGGCACATCGGGGCTGTATTCAATCTTATAATTGTACGTCGATTATGTGCTATGGCTACCGACCCGTTTTAGGGCAAGATGGAAGTGTGTTTTGGGTAGATAATCGCGAATACCATGAGGGCATTCGTGAAGGCTATTACGAAGATGCGAAAAGGCCTTTTGTCTTTCCCTTTAAACCTTCCAACGTTCTTAATATGGGCGGTAACCCCGAGCAAATGCAATTCGATTTACTCCCCAGATTTTTTTACAAAGGAGAAGGGCTATCCCTGGCTGAAGTTCAAAAGCGAAAAAGGTCGCGAAAGAAAGACCCGGTGACCGGCAAATCGATGGGCTTCAGTTCATTCAATGCGCGTTTTGAATCCATTGATAAGCTTCCCTCCTTTCGCAATTCCTGGTTTGAGGCCAAGCGATGCGTCATCCCGGTTGATGCCTTTAAAGAAAGGCCGAATATGGATGAAGCGCCAAAGGAATTTCAAAATATTGAAATCACGGTGGGGCTTTCTGATGTCGCTTACTTGGGTGCCATTTGGGATGAGTGGAATGGAACCATGGGGGAGTCGCTCAAGTCTTTCGCCATTGTGACCATTGATTCGAGGAGCAGTCCGTTTTTTCGATCGATATGGCATGAAAGAATGCCGGTGCTATTGACCGAAGAAGAAGCCCATCAATGGCTGACGGCGACCACAAGCCTCGATGAAATCAAGAAGCTTTGTGATCCCTATCCCAATGAACGGTTTCAAAAACTGGTAAGTCCGGATTAGGACGCCGAATGGGGAGTCTTCGGAGACCTAAGGTCACCCGCCGATTCGGTTCGGAAAGGAGACTTCCAGTACAATACACCCAGTTTCCGTTTTGAATGGGCCGTGAACCTCCCCTGGAGGTCGGCTCGCATACTCTCCTGGTTCAAGCCATTTGTCAAAAGCTTGATCGTAGAGTCGCCCGCTGACAATAAAAACTTCCTCAGGGTAGGCGTGACTTTTGCCACCAAAGGGTGTGGTATCGGCCCCGGGATGAAAGCGAGTTAAGCGGGTGTATTCACCTGTTTCATTGTCTATGCTCAGCGTGAGCTCCTCTGCCATAGACTCAAGACCCTTGATCGGCTTCCATAAATTGCGATTCAAGGAACTTAATGGATTCCAATATAGGGCTGTTGATTTTGACATGGGATTTCTTTGTGTCGAATGAGTTGGAGATCAATTATACTTTAATCGAGTATTAAGTGGACGATGGGAAGTATGAAAAAACCAACAATATTAGTTGTCATTCTCCTTCTCGGATTGGAGTTGGCACAAGCGGACAGGTGGGTGTCTCCTAAGCCTTTCACAATATATTCTCCAGATAGTGGTTAGAAAGCGAATGTTTTTCCTCGGAAATCAGGAATCTTCAAAACAATGTCCAGCTACACCAAGCTTTATAAAAAGAGCGCTCGTTTTTATAAGAAGGTCAATACCTGCGGTAATGGATATGACATTAGCCCTGTAGGTGCTCCAGCGAGCCCAGGACGGGATAGGTGTTTACGATTTTTTATACAAATACGATTATATCTGTTGAATTGGATTCCGGGAATCTTGTGAATAAAATTCAAATGCGCTAATTTCAGTGACTTGTGCTGTCTAATTGTACACTGTTTTTGAAGGCTAAAAAGTATTCGGGGCATTCCCAATTTTTGGCACCCATATCAGTCATCAGCGATTTCATGGATTTCTCATTTGTTAAAATATTCCGTTCTATTATAGCTATAACATCTAGTTTTTCTTGAATAGATTTCGACGGGGAGGGGTTGATTTTGTTATAGTTCATTAGAAGTCGGTATACTTTGACGCTTATCGAATCTGACGGATCGATGCCATTCGCAGACTGGCAAATGTCGCGGCCAAAATTCGAACTTGAACAGTTTATAAAAATTATAGAAAATGCTGCGATTAAATACTTCACAAGTGTATCCTTTTTTTAAAGTGTGCTGTTTTATATGTAGCTCCAACCCCCCCCTCCATCGCCAATCTATTTCATTTGCCAACAAGTAATTCGTTTATTCCTTGTCTGCATAACACGGCGATTCCCCTACTGGTGCGTATTGTGGGAACGTGCTGGTTGTCACTTATTTGTGGGGTTGTGGCCGCTTCATTTTGCTCAGGGTTGTGGCGGGTTGATCCAGATTTCACCCAAATCCACCCTGTCAGAGGAGTCTTCCGATATCGTGAATTCACGGACCGTCTTGGTCGTCTTGCTTTTAGGTGTCGCTTGATCCACTACCGATGTCAGCTCAAGAGCATACCTACCGAGAGGCAGACCCATGAAGTCATCTTGTTGGCCGCTGAACAATCGCAGATCGGAGGCCGATGTATCGAATGCGCTCCGCTTCATCAGGCCTAAGGAGACATGGCGAAGGACCACCTTAACGGTGAATGCGCTATCGCCTTCCAACTTGGATCGAATCCGGTATTTCAGATCGCTGCCTTTGCGCATGGCGACGGAGTGGATTGAGTTACCCTTAACTTCAATTTTCCCGGACCGCCAGGTTTGCAAGCCTGAGATGTCCACGCCGAACTCGTAAAAACCATCCCCGAGCCGGCTAAAGATCAACCGCTTTCGCAGACCGACTTTGAATGGGGAGTAGTAGGCATCGGCCTCTCTTTCCAGACGTTGGACCCTGACTCGGATTGGCTTTTCCTGCTCCATTTGAAAGCCCGGGGGAAATCCAAGCTCCAGTTCGATTTTTCGCAAGGGAATATCGACAGGTACGGGTCCTGCGGGAGTTTCACCCAAGGGAATAGTTGCATTGAAGATAGGGTCGTCCAGCGGATTTTCGGAGCCGGAGTAATAATTCCCACATTCCTAGACCCCAAAACTGATTTTTGGATTTACTCGGTACATTCGACAGGCGGGCTCCCCGAAGAGCCAGATAATTTTCCTCCTAAGTGCGCT
>JAYUVP010000224.1:0-64719 GCA_043753995.1 Fibrobacterota bacterium
CCCAAATGCTTGAGGGTCCAGCGATAAAAGCCCCAGCGCAAATAGGCGCCGAGAAGACCGGGCACCAAGGCCAAGCCCTGACTAGCGCCGTAAAAGGCTTCATTACGGCCGATCAGCAAGGCGCTGAGGCGGTAGCAAAGCAGGCAGGGCAAGGCGGCCAGCATGGCCAAGGCATAAAGACAGGTTTTGAGTTTTGCTTTCACCGAGCCTATCCTGCTTTGACAAGTTCACGATAGATGGCGGCATACTTTTCCAGCATGGACTCCGGGCGAAACATAGCGGCATAGCGCGCCTTGGCGGCGGTTCCGAAACGCAAGCGCAGGGCTGGGTCGCGCACCAAGGTCAGCAGTCCCTGCGCCAGGGCATCGACATCGGCGCGGGGAGTCAGCAAGCCGGTTTCGCCTTCGGCCAAAACCTCGGGGGTGCCGCCCACGCGCGTGGCAACGGCGGGCAAGCCCTTGGCCATGGCCTCAATGAGACTGACACTGGTGCCTTCGCTATGGCTGGGCAAGGTGTAAATATCGCTGGCCGTTAGCCAATCGGCCACGTCATGGCGAAAGCCGGCGAGGTGCACCACCTCACCCAATTGATGGTCGGCGATTTCCTTCTCAATGCGAGGCCGTTCCGGGCCATCACCGACCAATATCAGGCGCGCCTTGGGCTCCTGGGCATTCACCTTGGCAAAAGCCTGGACCAGGCCCTCTATCCATTTGATGGTGTCGAAGCGCGCGCAAAGAATCACATATATCCCATCGGATAGGAGGCCGAGGCGTTGGCGAATCGCGGCGCGGCTTTCTGAAGTCTGAGAAACGGAAATACCATTGTAAACCACCTCGACGCGCTTTCGCGGAAAGGCATCCACCTTCACCAAGGCTTCGGTGACGGCGGGGGAGACGGCAATAAACCGGTGGGTGAGGGGGGCGAGAACACGATTGAAAGCCCGGCGCTTAGACGAGGCGATGTCGGGATGAAAACGCCCATGCTCGGTGAGTAGGACTTTGAGGCTCGGCATGAATAGGCGAGCCAGGACCCCATAAACCCAAGGCGAGTATTGATGGCAATGCAAAACCGAAACTTTTTCTCGCCGACAAATCGCCGCGATGCTTCGGGGTAGACTGAGATCAAAACCTGGTTTGCGCCCGGTGAGATAAAGCGGAAAGCCCTCGCGCTTCAGGGCTTCGCCCAAGTCGCCGAGCGAGTCGAGGCAAATGCCAATGGCGCGCCAACCCTCGGGCGGGCGCCGCATCATGGACTCGACCAAGCGCTCGGTTCCCCCCACGGGCAAGGCAAGCGTTAAATGGGCAATGCAAGGATTCATGGGAATGGCAATATAGGCTCGTGCAACTTCGGGGAGAAAGGTCATCCGCTAAAACAAAAAAAGGGAGCCCTTGCGGACTCCCTCGATGAAAACCTGAAATTTGAATTATGCAGACTTGCGACGGCGGGCGGCAAAGCCGATGCCGAACAAGCCGATGCCGAGGAGGGCGAGAGTGCCGGGCTCAGGAACGGGAGCCACGTCGGAGACGCCAACGACGAGGTCGTTATAGTCATTGTCACCGCCATACCAGTCTTCGAAGGCCACCACAACGTCCGAACCAAACAATTGCCAAGCGCCATTGGTTTGGGTGTCGAAAATCAAGGCCATGTCGGCTGCACCAGTATTCAAAGCGCTGTGGGTATAGGCCACAAAGCCGGGACGGGAAACGTAGAATCCAAAATTCAAGCCGATATTGGCGGTGGCGCCCGAGCTGGTATTGGTGACCGTGGTGTGAGCGGAATTCCATTGAACCGTAGCCGAAGAAATGGCCGATGCCGAACCTGCGAACAATTGAAGGGTATTGCCGATGGTGATGGTGCCATCGGGATTCGCGGTATAACCATACATGCCGAAGGTGTTTTGGTCGGCCAAGCCAGCGAATTCAAAAAACAAGAAAGCGGTGGCGTCATCGTTATAGCCGTCGACATCGGTGAGGACAACAGCTTCGGCGCCGCCATCGCTAACATTGGTGGCCAAGGACCAGCCGGTCACTTGATTCAAGGTGGGAGCGGCCCAAGTAGCAGCTGCTAGAGCGGCGATGCTTCCAATGAGGGTATGTAGCTTCATTTTTTTGATTCCTTAGGGTTGGGCGATTTTCGCCACAAGGACCAAAGAATGCAAGCCCCGTGCCAAAGAGAAAGTGGTCAGAATTGGGAAAAAGTAGGGTCCAGCGACCCGTGATTGTCAAATTCTCTGAATCCTGTCGGTTTAATTTTCACCTGTTTCAAGGTAAGGTGGCTTGCAAGGTGGGAATGATGAGTTCGCTGAATTGCCGCAGTCGTTCCGTTGCTACGACCAGGCTTTCCCCTGGGTATTCTGGGGTGGTAAGGCGGATCAGGGCGGTTCCTTTTTGCTCTTTTCCGGCCAACCCCCCAAAAAACATTAGCCAACTGGACCACAAATAGTCAGCCGTATAAAGGTCACCGATCTTATAAAAGTAGAGCACCCACTGCTTGTGATTTTGGAATTGAAGGTGGATGCGTTTTCCTGAAATGGCTGGAGTTTCAAAATGAATGTCGTCGATTTGGCTGACCAAGGCTCCCGCCCCTCGCAAGCAGGCTTCTTGGGCATGAGCCGATTTACGGCTGCTATGGGCGATATAAGCAACGACTAATTCCACTGAAAGCCGCCCATTGGAATAGACGCGGCGAATCATGTCTTGGGTTTCGAGGCCACGAATTTCTTGTGGGCTGGGTGAAAACGTCTGCACCGTGACCCAATCGCCTAATTGTTCGGGCAATTGCCGGGTGAGATCGGTATGCCCTTGAACGACTTGTTTAAAGAGGATGGCTTGGGTGAGTAATGCGGAAAGTCCAAGCGCGATTAAAGCGGCCCAGGGAAAAAACCTTTTCATGCTGGGATGTCCTGACGGGGAATTGCCAGCTTTTTCACGGTGAGCTTATCCATTAGCCAGCTCACGCTGAGCAAACAGGCGAGAGCCGAGCCAAAAATGATGCCTCCGGTGATCAAATGCAAATCCCAGTCTCCGACGATGGGTTTAAAAACTTTCTCTGGCCCAAATCCGTGAACCAAATAGCAGACCAGGCCTATGCGAATGCCATTGCCCAGAATCGCGGCCGGGGCCGTGGCTATCAAAATGGCGACAACATGCTTCCAGCCTTTATCGCGAATCAAGTAGGCATAAAGCACTCCCAGGGCCATGAGAGAAAGCAAGCTGCGAAGTCCCGAGCAAACGTCGCCGATGGCCAGCCTTTGTTCGCCAAAAATCATGAAGGAACCGGCGCGTATGGCTCCCAAACCCGTGACATTGAGGAGGAGGGCAGCAATGTCGGCAGCGACGAGTTTCAATCGGAAATTGATGCCACTGATTACAAATTCAGGTGGAGGGATCATGAAAACGAGAAAGAAGATGGCAAACCATGCGATTTGAGTACGCTTCCAGCCTTCCACCATCCAAAAAAAGGCGAAGATTGCCAAAACCATGGTAAAGCCGGATATCGAAGAAACATCGGCGACGCCCGAGAGAAAGTGGAGAAAAAGCGCAAGGCCGAAAAGCAGCAGAGGTGTCCAGCCCGCCTGTTCGCGAGGGCCCAATTTTCCCCGAACTTGCCAAAGCAAATAAGCCGAAATCGGCACTATAAGCCAGCCATGGGACATATAGGATTCCGCCTCTTCCCAGCGGGCGATAATCCATTTCCAAGTGGGCCAATAATTCCAAAGGCAAAGAACAGCGAAAAGGCCCCAAAGGATGGGGGACTTTTGGGTTCGAATTGGGGAGAGTGTCGCCATGGCCTAGGATGGGATTATAGGGTGCGGCTCAGGCTATCGGCGGATGCTTTTTCAGGAAAAGTGCGAGCCCGCAATGCCGACTCGACCCTTTTCTTGGCTTGGATTTTATCGCCAGTGATGGCCAACCGATAGGCCTCGTGAAAGTTAAAGGTGGGGTGATCGGGAACCAGGTCCAGGGCGGTTTTCAAATAAGCTTTGGCGGAATCATTCTGGCCTCCCAGTACCATGGCCCAACCGATGGTATCGTAAATGCGAGGATCCAGAAGTTTCATCGCCTTGAGTTGGTCGAGATACGGCTTGGCTTTGGCAAAATCCTTTTGCGTGACCCCGTATTCCCAGGCCAGGTTATTGACGACAGCAATATTCTTCGGTTGAAGTTTTAATTCTTCCTCATAATAGGCCGTCGCTTCCTGGGAGCGACCCGCTTCGAGGGCTAGATCGCCAAGCAATTGCCGCAAGCCACCCTCTTTGGGATGGGCCTGACTCAGGGCTTTGGCCATCGCGGAGGCTCGGTCACGCTTCCCAACGGCGAGATGGAGTCGAATCAAATCTTCTTGGTGCGCCAGGGAAGTATCCGTAAGGCTTTCCAACATTTTCAGGGCATCGGCATGCAGTCTCAATTGAGTCAGATTGGCGGCAAAAAGTTTGGTGGCTAAACGATTTTTCGGCCATTGCTTTTGCCAGTCTCTCAAGGTTTGGAATGAGGGCCAGCTTTGGTTGGTGAGTTGATAAAAATTCAGTAGAGCCCAATACCCGATATACTTCGCGTCGGGTTCCAATTGCGCTCTGAATTTTTGCATGGCCTGGTTGACCGAATCAGGCGCTTGAGACAAAATTTCGTCGACCTTTTGACCCTGATCGAGTGCGAGATAGGTTGCGATTTGCAAAGGCAATAAGGCCCCAGCTTTATCACCAATGGACAAGCCTTTGATTTCCTCAAGAGCTTTGGCGGGGTTGCCATTCTTAAGATGAAGATAAACCCCCAGCCTTTTTAGTCCGCCGCGCAGCGAGGGTTTGGCTTCGCCCATGATCTCAAAGACCTTTAAAGCCGAATCATATTCGCCTTTTTGAACATATATCAGGGCAATTTGCTCCAATGCTGGCAAATTGGTTTCGGATTTTTCGCGAAACTCGGCCAAAGAAATCAAGGCGTCATTCCATAACCCTTGCAGGGCTAATAGTCGTGCCGATCGGACCTGTATTGCCAAGGAAACTTTGGGATCGGCTTGCCGCCACGAAGCCAATAAAGCTTGGGCCGAATCGATTTTACGCTCAGCCAGGTAGCTGTCCACCATAAGCATTTTGAGTCTGGGATCGTCGGCATGGTTGGTTAGGGCCGCTTGCAGGCTGGTTCGTGCCTCCGCGCCTTTACCCTGACGCAACAAGTTTTCGGCCAAGGGGATGGTGGTCTGCAGAGAATCGGGGTTTTTCTCAGCTAGATAGCGCAATTGTTCTTCCGCTAAGTCGAGGCGTCCCTGGGAAGTCCGCATTTGAATCAGAAGGACCCGGGCTTTGAAATTGTCAGGATCCTGAGTCAAAATGGCTTCGATTTCGCGAAATGCACCTTGAATGTCACCCATTCGCATGCATAGGTCGGCTAAAATCAATCGGCCGTTAATGTTGTCGGGATATTTTTCCACGAACTTGCGGGTATTGCTCTGGGCCTCTTCGGGGTTCTTTTCGCTGAAGCTGACGCGATTACTGAATTCAAGGACTTCGACCGAGGCCCAGGGTGTATATCCTTCGGTGGCATTGTAAGCCTTTTCATATTCCAAGCGGGCGGCAGTCAAATTGCCCTCTTGTGAGAATAGCCTTGCCTTCACGAGATGCCGGGCATAACGTTTGGTGGGCGTATTTTGATAAGCAAGGAATGCCGCGACGGCAAGTAGGGGTAAAACGATGATAGCGATGAGAAGTTTACGATTCATATTGGGTCCGAGAAAGAGATACCTACTTATAGCTATTCTTGAGTCCAATGAACAGTACCAAGCTTCCTTCGCCTGAGGGCTCGGGATCTGACGATGTAAGCAATTCCGGCAGCTCGCAATTCATTCTCCCCTCCATTTTCTCTCTCCTACATGTCGTATGGCTACGCAAGTGGGCAGTGTTGGTGGTATGGCTAGTGATCAGCCTTCCCGTAGGAATACTGCTTTCCGTTTTTGATTTGCCCCGCTCCTATACCGCCACCACGGTGATGCGTTTTCCTGCGGTGGTTGGCGCCCAGACCAATGTGATGCGCGATATCGCTATTACTCAAGGGGAAAGCATTATCAGCATTTTCAATAGTTTTCAGGTGGTCAAGGCGACCATCGATAAACTGTCTCTGCGCTTGAATATCCTTACCCCCGAGGCATTTCGTAGGGACATTTTCCAGTCCACTCAGTATTCGGAAGACCTGGGCCTTGGGGTATACACCTTGACCCTACAGAATTCAGGCAAGGCTATCCTCTCCTACCTCCCTCGCGATGGTCAAGAAGAATATCCCCTATTCCAGGGCCCGATTAAGGATGGGGTTATCAAGGTCCCGGGATTAGTGCTTGAGTTTAAGCCTGAGTATTTGAAAAGGCAGAATTCATCCAGGATTGAAATGGAGTTCATCACCCTTGAGGAAGGTATTCAGGCTGTCAATAAAAGTTTCAGCGTAAGGCCGATTGGCGCGTCGAATTTTCATGTGTCTTTAAAAAACCGTGACCCCTATCTAGTGGCCGAAATCCTCAATGAATTGCGCGAAGAGTTTCTGCAAATTTATTACGGCACCACCGAGGTTCAGAATGTCGGCGTCCTCGCCCAAATGGAAAAAGACCTCGAGTTGGCGAAGAGTCGTTTGGAAAAAAGTCAGGACGAGGTCTCTAAATTTTACGGGGAACACCCTGAGCTGGTAGTGGACCAGCGCGCCAATACGGCGGGAGATAATCTTGCTTATCTCAATGCGCGTCAGGAAGCGGATCTCACTCAGGCTCGAAAATCGAGGGTTCAAGCCGCCTATCGAGCCAAGCCCGATGCCGGTAAAACCAAGGAATATTATTACTGGGCAGGAGAAGTATTGGGAGCCATGGCTGAGGCGGGCGATCCCAAGGCGAGCATATTGCGATCGCGGCTTCTAGAAATAGAGAGTCAGCAGGATGCTCTCAGCAGCCAGCTGGGTCTGGGTCATCCCCGTCTCCTTGAAATCGACGAGCAGAAAAAAACGCTCTACAGTGATATGGAAAAGGCCGAGGCGGATTTAATCCGCACCATAGATCAGAAGCTATCCGATTTGCGTGTCGCCCTCGCGCGTTCCGCGCCAACGGTGGCCCCCACAATACCGGTGAAGGTGCGGTTGGAACTGGATCGTCTTACCAGCGTCAACAACAACAATGAGCAGACTTATAATAGCGTGCTGGAATCTTACAATCGCGCCAAGCTCGTGACCGGGTCGGAATTTTTCAAGGTCACGGTCGTCGATGTGGCCAGGCCTGCGATTTATTTTCCGCCCATGCTCCAGTCCAGGCTTATCGTCGCAGGCGCGGTGATAGCCCTGCTTTTTTTCGTAGTGCCGGTGCTTTTCGCGGGCTTTTCCCTGGTATTCCCCAGGGTTTACACCAAGGACGATATCTTAAAGCTTTTAAAGGTCAAGGTCTTAGGCAGTATTTCTCAAGGCACGTCACCCGAATCGGGAAAACCGAAAAAATTCTTTGGGAGAAATACGCCATCCCCTGCGCCTTCTACGCCGGGTGAGGTCGAATCCCTTTTGCTTTTTTTTGGCAAGTCGTATAAGCTCGGCGACTTGGAGTCTTATCGCCTGATTCGCGAAGAAGCCGAAAGCTTTTATCGCAATCCCAGCAATCCCCAATCCCTGGTATTGCTGGTGACATCGACTCAACCCGGCGAAGGCAAAACCCTCACTTGCTCCAATCTCGCTCTGACCTTTGCCCGCAAAGGAAAGCGCACCTTGCTCATCGATGCCGACTTCCGCCTGGGACGCGTGGCCCAAGTCTTCAATGCCACCCCTTCGACTGGCCTCGATGAAATGCTCAGCCAGGAAGATCTGAGCATGAATGAATTTTTGGGAGCGGCCTCGCTCTGTTTCGTGCCCAGCCTGCAAAACGGCTTGGTGCTTGTTCCTCGCAAAGTGAATAATCCCAATGCGGGTGAAATGGTGAGCTCCGATCGCTTCAAAGCTTTCGTGCACATGGCGAAAGAGCAATTCGATGTCGTTATCATCGACACCCCGCCCATGATGATCACGCCGGAGCCGCTCTCCCTGGCTGAAATCGTCGACGGCGTGCTTTTCGTAACTCGATCGGGAATAACGCCCGTCTCGGCCGCCCGCGAAGCCTTGCAGGTGCTACGCGATCGGCATGTGCGTGTGGCCACCGTGCTCAACGGAGTTCGTCATTCGCCCTTCGAGGACGACCGCTATCAAAAATATTCAGCCTATTATCGTGAAGGCGCCTTACGTCCCCCAACCGGTTCGCGAACGCCCGAGGTGAACAAGGTCAAGGCGACGAAAGCCAAGCCCAAACCAAAACCTCGCGATTCAGGTGAGGCCTCGGAATCCGCGTCGGCATGAAAAGACTGGGAGACCCCTCCGGTATTGAGGGTGACTCGGCATGATACTCATCGCATTTCTCGTCGTGGCCTCCCTGTTGAATCTGGGCCTCGGCGTTTCGGTGCAGCTTCGCAGTTATCGCAAGCACCAAAGCCTTTGGTTTCTCGGTTTAAGCACTCTGGTTGTTCTGCATTTGTGGCTGGGCATGGTGGCCACAGGCGACTTCACCCTGCCTCACCGGGAAATCGCGCTGCGATCGATCCTGCTCGTCGACTTACTGATTTGCTTCGGAATATTGCAAGTCGCGCGGCGCTTTCTGCATGGCAATGATTCCCCAGACGCGGGCTTGCTGGGATTTTCCGGCCCACGTCCTTGGCGGATACTCATATCGATTAACCTCCTCGCCATGGCCCTGGCGGCCTTGCCTACCGGACATGCCTTGGACTTAAAGGGCCAGGCGGCTTTTTCCTGGATAGGATCATGGATACCGGCCACCATCCTTTTAAATGCCGTCGGTGCCTTGTACTTGCTTGAAAACACCTACCGCTTCGCGGAGGAATATCAGCGCCGTATAGGTCGTTTGGTTTTCATTGGCCTTTTCTGGCTCTGCGGTTTTCACATTCTAGCCTTCGGCCGGGCCCTGCTTTACCGCACTCTCCCGCCGCATTATATCGAAGCCAGTTCGGTGGTTTATGGCGTGGTTTTTCCGGTGGTATTGCTGGGTTTCCTGCGTTACCGCCTTGGCAGTGAGCGCATCACCATCCCTCGCGACACCGTCTATAGCTCGGTCACCTTATTCATGACCGGCGCGGCCTTTTTGGCCGTGGCCGTGACGGTGACGGTATTTCAAGCCTTAAGTGTCGACTTCAATCAATTCGAAATGTATTTGGGCGGATTTTCCCTGTGCTTCATTGCTGTTTTGGCGCTGGGATCGGGCACCATGCGCCGTCGCATCAGCCGCTTCGTGAATGCGCGGCTTTATTCTTCGAAGTATGACTATCAGGATCAATTCTTTCGCCTGCATCGCGCCATCGCCGCCGAAGGGGATGTGCAGGGGGTCGTCACGGAGCTTGTGGAAAACATGAAATATTCCGTGACCGTGGAAGATGCCTTTTGCTTTCTGCGCAATCCCCAAGACGGCGACTTTTATGTTCATCAAAACAAAGAAGCGTCTTTCCGTGGTGATTTAAAACTGTCGGGGGATAGCCCCCTGGTGCGCGTTTTTGAGGAAGAGGGTCCTCCTCTGGATTTCAAGGCGCCGCTCTCCCAAGGCGGTGCTCGCATGCATGCGGCCCGGGGTGAGGCCTTGCTCTTGGATCTCAATATTGACGCGGCTTTCCCTATTCGCGTCGGTAGCGATTTGGTGGGTGTTTTAGCTCTCCAGGGAGGTAAGCGCCAAGTCCTCGACGCCGAGGATTTGGCCTTGATAGGAGCCTTTGCCACCTCGATTGGCGATGTGGTTTTCAAGAGCCGCGTCCTCGAAGCCCGCATTGAGCAAAAACAATTTGAATCCTTTCATCATGTCGCGAGTTTCATTATTCACGACATCAAGAATCAAATCGCCACCCTCAATTTGCTATTGCGTAATGCCGATCGCAATATGGAGAATCCTGCCTTTCAGCGCAGCATGCTCACTTCGGTTCGCAGCTCGGCCACTTCCCTGCAAGGCTTGATTGATCGCCTTGCTGTGGCGCCAAGGCAGCCCGAAGCTATAAACCGCGGCCAGCCCATTCGGCCCGTACTTGAAAACGTGGCGCAAAATTCGGGCTTGCGACAAATCGAGGGTTTGCGCTTCGAACTGAATCAGGAAGGCCGGGAAGGTGAAGGGGTTGGCGGCGAAGAATTATCAGCCTCTTTCGACTCCCAGTCTTTGTTTTTCGTGGTCAAAAATCTGATTCAGAATGCCTTGGAGGCCATGGGCAATCAGGGTGCACTTTCCATTCATTACGGATCCTTGGTCTTGGCCATACCGGATTCGGTCCGAAGCATGACTGGCGGGGGGGACCGTTTTTTCACCGGCTTTTCAGCCTACGTGATGGTGCGGGATCAAGGACCGGGTATGGATCCCGAATTTGTTCGCAAGCGTCTTTTCCAGCCCTTTGCCACCACTAAGGAAAAAGGGGTAGGGATAGGCCTTTACCAATGCCGCACCCTTATGGAGAAAATGGGCGGGAGGATTTTGTGCCGGTCGGAGAAAGGCATGGGCACCACCTTTTGTTTGCTGTTGCCTGCAGGAGGGACAGTTGAGTAGGATTAGTTTTGTAACGATGCGCCTAGGCGCGTGCTATACGGGGAGCGCATGGTAAAGCTGCTTTTGGTCGAAGACAATGTGGGCCTGCGCGAGCAGATGAAATGGGCATTGGGCAATGAATATGAGGTCAGCGAAGCGGAGACCTTGGATTCGGCCTTGCGCGAATACCGCCAGGAAAAACCGCAAATCGTTTGCCTCGACATGGGTTTGGAAAACAAGCCCGAGCGCGGACTGGAAATCATCGATGCTGTTCTGACCGAAGATCGTAATGCGAAAATCGTGGTCATCACTTCTAATACCAGCTCTGATCTTGGAACTCGAGCCGTCGAAAGAGGCGCCTTCGATTATTTGAATAAGCCAGTCGACATCGACGAGTTACGCGTGATTCTGCAAAGGGCCGTGCGTATCGCCGCCTTGGAAAAGCCCACTGACACCGTCGTCGCGGCCGGCCTACCCACCGATCAGGATTTCCTCATGATAGGGCGTAGCGAGCCCATGCGGAAAATTTTCGACTTGATTCGAAAGCTCGCTGGCAATGACGTGAGCGTTCTCATCACCGGCGAATCGGGCACGGGCAAGGAATTATGCGCCCGTTCGATTCATTATCACAGCAAACGCAAGAATTCGATTTTCGTGCCTATCAATTGCGGATCCATTCCTGCAAGCCTGATGGAGAGTGAGCTATTTGGTTATGTGCGCGGCGCTTTCACTGGGGCCGTGAGCGACAAAATGGGTCTTATCGAATCGGCCAATCATGGCACGCTTTTCCTAGACGAAATCGGGGAAATGCCTCTGCAATTGCAGGTCAAGCTGCTGCGCTTCTTGCAGGATCAGAAGCTACAGCGCATTGGCGAAACGGTTTTCCGCAATTTAAGCGTGCGCATTATCGCCGCCACCAATCGCACCAATTTGTCGGAAAAAGACAATGGCGTGATGCGCACCGATCTTTATTATCGCCTCTCCGAATTCGAGATATACATGCCGCCCTTGCGTGACCGCAAGGACGACATTCCCAGCCTGGCTCAGGCCATTATCGAGCGCAATCGCGTCAAATTCAGTTCGCCTCGTTTGCGGCTTTCGAAACGCGCCGAGCGCTTACTTGAAAATTACAGTTGGCCGGGCAATGTGCGAGAGTTGGAAAACAAACTCAATCGCGCGTCCATCACTTGCCAAGGCCAGGTGATCGAGAACGAGGACTTGGAGTTGAGCGAAACGGCCTTCACCATCATGAGCTATCGTGATGCCCGGCAAATGTTCGACCGCAATTTTCTCCTCAATGCACTCAAGCAAGCCAAAAGCAATATTTCCCTGGCCGCCAAGGTCACGGGTCTAACGCGGCCCACCTTGTATGACATGATGAAAAAGAACGGCATCACCGTGCATTTGGAAGCCCGCATGGATGAAAAATCGGGCGAGCCGGGCGAAGCTTAGAGCATGGTTTCGGCGGCCTCCGACCGCCTAATTCTTTCCCGGTGGAATCACCAAAGCCAGTGCCATCCCGCCTTGGCCACCAGCAGGGCAATGAGGCCATTGGCCAGGGCATGAGCCACAATGACCGCGAATAAATTCCCGGTTTTCTGGTAAAGCACTTGCGTCATGGCGAACCAAACCGCCGCGGCCGGCCAAGCCGACAGGGGATGGCCCAAGGTGAAAATCAAACCAGCCAAGAGCGCCCCGATGCCAAGCCAAGACGTTTGGCTTAAGGATTCCGGATGGCTATCCAAAAGGCCTTGCGATTGCCGGTTTCGCCGTCCATAAGCGGATCCCAAGTCAAGGCAAAACGCGCGGCAGAAAAGCTCTTCGGCGAAGGGGATGACCAGGGTCGAGGCCAATCCCCGAACGACGAGGTAACCTAGAGAATACGTATCCTGCGTGTTCACCGGTGCAGTTGTGCCCGAGAAAAGGGTTCCTAGGCGCAAGCAGCCCCAATAAAGCCCCAGCCAAGCGATTAGCGCGGCGAGACCCCAAAGCAAAATAGGCCCCACGTCGCCGCCGTTCAGGCTCAAGCGTCCGCGATACCGTTTTTGCATAGCGAAAAGCAGCAAGGCTCCAGCGCTAAGCGCGCCACCCGTCGCCGCGGCACCGGTGCGTCCGAGCCAAGGATGCAGGGCATTGCCTCCCACATAAAGAGCATAAGGCAAAGCGAAAAACCAAAGTTGATCGGCGAAGGTTAGGTCGACGCGCAACCAGGTTGGGCCTTGACCTTGGTTCATGTCGCAGGCTCTTGCATGGATGAACAATGAACGGCCCCTTGGCCGAAAACCAAGTGGCGCGCATCAAAGGGGATGATTTTGCGATCCGGAAAAAGCCCGGCCATGGTGTCGCAAGTGCGATCGTCACGGCGATCCAAAAAGACCGGCATTAGCACGGCATCATTGAGAATCAGAAAGTTCAAGTAGGTCGCGGGTACGCGCAATCCCGCCACCTCAAGCTTTTTTGGCATGGGCATTTCCACCACTTCCAGGCCTTTGGCCGAAGCCATTTTTTCCAAGGCCGCGGCATTGGCCTTGAGCGGAGCATAATTCTCGTCCCGCGAATCGGTTTCAATAGCCACCGCCACCGTTTTCTCATCGGTGAATCGAGCCAAGTCGTCGACATGGCCGTCGGTGTCATCGCCGTCAATGCCGTCTCCCAGCCACATCACGGAGTCAATGCCGAGCCAGTGATGCAGAATGGTTTCGATTTGGCCCTGATCGTATTGCGGGTTGCGATTGCGATTGAGCAAGCATTGCTTTGTCGTCAAAAGCAGGCCTTTCCCATTCGCGTCAATCGATCCGCCTTCAAGAACCACGGGCAGGGAATAGCAGGGACGGCTGCGGTAAGCGGCCATGAAGCGCGCCACGGCGTCGTCGCTATCCCAAGGTGGGTATTTGCCGCCCCAGGAGTTGAATCGGAAATCCAGAGTGGCCAAGGAGCCATCCTGGGCACGCACAGTCAGAGCGCCATAGTCGCGGATCCAACTGTCATTGGTGGGGCAAAGCAAAACGTCGATGCGATGTCCGCCCGCCTTGGCTACCGGATCAAATTCTTTTTGCAAAGCCTCCCGTAACTTCGGCGTTCCGGCCAATAGGCAAACATCGGTGAAGCGCAAAGCCTCGCGGATAAAGGTGCGATAAGCCCGCTCGGCCCCCTCACGCACCGGCGACCAGGTGGCATCGTTTTGCGGCCAGGTGAACCACGCCGCCGCCTGTTTTTCCCATTCGGCGGGCAGGCGCAGGCCTTGCCCTGGGGCTTGCAGGGGATTGAGCATTTCCGGTTGGATCCCGGTATCGAAAGCAGGTTGAATCAAATTCATGGGTTATCGCTCAATCTCTCCAGCGCTTGGTGATGTCGCCGTAGGCATCGATGCGGCGGTCACGCAAGAAGGGCCAGGTACGGCGCGCCTGTTCGCTGCGTTGCGTATTGATTTCAGCCAGGACATAGCCCTCATTGTCATCGCCCATACGCCCCAGGATTTCTCCTTCGGGCCCGGCGACAAAGCTATTGCCCCAGAAGCGCAAATGGCCTTCGCGCCCAATGCGATTGGCTGCCGCGACATAGAGGCCATTGGCAATGGCATGGCTGCGCTGTATGGTCGTCCAGGCTTCCAGGTGGCGCTGTTCCAGCACCCGGCTGTCGCCAGGAGGCAAGTTTTCCGACTCGGCATCGTCCCAGCCAATGGCGGTGGGGAAGAGCAGCAAATCGGCGCCGGCCAAAGCCGTAAGGCGCGCGCCCTCGGGATACCACTGGTCCCAACAGATGAGAACGCCTAGGTTACCGTAACGCGTACGTATCGATTTGAATCCCATGTCGCCGGGCGTGAAATAAAACTTCTCGTAAAAACCGGGATCGTCAGGGATATGCATTTTGCGATAAAGGCCCGCCACCGATCCATCCGCATCGTAAACCACGGCACTATTGTGATAAAGCCCCGCCGCGCGCCGCTCGTAAAAAGGGACCACCAAAACGATTTGCTTTTCCTTGGCCAAGGCCTGCAAGGCCTGCATGGGAGCCGTTTCCAAATCATGCGCCAAATCCAGGTGCCGGGCATGCTCCTCAATACAGAAATAATCGTGCAAAATCAATTCGGGCAATAGCACGACTTGCGCACCCTCTCGCGCCGCACGCGCAATCAAGACGACAAGATGTTGAAAGCGATCGGGCAATAGAGCATTGCCTTTGGATTGCACGGCGGCCAGCATAAAACTTTTAGACATCGGACAAAAATAGATTGATGGGGAAGTGTCCCCCTCGGCCAAGCCTCCTCGGTAGGTACGGGGCGGCTGATGTTCGGCCATGAAAAAAGGGCTCGCGGTCCTCGGCCCCCAGGGAAATGCTTCGACGGTATCGGCCTGCGGAGCGAGCCCTTTTTTCAGGCGCTCACCGCCGCCCCTCCGCACAACCCGGGAGACTCGGCGCCCGGAGGACGACTTGAGCCCCAGTGGGCGCCGGTAGCTTAAACCTGGGCCGCGCGAAGGCGGTCGGCGCTTGGCGCCTTCCTGTTCGCGGAGCCTAATTAAGGAGCGGATTTTTCAGGGAAATTCGTCGCGCGCTAAGGGCGGCGGTGGACGTTTCCGAAGGGGCTCGCTCCGCAGCGAGCGAAGCGAGTGAGGACTTACGAGTCTCTTCGGATGACGGAAACGTCAGACGCCCGTCCAATGAGTGCGCTATTAGCGCAAGGTTTGGATATGTCCGGCCGTGGTCAGACGCAGAATCCATTCGGGATGAACGCGCAGAGTCTCGGCAAAGAGAGATAGGCGATGGGAACCTGCTGCGTATCGTCCTTCGAATAGGGCAGCGACGTTGCGACCGCTGGCGTCATAGGCGTCCAAGCGGACGGGGCCTTCCGAAGCCATAGTAAAAGCAAGCTCTACCATTCCTGCGGTGCTTTGCGAAAAGGCGGGAGTCGCCTCATTCACTCGTGACTCCAGTGCCGTGACGGCCTCAATGGTGAACACGGGGCTGATGAGCCAATAATTTGGGCCTCCGGACGGATTGTCCGTTTTATTGGCATCAACGCAAGGAGTCGAGCCGCCCATTTGGCAAATGCGCAACTTGCCTTGCTGGGTTGGGCCTTGTGTTACGGGCCACTTGTAGGAAGAGTTTCCAGAATTGCCGCCTGGGAGATTGGCCTTAATGGTTGTCCAGGTATTTCCTCCATTCGAGGAAAAGTCCACGTTGACACCGCCATGTGTCACCCCTATGCCATAAGTCACGGTAATGGTATCTCCAGCCTTGTAAGGGCCAGCCTTGGACGTTTTAAATGAGTTGGGGGTCAAATGCGCCCAGGGCAGGGAAGCCAGAGACAGAACGGCACTTAGGAAATAGATAGGACGCATGGAAATTCTCCGTGGGGGATGGGCCAGAAATGACATCCTGGCCGTGATCAAGGTTCAAAATGGCATGTCCCTGAAAAATACTTCTGCTTTAATATCCTCCGCATGACGATTATTGGGTGGCGGGGAAGTGTCCCCCTCGGCCAAGCCTCCTCGGTGTGTACGGGGCGGCTGATGTTCGGCCATGAAAAAAGGCTCGCGGTCCTCGGCTGGGGGTTTTCCCTGGGGGCCATGCCTGCGGAGCGAGCCTTTTTCAGGCGCTCACCGCCTCCCCTCGCACAACCCGGGAGACTCGGCGCCTGGAGGACGACTTAAGCCCCTTGTGCGCCGGAGGTCTAACCCTGGGGAATCCCTCACCTGCGGGGTCTCGGCCTACCCCCTCTCGCAGGGGCCTTGCCCCCGCAACCCCCAGGGAAATGCTTTGAGGCCATCGGCCTGCGGAGCGAGCCCTTTTTTCAGGCTCTCACGGCCGGCCCCTCGCCTAGCCCGGGAGACTCGGCGCCTGGAGGACGGCTTTAGGCTCCTTACGCGCCGCAGGCCTTTCCCTGGGGCCGCGAAGGCGGTCGGCGCTTGGCGCCTTCCTGTTCGCGGAGTTAAGGCAACCAGGGGGTGGATTGCTCTGGGGATTGCGCGCGCGCTAAGGCTAAGGGCGGCGGTGGACGTCTCGAAAAGGACTCGCTTCGCAGCGAGCAAAGCGAGTGAGGACCCGCGAGTTCTTTTCGAGAGGGGAATGTCAGCCGCCCGCCCCTTCCGTGCGTATTTTGAATCTCTCTAAGACTTTCGCGGAGCCGCCATGCCCAATGCCTATGAAACCCTGCTGGAATATGTCCGTGATAGCTATGCCTTGCGCTCGGCGGCCGGGCTTTTGGGATGGGATCAAGAAACCATGATGCCGGCCAAGGGCGGCGAAATCCGTGCGCGCGGCTTTTCGGCTTTGTCGCGTGTCATGCATCAACGCACCGTGGACGAGGCCTATGGCGATAGGCTTTCCGCAGCTGAAGCTTCCGTGAATTTGTCGAGCACACAAAGAGCTTGCCTCGCGGCCCTACGCCGTGACCGCGACAAGACGGTGAAAATACCCGAGAGCCTCGCGGCCGAGATGGCCGAAGTGGGCTCTCGGGCGCAACAAGCCTGGGCCGATTGCCGATCCCGCGAAGACGCGGCGACTTTCTTGCCTTGGCTTGAGCGGATGGTGGAATTGAAGCGAAAGGAAATCGCCTGCCTAGGACCGGTGGCACATCCCTACGATGCCTTGCTCGATCAATACGAATCCGGGGCCACGGTGGCGGCCATTCAGCCCATACTCGAATCCTTGGGAGAACAAACCGCGATCTTGCTTCCTGCCATAGTGGATAAGCAAAAACAGAAGGGACTTCTTTCCGAGGCTCCGCCCTGGGGCGATGCGCGCTTTCCGCTGGACGCGCAGCAGGCGATGAATGAAGAGGTGCTTGCGGCCATGGGTTTTGATTTGCAGGCGGGTCGTCTCGATAGTTCGGCGCATCCCTTTACCGAAGGCTTGGGTGCCTCCGACGTGCGCCTCACCACGCGGTATCGCGAAGACGATATTCAGAATGCGCTTTATAGCACCTTGCATGAAGGCGGCCATGGCTTATATGAGCAGGGCTTTGCCGCCGAATATGCCCTGACGCCCTTGGCCGAAGCGGTGTCGCTGGGTATTCATGAAAGCCAGTCACGCCTTTGGGAAAACGCCATCGGCCGTAGCTTGCCCTTTTGGAAATGGCTGACCCCGAAATTACGCCAACGCTTTCCCGGCCTGCCCGAGTCCTGCCAAGCTGAGGCCTTATGGCGTAGGGCGAACCGGGTGGCGCCCTCCTTCATTCGCGTCGAGGCCGATGAAGTCAGCTATAACCTGCACATTGTCTTGCGCTTCCGCCTGGAAAAAGCCCTCTTTGAGGGTAACCTGCAAGTTTCGGATCTCGAGGCGGCTTGGAAAGACGGCATGCGCGATTTGCTGGGCTTAGTCCCGGCCAAGCCTTCTCAGGGTTTCATGCAGGACGTGCATTGGAGCTGCGGTCTTTTCGGCTATTTCCCCACCTACACGCTCGGTAATCTCATCGCCGCGCAATTGCTTGAGGCGCTACGACGCGAATTTCCCGATCTCGATGCCCGCATTGAAAAAGGCGATTTCGCCCCCATGCGCGAATGGCTGCGAATCAAGGTGCATGCGCATGGCCGTTCGCTCACGCCCGAACAAATCGTTTTGCAGGCGACGGGAGCGCCGCTGTCTTCGCGGCCATTCCTGGAATATGTGCGGGCGAAATACTTGGGCTAGAAGCCAGATAAGTCAGGATTTTTTTCCGAGGGCGCTGAAAAGGCGATCGAGCATGGGGCCATGCTCGCCCTCGTGATAGACGAGCAAATACAAGTCATCTGCCAAGGTTTTGAATTCCATGCCGAGATAGTCGAAGCCTTGAGTCATGGGTGCTTCGAGAAAATCACCGTATTTCCCCGCCAAGTCTTCGCTATAGTCGCGGAATAAGGCCAGCAAGTCCATAAACGTCGGCGTTTTTTCATCATAGTCCGCCGGTGATTTACCGTCGCGGAAATAGCGCTTGAAGTCGATGGCCAGGGCTTTCTCAGGAAGTGGCAAATTGCGTCTCACATACCAATGCGCCAATTGCACATGCAGTAAATGGCCGACATGCCAATGAATATTGTTGCGAAAGCCAGGAGGCATGTGAAAAGCTTCCTTCTCGCTCAAGTCGACGAATTGTTTTAAGCGATGGCGGCGCACGCCTTCGAGCATGGCCAGAATACGCGCGGTCGGAGCGGTTAACTGAGTCAAGATCTTCCTCCTGCCTTTTTCGTCACCCACCGAAATAAAAAAAGCCCGGCTCCTGAGGAACCGGGCTTTTTATTTCCACCGAGAACTTTTCAGCTCAAGGCTTGCAAGTAAGCTTCATACTTCTCGCGAAGCACTTCCTTGTTCTTGTTCTTGCGGATGCGGCGCAGGGCCTGGTCGCGCAATTGACGGACGCGCTCATGCGAGATATTCAGCGTTTCGCCGACTTCGCGCAAGGTTTGCGGAGCTTCGTGATTGATACCGAACAAGCCTTTGATGACTTGGGCTTCACGCTCGGGCAATTCGCTGAGCAAATCCTTGGCGAGATGCTCGACGGCTTGAATTTCGGCTTCCGATTCCGGATTCACGGCGCGTTCATCGGGCAAGACCTCTTGATAAGTGGTCTTGGTATCGGTTTTCAGCGGAGCGTCGAAGCTGATACCAGCTTCGCCGAGCTGAATGAGCTCGCGAATGTCGTCGGAAAGCTCCTTGCCCTTGCTCTTTTCCTTGAGGGCCTTGCGCACGCGGAGATGCTGATTGGCCGGCAGGCGGATGAGCGAGCCTTGTTCGTTGATGGCGCGGGTGATATAAGCCTTGATCCACCACACGGCATAAGAAATGAATTTCAGGCCGCGGCTATGATCGAAGCTTTCGATGGCGCGAATCAGGCCCATGGCGCCCTCGCTAACGAGGTCGGGCAAAGGAATGGGGCAGCCGCGATATTGCAGGGCCACCTTGAGCACGAAGCGCATATTGGCCGAGACTAGCTTTTCGCGGGCGGCGCGACTGCCTTCTCGGCACATTTGGAAGAGCATGTGCTCGTCCTTGCGATCGATGGGGCTCGTCTTGCGGATATCTTCCAGATAGCGCTTGAGGGTCTCGTCGTTCGTATCGAAGGTCATCGCGTTTCCTTGTGAAGGTGTTGACCGTTTCCTAGCAAGAGGTATTCCATCTTGCAAGGGTTAGATTTCGAAGAAATTACCATAGGTAGGAGACGAAGTCCAGTAGAATTAAGGCCACTTTTGTGACGTATTTCTTGATTTCGTTCGTTTTGGTGACACATGGTTGAATTTCTTGAGGGATAAAGGGACTATCCGACAACTTTGTGGGGTAAGTCGGGCCTAGGGTTCGCCTATTATCGAGAACAAGTCACTTTTAGTGACTATTTGTATCAAATACCTCAAATTTATTGCAAACTGATTTCCATCTCATTATAGGCGATTTTCGTCTCCAGGGAAATTTGACAAAGGAATGCGGTAGATCGCTAAAGCTGGCTATACCCATGACCGATAACAAAGGAGACGAATCACGGACAACCTAAGACTATGGCCGATAATATTTCAGTTGGAGGTTTGGCTTCGGGCCTGGACACCAACGGCATTATTGACAGTCTCGTCAAAGTGGAACAGCAGCGCGTTTCGCGCGAAGAGATTATCAAGAGCAATTATCAGGTTACGCTCGACAAGTTCACTGAACTCAAAACGAAATTACAGGAATTGTCGAGTGCGGCCTCGGGTCTGGACAATATCAAGTCCCTGAATCTTTTCGCCACCACCAGTTCGGACGATTCCATTGTCACCGTCACCGGCGATTCGGAAGCGACCGAAGGCAATTATGACGTAAAGGTCGGTAGTTTAGCGACGTCGCTGAAGGTGGCGAGCGACTCTTTCGCGTCTTACGCGACAGCCATGGGAGCAAGCGGAACCTTTTCCTTGTCGGCCTCGAGCGCATCCCTAGAATCGGATCCTTTGAATACCGACGTCACCATTTCGGTGGCGACCACCGACTCGCTCAAGGACGTGGTCAATAAAATCAATCGCGCCAAGGGTGCGGGAGCCTCGGCCAGCATTTTTCAGGCGGGACCGGGCGATTATCGCCTCATGCTGACCGCGGTGGACGAAGGCACAGGCGCCTTCACCATGGAAAACACCACGGGCGATCCCCTGGGAGCAGGCTTAGGCTTGGTCAATGATGTACGGGCCATTCGCACCGACTTTGACTTTCGCTTGGCAGCCGGGGGTGCGGCAGCAACCACCACCTTGCTGGCAGGCACGGCCCTTTTCAATGGTATCGGCGCCAACAAAGCCGTCACCGCGGGTGACGTGATCAGCTGGACGGGAACCGATGCCGCCGGCGCAGACTCCTCGGGAAATCTTGCCATTGGCGGGGCCTCGACCATGCAGGATTTGCTGACCTCGGTTCAAAATGCCTATGGCGGCGCGGCCAATGTCGCGGTGACCTTGAACACTTCGGGTGAAATCGAAATCAGGGACTTAACCGGCGGGGCCTCGGATTTCACCTTGGCCATGTCCTTCACCGATACCGACGCCTCGGGATCCAATTTGAATCTGGGTAATGGCAAGGTGAAAACCGATTTCACCAATGTGGTTTCGAACGGTAAAAAAGCCTTTTATCTGCTCAATGACCTAGCCATGTCGTCGCAGGGCAATAAGGATACGGAAACCGTGGTAGGCACCACCTTCCATTTGAAGAAGGCCGACCCAACCGAATCCGTCAAACTCACGCTTTCTCTCGACAAAGATGCCGTCATCAAAAAGGTGCAGGGCTTTCTCGATAGCTATAACGGCGTCATCAAATTCATCAATGACAATAGCAAGGTCGAGGTCAAGCAAAATTCGAATAAGTCGGGATCGCTCATCGACCAGCTTTCCGGCAAATCCAGCAATGGCGATGAACAGACGATCACCAAGGGCCCATTCGCCAACAATAGCAGCTTTCGCGCCTTACGTGACCAACTTACCAGTATGGTCACGGGACGCATTGGCGAGCTGAGCGAACAGGGCTTGTCTCGCTATAGCTCGCTGGCAGCTCTCGGTATCATCTCCGAAAAAAATACTGGCCTGCTTACCATAGACGAGGATGATTTCAAGGAAGCCGTGGATTCGGATTTTGATGGGATTAAGCGGCTTTTCCTCACGGGTGCCTATAGCGATGTTCCCGAATTGCAATACGGTACCTCGACTAAGGACACCAAAACCGGTGTTTACGCGGTCAATACCATTGCCAATACCATAGACAGAAACAAGTCGGCGTCGATATCGCAGTTGGTGTCGGGAACTCTTTCGGGTGACGGCGACATCTTGAATAGCAATACTGGCGATAGCAAGGGCTTGGCGATCGAATTCGATGCCCCCGTCACCGGCAATGTCACCTTTGTTCGCGGCATCGCCGGTCAGGTCAAGACCTGGTTCGCGAGCATCAACAATTTCGTCGACGGCAACCTTACTCAAATGGGTAAGCAGCTCAAGAAGCACCTCGTCGACCAGGACATCCGAATCGACGAGAAACAAAAGCGTGTCGATAGTTATAAAGCTCGGCTGACGGCGCAATTCTCCCAATTGGAGATCAGCATCGCGAGATTGCAATCGCAGCAAAGCGCTTTCAATAGCCAAGCCGGTGGATTTTTTAGGAGATGAACATGGCGCAACCGTATCAGACCTATCGTCAAGCTGACGTGAGCACCGCCGACCAGGGCAAGCTCATTTTGATGGTCTACGATCACTGCATCAAGTGGATTCGCAAGGCCGAGGAGGAGTTGTCAGGAGGCAAAATGGAGCGCATGGCGCGCGCCGTGCAGCGGGCCCAAGGTGGCCTCACCGAGCTGATGTGCACCTTGAACATGGAAAGGGGTGGAGACATCGCCCGCAATCTTTTTCGTCTTTACGATTTCTATTCACGCCACCTAACCAATGCCATTCGCGATAAATCTCCGCGACATTTGCGTGAAGTCGCCCACATGATGGGGCGCTTGCGCGAAGCATGGGTGGTGGCCATCGAAAACGTGCGCCGCGATCATCAAGGCCTGCTTGCCAATACCGTGGCCAATCAATTGAGCTTGGTGCGCTAAGGAAAAAAACATGCATCCCGCCACAATTTCCGTCGGTCGTCAACTCGACATGCTCTTCTGCTTGTACCAAATAGCCCTCGACCTATGCTGCGGCATAGACGTGGACGACACCGAGCTTTTGCAAAGGCGCATCACTGAGCGGCAACGCCTGGTTCGCAAAACCGAAGTCATCGTGGAGGAAACCCAGGTCGCCCTGCGCGCCTTTGAAGCCCTTCCCGGTTTGCCCAGCAATGAGCAAGCGTTGATTTCGGAAAAGCGCCAATTGATTTTGGATTTATTGACTCGAAATACGGAAGCGGAACATGCTCTGCTGAAGTCTATGCATGCCCGGATGGTTGGCGTGCGAAAAGACTTGGTGGGCTTTGACGGTCGGCAACGGGCCATTCAAGCCTATGGCCGCGCTCCCGCTTTGGCCTAATTCGCTCTTAGGCGATGAGCTCGCCTAAGGCATCGAAGCCCTTATTTCAGCCGCACGGGCCCTAAGTTTTTCAACAATTCCGCGAAGCCTAGTACGCCAATGACTTCGGCGCGGGCGTCAGGGCCGACGCCGATGGCGTCCAAGACGCTCACGACTTTGTCCTTCGCATAGAAGGGCTCAAGCACATTGGCCAGTTTTTTCCGCTTTTGGGAAAAGCACAATTCCACAAAGCGGGGAAAAGCCGGATCGGCGCAAAGCGGCTCGGGACGGGCGGTGAGGCGCAAGGTGGCGGACCAAACCTTGGGCCGGGGTCTAAAAGCGTCGGGCTCGATTTTACGCAGTAAGACGGCCTCGGCATAATTTTGCACGGCTACGGTCATGCTGCCGAAATCGCGGCCTCCGGGCTCGGCGCAAATGCGCTTGGCCACTTCGTATTGCACCATGAATTGCGCTTGGGCTAGGCGCGGCAAAAAGGGCAAGAAGTGGAATAAAATCGGGGCGGCGCGATTATAGGGCAAATTGCCTACGAGAATAGGCTTGCGTGGCAACCCGGCTTGCACCTCTTCTTCGCTGGCGAAGGGAGCATGCTCGGTGAGAAGAGCCTCGACATCAATGCGCGTGGCATCGGCCTGCACCACGTCAAGAAGACCCCAGTCCTTGCTACGCAGCTTCTCGACCCAACCGGGGTCGATTTCGATGGCAGTCAATTTGCGCACTTGCGGGGCTAAAATGCGGGTCAAGGCGCCCTGACCGGGACCGATTTCGATGACCCAGTCCCCGGAGGTGACGCCCACATCCTCGCAAAGCATGCGCACAATGCCGGGATCGACTAAAAAGTTTTGCCCGAATTTCCACCGGGTGCGGCGGTCATCCTCTTCGTTGGCGGGCCGATGCCGGGGCATTCCGGGTGGGAATTGTTTCATGGGGAAGGGGAAAGGTACTTCCCTCATTTTCGTATAATAGCCCCCACCTTCCATGATTGGGAAATGCGTTCCTCCCCGCTGGCGCCTTTGGGCGTTTGATGTCCGTTGCTGCGGTCAGTCTATGGGGCATTCTCCAAAAACTGGCAGTGAGGGCTTGGTATTCTCATGAATTTTGCGGCGCGATGGGGTTGGATGATTTTGGCAAGTGCCGCTTATGCCGGCATTTACCAGGAATCGACCCCCTATTTTAAGGTTCCTGAGGCGGCGCGCCCGCTCGACGGGCTTTTGCCTCCCAAGGGACTTGAGGGGCGCGCGGCCGTCCTGCAAGTCAATAGCCAGTACTTGAAAAGGGATCATCGCGTCAATTTCGATACGCGTCAGGTTGAAATCATCAGCTATGTCCAGGTGCCCACGCCCAGCCGCGCAGGTGGCAGCGCAGCCGGTAAAGCCGGCGGAGCATCGCCCGTGGGCGGAGATTCTTTGCCGCGCTGGTCGGCCTATTATACCGAAGTGGATGCCTATTCCCAGGACATGCAATCCCTGGCTTTGCGTCGAGGCTGGCTGAATAGTCTGATTGGCCGCGATGAGGGCGTCGAAAGCGCCAGTTCGAGCACCTTCATTTTCGACCTGCCTTTTCGAGTTCCTGATTGGATGAAGCGGGTGGGCGTAGACAAGCCCAAGCTCACCATCAATGGCTCTTACAAATTGGTGGTGGAGGGGAGCCGCCAAAGTGGCAATGGCGCGCCTTATTCCAGCGACAGTTGGTTTCCGCAATTGCATATGGATCAACAGCCGCAATTTTCGGTCACGGGTTCTATTGGCCGGCTCATTAGCATTCAAATCAATAGCGAAGAAGGTTTCAGCACCAATCTCAAAGAGCAATTAAAGATCAGCTATAAGGGCGAGGGCGACGAGCTTGAAGACGACATCATCCAAGAAATCGAAGCCGGCAATACCTCTTTGGCGCTAACTGGCACCCAATTGACGGGCTATACCGAAAATCACAAAGGCATATTCGGTTTGAAAATGCGCATGCGCTTTGGACCCGTCGAGGCCACGGTCATTGCCTCGCAAGAAGGTGGCGCCCAGGAAAAGCAAAGCCTGGGTAGCGGCAGGGAAGTGAAGGAATTTCCGGTCGAAGACAAGGCCATGGAATTGCATAAGCATTTCTGGATCAAGCTTCAGGATCGGGAGGATTATCGCGATCCGGCCCAATGGGTTGGCACCACTTCCGCCTACTTGAAGGGTGGGCAAGGTCGACGTCCGCTCTATGTTTATCAATTGCTGTCTGGCAACGACGACGTGAGCATTCGCGATACCGCCGAGGCTTGCGCCCACGATGTAAAAGGAGTGCGCCAAGCGGAGGTTTGCGAATATGGGCGTTGGAAGCAATTGAAAGAAAACACGGATTATTTCTACGACGAGAATTTACGCATGCTCACCGTGCCTTCGGGTTCGGCCGACATGACTCTGGGCCTTCGCTGGCAACGTGATTTCATCGACCCCTCGGGCGTGCTGACGTTGGACAAAAACAAATTGATTTTGATTCATTCGCGCACCAAACGCGATCATCCCCTGCTCGTGGACTTGATGTGGCGCAATGTTTATTTCATCGGCACGGTCAAAAAAGAAGACCGAGATATTTTCCGGGTACGGGTGGTGGATAATAATGGGAATGAACGTGGCCCCGAATCCAAGGACACCATTACCTATGCGCGCCAGCTCGGTTTAGAAAAGTCCGATCAAAGGAACAAGATCGATTATGACAATCAATTGCTGTTCAATTTTGACCAGCATTATATGGTCTTGCCCTGCTTGACCAATGGCATCAGTGGCGGAGATCCGGCCAATTGCCTTGAACCCATGAAGCGCGTCAATAAAGAAACGGAAATTTATTCCCAGCAGCTCGACGAAATCCCCAATGGCCCGACTACAGCCAAATTTCTGGTCACCAGCCGCGAACGCAAAAGCACTTTCGACGTGCGCGAGAATAGCCAAACCGTCAATGGCCAGCAATGCTTTGACATCACGCCCGGCACCGAAACCGTGACCATGAATAAGTCCACCAAGCTGGAGAAGGACAAAGATTATGAAGTGCTTTATGAGACCGGCCAAATCACTTTGATTTCAGCGCGCGCGCGCGACCCCAGCGCCGAAGTGGAAGTCTCCTATGAGTGTACGCCGGCCTTTCAGATTCAGGATAAAATTCTCTTAGGGACGCGCCTGGAATGGAAGCTGGATGAAATCTCCGAACAAAGCCTACTTGGCGCCACCTTGCTTTATAAAAGCCAGAGCACCACGGCCGAGCGCCCCGAAATCGGCCGCGAACCTTTCAAACAATTCCTCTGGGGCTTCAATGCCCGCTTGGCTGGCACTCCCAAATGGATGACCAAGGCCGTCAATCAAATTCCGCTGGTGAAAACCGATGCGGTTTCCAAGGCCAATTTCGAATTCGAAATCGCGCAAAGCCGCTATAACCCCAATACCAAGGGCAGCGCCTATCTCGATAATTTCGAAAACAGCCAATCGTCTTTCAGCCTGCCACTCACGATCAATTCCTGGTCCAAGGCCTCACCCCCGGATCTCGACGATGCTGGCCGCCTCAATCCCGACCTCGATTATCGGCATCAAGGGAAATTGGTTTGGCATAGCAGCAGCAAGGAAGTCTATGGCTCGATCTATGGCCGGACCGGGCACAGCTTTACCGACAGCCGCAGCCAAACCCTGCTCAGCCTGAAATTCACTCCCAATGACAACCTTGCTGGTCGCAGTTGGGCCGGCGTGATGCGCGGCTTTTCTTCGGGCTTCAATAACCAAAGCAAAAAGCGCATTCTCGACGTGGTGGTTTTCGGGCAAAAGGGCGCCTTCAATATCGACTTGGGCGAAATCTCCGAAGACATTTCCATACCCTCGCTGAACCAAGCGAAACCCAATGGCACTTTGCAGTCGGAAGTGCATGTGGAAAAAGGCGAAACCGCAAACAAAGACGATGCTGGCATCGATGAACTCAAGGGGGAAGCCGAGGGGGTTTTATGGGAATGCAAGCCAGAGTGCTTTACCCGTCGACTCGATACCAATAGCAATACTTCCAATTTCAATACCGACCCCGGCCTGGATAATTGGAAAGAACCTAAAGGCGGAGCCACGGATTTAACCGCCGCGGTGAATGGCACCGAAAACAATGACGGCCCCTATGGCGGCCAGAGATTTGATACCGAGGATATCGATCGATCGGGCAGTCTCGAAACCAAGAACCGCTTTATTCGCTTTCATATGGCGCTTGACTCGGCATGCAGCGAGGAGAATTATTGCGAGCGTTTGCCCGGCAATGGTTGGCGCCGCTACCAGATACCGCTTTATGGCGGCGGTGTGAAAATCGATCCCGGCAATACCACTACCGAATCCGGCATTTTGTCCAATGTGCGCGTCATGCGCGTGTGGACTGGCAATTTGCCTCCGCGCGTTAGCCAAAGCGACATACGCATTGCGCGCTTGTCCCTGGTGGGCAATTCCTGGGAAGGCGGAGATCAGAATTTGGATTATCAAGTGGATGCCGAGCGTTATACCAGCGGTGATCTCGCGGGCATTAGCGACACCCTTTCGGTTCGCATTCCCACCGAAGAAGCCGACAATAATCGCCTTAAAATCGATGTCATCAACAAGCAAGAAACGCCGAATTATCAGCAAAGTCCCAATACTCCGAATGAACGCAATACCACTACCGACGAGCCCTTGCCTGAGCGGTCCTTGGTCTTGCGTTATGAAAACCTGCATCCCGGCGAAAGCGTTTTTGCCACCCGGCTCCTGGGTAGCGATCCCAAGGACTTGACCCTATACGATCGCCTTTTGCTCGACATTCATCCCGACGAACGATTCGCGCAGAATGCGCCAGGAGGCATTGGCGGCCAGAATCGCATCACCATCGGCTTGAGGCTCGGCCGCGACCTGGGTAATCGCGATTCCAAGGATTATTACGAAATCAAAATGCACATGGATTCGACGGCGACTTGGGATCCGCAGCATCGCGACATTTGGATCAAGAACAGCTTTTCCCTGAAGCTGAGCGATATCACGGGGCTGAAAAACGACGGGCGATATCGCGCCTTTCAGGGGCGTGCCATAGAGCATGCCTTATATCACGAGGGACGAAAGGACTCCTCACTTACGGTTTCCGTGATCGGCAATCCCAGCCTCGCCCTCATCAATTGGATGCGCTTCGTGATTTACGTCGATTCGGGGGCTGGCCAGCGACAAACTGGAAATATCTGGGTGAATGATATGCGCCTAGAAGGTGTGGATCGCAGCACGGGTTCTGCCATGCGCTCACGCGTGCAATTCGATTTCGCCGATTTCATCACCGTGTCGGGTGACATGAATTACACCAATGGCAACTTCACCTCCATGAGTCAGACCAAAACCACCCCGGCGAATTCGGTTTCCAAGGTCGACTACAATACGGCTTTCTCGCTTTATGCTGGAAAATTCTTTCCGGACGCTTGGGCTGTTTCCATACCCATTTCATTCACCTTTCGCGGCAGCTTGGATAGGCCTTTCGTCAAACCCAATAGCGATTTACCCCTAGCAGGGACGGATTTCCGCGAGATTGCAGGCGATCTTTTCGATGGCCGCTTGGCCTCCGTGCACGATAGGGCCGATAGTACTAGCGATGTCGATCGAGCCTATGCCCGCGTTTATCAGAGCACGACTTTCGAAGAGACCTTCGGTATAAGCTATAAGAAAGACCATCGTAGCGATTCCTGGATCAATCAAACTCTTTTCGAGCGACCGGAAATCGAGTATAAGTTTCGCGGCAATAAGCAAATCGCCTATTATGATGAGAATCATGGCCGCAATTATGCGACCCGCCTACGTTATAGCCTGTCTCCCTATTCCAACCGGTCTTATAAGCCCCTCGGTTTTGGCGACTCGCTCAAATGGATGCCCAAGGCGGTTTCGGGTTTCGAGGTCACGCCCCTGCCCGATAAGCTCAGCCTGACCCTCGCCGACGTCAATTTCAACCGCACCTTTGAAGTGCGCAAGCCGCGCACCACCTTCGAGACCTCGCTCAATGACAGCGCGGTGTATAAGGTCGACTTGGCCCATGGCGTCGATCTCGAGTGGCGCTTGCTACCCAGCCTGAGCTTCGGCTATCGCATGGACATCACGCGCAATTTCGACCGCGAGCGAGAATGTTTTGACGGAACCTTTTTCAGCGGCGAGGCCTCCCCGACTTGCCCTGAAGGCAGCCTCTTCGCCTCGAATCTCATTTTTGATTGGGATGGTGAAGATCGATATCCCGGGCATACCGCTGAAGGTATAGACACCACCCATTTGGGAAATCAATTCTTCATTCTCAACCGCGAACGCAATCGCAACCAGACCTTTCACTTGGATTTCAATCCCAATGTCATCTCTTGGCTGACCACGGGCTTCGGCTTCAATTCAGGCTATAAACACACTTGGTATGATCCCGCCACCCAGAACCAGGGTGTATTCGGCAGCGTGCGACCCTCCCACTTTGAGAGCAGCTCGGATCATAGCGTCAAGCTTTCCAGCGGCTTGAATTTGCCCAATCTCATGACTTCTATAGGCGATTTAGGCGGCAAGGGCTTCGCCGACCTCATGGCCGGCGTGAAGCGCAAAATGGACGATTACCGCCTTCGCACCTTTGACGTGACCTATAATGTTTCACACAAATACAATAATGACGCCTATACCTATCACCACCTGAAAAACTCCTACGACTATGCCGGGCTTTGGTATGCCGATCAATTGGGTTGGCGCTATGACTTTTCCAATCTCTCGACCTTATTCGACGGAGAACCCGAGGCTCATCGCTCCGATTGGCTGAGTGCTCCCGATACCTTATTGGGTCAGTCGCAATTCAATCATCAAGTCGATCGCAATATTGACGTGGGCACCGGCTTCACCATTCCGGTCGCCAATCTCGATTTATACGGCAATTTGAAATGGACCAAGAGCTATGTGCTTTATCGCGGTCTGCAGGCTTCGGACACCACGGTCATCTGGCCGGAATACACCGTGACCGCTAGCCTAGGCGATTTTGCCAGTAAGCTGCCCTTTATACGCGGCTATTTCCGTAGCATGACGGCCAATAGTTCCTACAACTATCGCCATGAAAGCAAGTTCGACCTCTTCTCTAAGAATTATGACTCCGACTTAAAATCCTATAAGTTCGCCCCCTTATTGCGCCTCTCGGGCACCACCAATAAGGATTTGCGCATTGAGAATTCCTTCAATTTCAGCTATGACGACGAGAAGTTGCTGCAGAAAAACGACGATAGCATGGCGGTTTTCCGGTGGTATGGTCCCGAAGTCAAAATGCGCACCTATCGCGCCACTGACTCGACCATACAGCCCAAGGAGTCTTGGAATTTCGGCAATGACCTCAGCCTTTCCTACGAAGTCGAAACCCAGAAAGGGCTTCAATTCTGGCGATATTATGTCAAGCTCAAGAACAATCTCCGCCTGACCTTGACCAATGGCGTGAATTACCTGCTAGTCAAGGAAAAGGTTCCCACCGGTGGCAATCCCCGGTCGGCCGATCAGCTCACCGCCTCGGTCAAGCCCCAGGCGAGCTACAACTTCACCAACAATATCGACGCCCTCTTTTTCTTCCTCTACCAGTTCAAGAATGACATGAAAACGGCCAAACACACCCAGGTTCATGACGTCACCGTGCATGGCGAATTCACCATGCGGTTTTAGCCGGGTGCCGAAAGTAGGGGGAAACATGCAGGGTGGGGCAGGGTTGGTTACCTTTATTGAGCTATTTGGCGCCGTTTTCGCTGAAAACGGTACCATGAAGTATTTCCCGAGGCCAAAGCTGCCCTGGAGTCCTCCGCGATTTTCTTCGCGGAAAAGCCTAGGACTTGGCCCCGTACTCACCTGATTTCGATTGGAACCCGACATGGGACATCCTCAACGCCCCGCGCCGCCGAAAACAAAGCGCGAGATTCTCCTCAATGTTCGCCCCTATGAAAAGCGCATCGCTATTCTCGAAGACGGACGCCTCAGTGAAATATTTTACGAGCGCCCTGAAAGTACGCGCCTGGTTGGTAATGTCTATAAAGGCGTGGTGAATGCGGTTTTGCCCGGTTTGCAAGCGGCCTTCGTGGATATCGGCTTGGAAAAAGCCGGCTTTTTGCATGTCGAAGACGTCATTGGCCGTCCTGCCCTTGAAGATGATGAAGATGACGGAGAGGACGACGAGGACGAAGGCGGGCATCGCGGTCGCGAACGCGGACACCGCGAAGACGATTCCCATAAAACCATCGATCAATTGCTCAAGGTCGGCCAGGAAATTCTGGTGCAAGTCACCAAGGAGCCGATTTCCACCAAGGGTCCGCGCCTGACATCCCACCTCAGCTTTGCTGGCCGTTTCCTGGTCTGCATGCCGGGCACAAGCTTTATCGGTGTCAGCAAAAAGCTGCGCGATCCCCAGGCGCGCCGCCGCCTCAAGCGCCTCATTCGTGATTTGAAATCCCCCGATGTGGGCTATATCGTCCGCACCAATGGCCTCAGCGAAAGCGAAGCCGAATTTGGCAAGCAAATGGCCTTGCTGCAAACCAAATGGGATTCGTGCAAAGACCAAAGCTCCAAGGTCCAGGCTCCAGGACTCGTGCACGCCGAAAGCGATAGCTCTGAAACCACCTTGCGTGACTATTTCCACGATGATGTCGACTCGGTATGGGTGGATGATCGCGACGAACACAAGACTATTTCCAATTATCTCGGCGTGCTCTCGGCCGACCAGGTCGGCAAGGTCAAGCTTTATACCGGCGAGCTGTCTCTATTCGATCATTTCGGCATCGAAGAAGAGCTCGAAAAAACCTTCATGCGCCGAGTCGCCCTGAAGCGCGGCGGTTACCTCGTCATCGATCGCGCCGAAGCCCTCACGGCCATCGACGTCAATACCGGCGGTAAAGTACGCGGTCGCGATCAAGGCAAGAATATTCTGGAAACCAATCTCGACGCGGCTTGGGAAGTGGCCAAGCAAATGCGCCTGCGTGATTTGGGCGGCCTCATCGTCATCGACTTCATCGACATGGAGGAAGAGGACGCCAAGGAGCAGGTGGTCAAGGAATTCAAAAAGGCCATACGCCAGGACAAGTCGCCGATTTCCTTCAGCGCCATTTCGCAATTCGGCCTCATGGAAGTCACCCGTAAGCGCGTACGCCCCGACGCGGTGCAAGAGCAGAGCAATGCCTGCCCCATTTGCAAAGGCGCCGGCTATGTTCCCAGCAAGGAAAGCGTCATCGGCCATGTCGATCGCTGGCTACGCCGCTTCCGCGCCAAGAAAGGCGACGATCAACTCACCCTTGTATTGCATCCCGAGATGATCGTTCACGTCCTCGAACATCGCGCCGCGATTTTCAAGTACTGGGAACTCACGCACAAATGCCGCATTCAGCTCGTCGAAGACGAGGACGCGAATTTTTCCGAGTACCGAATTTTCAATCGCCAAGGCGACGACATCACCGCGAGCAATACGCTTACGTAGACCGAAGGGGAGAAGTCTCTCCCTCGGCCAAGCCTCCTCGTCTCTGGGCGGGGCGGCTGATGTTCGGCCATGAAAAAAGGGCTCGCGGGTCCTCGGCCCGCAGGGAAATGCTGCCAGGCTATCGGCCTGCGGAGCGACCCCTTTTTTCAGGCGCTCACCGCCGCCCCTCCGCAATGCTGCGGAGACTCTGCGCGTGGGAGAGGCTTCGCCTCCTCGGCTACGGAGCTCGCCGCGCCAGGTAGCCTTTCCCTGGAGAGTCCGTGACTCCGGGGTCTTGTCCTGCCCTCTCGTACGGGGGGCGGCCCCCGTAACGCCCCCCGCCCGCCCATTACGCGCTAAAACTTGTAAACGGGTTTCTCGTTTAGAATTTCCAGAGCTTCGCCGGAGGAGTTAAACCAAATCCTGACCTGCAGCAACCTCTCGCATGGCTTCGCGCAAATGCATTGCGTTACCTGCCACAAACGCCATCTCGTGGCCTTCAGTTGCAAAGGCCGCGGCTTTTGGCCAAGCTGCATGGGGCGATGCATGAACGAAGGCGCAGCGAACCTGGTCGACCCTGTCCTGCCCGAGATGGTTCCCATACGGCAATGGGTTCTTACACTGCCATATCCCCCTGCGTTACCCCGTGGACGCGGCGTCACCTATGGCCGTCCGCTGAGGTTTTGCGCGACTTGGACAAGGCTACCGTCTCCAAGCAGGAAACGACAAAATTGGCAGCGTCAGCTAAGGGCTGCTTCTTCCTGTCGCCAAAAGGAAAAACGAAAAAGGACCCGGCAAATCGCCAGGCCCTTTTTGCGTTAGGGTAAGAGAACTCAGAGGTGGATGATCAGGGATCGACTCGAATAGCGAGAATTCTGTATGCGCCGCCGGTATAGCCGTTCTCGGTGACTCGTCCGCACAAGGCCAAATTCCAGTTGTCATTGGTGTAAAGGACAATGGTCCGGCCATTGGTCACCGCGTCCTGAATGGTTTTAAGCCAATGATTCGCGGATTCCGAACCATCCAAAAGAAACCCCGCATTGGAGTTCGCGAGCGTGGAGGATTGGACTATGGCGACTGGATATCCGTTCGGATTTTCGCAAAGTCCGTCGATATGGGTCGAAATCGTGAATGAACCTGCGGCCAAATTGTAATACGCAGCCTGACTTGTTCCTGCGCACAAGGCAATCATCAAAGCCATTGCGGCCAAGCTTCTGTTGACAATGCTGTTTTTCATACTCTTCTTTCCTTTTAAAAAGGGGTGTATTGAATTTCGGTTAAGGTTTCTGTTTAGTGCGACGGGTTACAATTTCTGTTGTGAAAAGACGACCGTCATTCTGCATTTGGTGAATTGGTACGTCGTCGAGGACAAAGTGGTTCGCGGCGAAACGATGAGCCGCACCGTGTTGGCGCCGGCCGCGACCTGGAAGCCCCTTGTTTCGCTGACGTATTGCGCGCCGCCGTTCCGATTCAACTTTTCACCAAACCCAGACAGACTTCCACCGGACGTGGAATTGAGGGTGATGAAGCTTTCCAAACCGCGTTGCTCATGGGTATAGGCGTTATTCGTGCCATACAGTCCAGTCACCGTGACCGTGATATGCCCCGCGCCAGGAGCGGTGAAAGGCAAGGAGAGGACGATCGAGTTGGCGTCGGTTACATAGACGGGATTGCTGATTTCGGCATAGGTCACTGCCGTGACCGATCCCGTGTTGGTTGCGGTGAAATTGGCCCGTAGAGTCGCATTGCCCGTCAAGGAAACCGTGGTGCTGGCCGACGTGGACGACGCAATCGTCGGGGTTCCGCTGGTCACCGTCCAGTTCTGGAATTGGTAACCGGAAGCTGGCGTGGCGGTGATGGGAGTCGCCGCGCCGGCATTCACCGTCAGCGAACCTGTCGGCGAGGTGGTGCCATTCCCGCCATTGGTCATGGTGAGAGTGTAAGTCACGGCGACGGGAGAAAAATTCGCCTGAATCGTCGCATTGTTCGTCGATAAGTTGACCGTAGTATTGGCCGAGCTCGGATTCGCGATGATGGCCGTTCCGCCTATCACGGTCCAGTTCAAAAACACGTAACCTGAATTCGGTGCTGCCGCAATATTGGTTAACGCTCCATGATTCACCGTAATCGGAGATGTCGCCGGGGCCGTTCTCGTTCCACCGACTCCTGCCACGACGGACAGTTGATAGGTTTTCACTGCGAAATTGGCCGTGACGGTGGCATTACCCGAATTGAGGGTCACCGTCGTCGAGGCAGACGTGGGGTTGGCGATGGTCGCCGTGCCGCTTGTCACCGTCCAGTTCACGAAATTATGACTCGCCAATGGCGCGGCCGTAATCGTGGTGGCGGCACCTTGATTGACGGTAATCGTGGAAGTCGCAGGTGCAACTATGGTGCCACCCGTCGACCCTAAGACCGTTAAGGAATAGGTGGTCGTGGCCACATTCACCACGATATTGTCCAGGTTAATGCAGGCGCTATTCGACGTTTCGGCCTTTAAACCGATGGTGTTATTGCCCGCATTCAAGGTGACAGCTTCGCTTTTGGTGGACCAAGTGTCCCAATTGGCCGTGCCCGTGAAGCTGATATTCCTGAGCTTGGTGCCATTAACATAGAGGCCGGTATTGCTGCTTGCACCATTCCCGGCAGAATAGCGAACCGTGATGGTCGCGCCTCCAGCCGAAGGCGCCGAAACATTGAAGACCGTTTGAGTCGTCGTGCTGTTGAAATACCCGTCGACAAAACCTGTTCCCGTATACCCAACATGGTTGGTATTGACATTGGCTCCCCCAGACCTCGTCGCGTTTTCGGCTTCGTATTGGGTTTGGGCCATCGCCCAATTCGGAAGAACAAGGCAAATCGCGGTTGCCAATGTCCCTAAAAGACCTCTCATTTCGTCTCCTTTCGCTTTTCGTTCCAAAGAACTGAAACCTTTGCTTCAATCCCGGCTTTTGAGCCTTCTCATTGATTTAGACCCTACAGAGGATCGATTTGTCTCATGATTTTTTTAAAAGAGGACGAATGGGATTGGGGAAGGCGAGGCCGACAGGGGCTGAGCATAGCGGCCAGGCGAGAAACGGGCCGAGCCGGGGGGCGGCCCTGAACCAAGGCGCAGCAAACCTGGTCGACCCTGTCCTGCCCGAGAAGGTTCCCATACGGCAATGGGTTCTTACACTGCCGTATCCCCTACGTTACCCAGTGGGCATGGCGTCATCACATTCGTCGCCGCACCCGGCGATGATGAAGTGAACGCAATCTTGGGCGAAGTCTTCGGCGAATCCGACCCCGCCCACTTGGCCTTGCACCCGAAACGCTCATCTCACGCATGGCGGCCAATGTTCCTCCCCCCAAGCGTGATGTGACGGTTTACTCCGGAGTGCTGGCTTTGAATAGTCGGTGGCGTAGGCGCAGGTGAGAACGCGGACTGGCCGGAGTATCCGGATTGATTTACCTAGGTCCTTGCCCAGCAGCGATGCCGATTTGATTCGGAAGCCGGTGAAAATTGGGATACCCATCTGTTTATGTCGCTACATACCCTGAAAATAAGCCAAAGCCTTCCCACCTCTCTGGAGACGGCTTGGGACTTTATCTCCTCTCCCCGCAATTTGAAAAAAAGCACCTCGCCCGCTATGGGGTTTGACATCGTCTCTCCCGATTTGCCCGAAATCATGTATCCTGGGCTGCTCATCGCCTATAACGTGAAACCTTTGCTGGGCATTTCGATGCGCTGGGTCAGCGAAATCTCTCACATCGAAACCATGCGCTATTTCATCGACGAGCAGCGAGTGGGACCGTATCGGTTTTGGCATCACGAACATCACTTAGAAGCCCGCGACGGCGGAGTCGCCATGAACGATATCATTCATTATGAAGCGCCCTGGGGGATTCTGGGCGGCTGATGTTCGACCATGAAAAAAGGCTCGCGGTCCTCGGCCCCCAGGGCAATGCTTCGAAGCGATCGGCCTGCGGAGCGACCCCTTTTTTCAGGCGCTCGCCGCCGCCCCTGGCTACTGCTGCGGAGACTCGACGCGCGGGCCGAGGCTTCGCCTCTTCCGCTACGTTGCTCGCCGCGCCAGCAAGCTTTTCCCTGGCGCGCTCAGAAATGCGTCGTGAAAGAATTGATCTTCGCGCAAGCCGATTTGCCGGCTCCAGCGCAAGGCCTCGCGCACAAAGCCGGGATTTCCACAAGCATAAACATGAGCTTGGTTCCAGTTTATCGGCAATTCTGAAACCCAGCTTTGCCAGCCCAACGATTCCCCCCCGTCTGCTCTCCCTTTCCCCCCGCCAACCGAAAACAGCCCAGGGCGATAATCGAGATTCGCATGCTTTTCCGCCAACTCCTTAAGCCAAGCGTCACGGTACCAGCTAACCGCATTGGCGGCGCCATGAAACAAATAAATGGGACCCACATGGCCCTGGCCCAAAGCATCACGCAAAAGACCTAACAAGGGAGCCAATCCAGTGCCCGCACCCAATAGCAGCAGCGGTCGCATCAGGTCTCCTGGGGCATAGTGGCAATCGCCGAACGGACCGCGAATCTGCCATCTTGCGCCAATCTCTAGTGAAGACGCCAAGGTCTCGCTCATCGCCCCACCTGCAAGCAATCGTACATGCATTTCGATCTGGCCTTCACTCGGCAAAGATGCGAGCGAATAACAGCGCGTCAAACCATCAGGACGAATCAAGCTCACATATTGACCGGGCCGATAAACAAATACTTCTTGTTGCGATTCGCTGTCTACTCGCCAAGTCAAAGCCAAGATGTCGGCGGCAAGTTTTTCCTTGTGCATCAGGGTAACATCTATGTTAACCCCAGCGTCGGGCGCGTTCAAAACCAAATCGCGTGGTTCCCGGGCTTGGCAAGCCAAAAGCAATCCCCGCTTGCGCCATGTTTCTCGCAACCCCCGCTGTGCTTCCGGCGGAGCTTCGCCTTTCACGCATTGAACCAGGCAGGCATGACACGCCCCCGCGCGACAGGAAGACGCCACGGGTATACCTTGTCTTTCCAGGGCTTCTAGCAGGGACTCGCCCGCATCCCAAGTCAAAGGCTTTTCGCCCCAAAGCAAGGCTGGCATAGGCTCAGCAAATTAGGCTTTTGGTTTGACCCGATCGAATTTCGGGGGTGGTTCCACCTCCCCCGACTTCGGCCCGCTATTTTTTTAGGCGCGGTCGGCCTCAGTCTCCCCTCCGGCGAGGAGGGATATGTTTACTGCAATTCGCTTAAAGCGAGAGCCACGCGCTTGCGCGTGATTTGCCAAGTGGCAAAGCCCCCATCGAGATAAAAAACCTTGGAATAACCCTGCTCCAACAAGAATTGACAGGCTGCGGGGCTGCGCTTTCCGCGTTGGCAATAAATCAAAACCGTGCGCGACGGGGCCATGCGGCGCAAGGCTTCGGTGAAAGCGGGCGTATTCCATTCCGCACGCATGGAGCCGGGAATAAAACCTTCTTCGCGGGCTTCATTTTCGCCACGAATGTCCATCAGAATGAGATTGGGATGCTTCCGCTTGAAGTCACCGAGATCCGTCGCCTTAACGGGGCGCGGGGCGGACTTAAAAAGGACTTGCATCAGGTTGGCGAACATTGTTCATGGAAAATAACCCGGGCTAGGATTTCCACCCGGTGAATAAACAGTCAATAATGGGGTTTAATTTCCGGTTTTTAGCGATATCCAAAGCGTTTACTCAAATTTTCCCCATTGCATGGAATGCAAATAAGTGTGGGGTGGATTGAATTAGGGTTTTTCCTTAGTAAATGGTCCACCCCCAGGCCAATCGCTGCTTCACCGTGAGGTATATTTGCTCTCCTGCCTATTTCCCGGCCTTGTCCGGGTTATAGACCAAGTTTTCGGGCGAAAGTGGCGGAATTGGCAGACGCACCAGACTTAGGATCTGGCCCGCCGGAAGGCGGATGGGGGTTCAAGTCCCCCCTTTCGCAGATCTTGAACCGTCTTGTTTTTTAGATGTCACCCTCGGAATCGAGTTCCGACCTAGCGAAGAGGTTTCCACGTGAAAGCCACCCTGACCGAATCGAATACCACCGAGCGCGTGCTTGACATTGAAGTTGAGCGCGAACGCTTCGATCGGCTTTTCGACGAAAAGCTCAAGAAATACGGACGCGAAATTCGCCTCAATGGTTTTCGTCCTGGCCAGGTTCCCAAGGCCGTCATTGTCGCCAAATACGGTGAGCCCATCAAGGCCGAAACCCTCGATGCCATCATTGAAGAGGCCGTCAAAGAAGGCTGCAAGCAGCATGCGCTGGAGCCCATTGCTCCGGGACGGGTGGAAAAGCTCGAGAATGAAGCTGGCAAGCCCATTCTGGTGAAATGCGTCGTCGAGATCGATCCTCCGCTGCAAGTTTCGAATTACAAACTGAATATTCCCGTGCAAGCCAAGGTCGTCGCCGAAGCCGATCTCGAAGAGGCCTTACGCGGTCAAATGCGCCGCCACGCCAAGGAAATGCCGGTCGAACGCGCCGCCATTCTGGGCGATGTGGTGGCCAGCGAATACCTCAAGGTGGTGGTGGGTGGTGAAGAGCAACCCCTACCGCAAAATCCTTTTTTCCGGGTGGAATTAGGTACCTCGCGCGTTTCGCAAATGGACGAAGCCTTGATTGGCGCCACCAAGGGTGAAGAACGCGAAATCACGGTGACCTATCCCAATGATTTTGCCAATCCTGCCATGGCCGGCAAAGAAGTGCAATATGTCTTGCGCATCGACGGCGTGGCCACGCTTGAATTTCCAGCTTTGAACGACGAATACGCCAAATCTCTCGGCCTCGAAAGCGTCGAAGACTTGCGCAGCAAGCTCAAGGAAAGCTTGGAAAAGCAAGCTCTCGAAGAGGCCAAGGGTCAGGCCTATGACGAGGCGATTCGCCAATTGCTGGCCGCGCATCCGGTGGCCGTGCCCAAGGCTCGTATCGCCAATTACGTGAAGTATAAGCTTGAGGAAATGGGTCACAAGCATGAAGAAGGCGTGGAGCACGATCACGATCACAGTGATATTGAGCGCGAAGGCGAAATGAATATTCGCCGCTTCCGCATTTTGGATGCGATTTCCAAGCAAGAAAACATCAAGCCGACCCAGGAAGAAGTCGACTCTCGCATTCGCGATTTGGCCGCTTCTTATGGCGCTGATTTCGAGACGGTCAAGGCTTCGCTGCGCAAGAGCGGTCGTATTCTCGACATTCGCGAAGAGCTGAAAACCGAAAAGACCCTCGATTTTGTCATTGGCGGTCAAGCGTAGAGGATACCGGCCCGTGTTTTTCCGGGGCGTCGTCGCCCTTAAAGACGGCTACCTCCGGGTGATCGTCTTCACTAGGTTACACGGGCTTCCCTTTGGGCGTCCTATGGCGCTGAGTATATTGGGGAAAACGTTGCAGTCCCCTCATCCATGCAGGTAAGATCGATCCCATGATTATCCCAACCGTTATCGAGACCACCGGCCGATCCGAAAGGGTCTACGACATTTACTCCCGCCTCCTCAAGGAGCGCATCATTTTTTTGGGTAGCGAAATTGGCGATGCTCTCGCCAATACCGTGGTCGCCCAAATGCTTTTCCTCGAATACGAGGATCCGGACAAGGACATCTTGCTCTATATCAACTCGCCGGGCGGGCTGGTGACGGCGGGCATGGCGATATACGACGTGATCAAATACGTGAAGCCCGATGTGCAAACCATATGCGTAGGCAGTTGCTTTTCCATGGGCGCCCTGCTTCTCGGAGCGGGCACCAAGGGCAAGCGCTATATCCTGCCGCATGGCAAGGTCATGCTGCATCAGCCAAGCGGTGGCGCCACGGGCCAAAGCTCCGATATTCAGATTCACGCGCGTGAAATCATCAAGACGAAAAAAGAGCTCAGTCACATTTTGGCCGAATGCACGGGCAAAACCGATGAGCAAATTGTGAGCGATACCGATCGCGACCTTTATATGAATGCCGAAGAGGCCGTGGCCTATGGCATCGTCGATGAGATTTTCCGTCCGGGCAATCGCAAGAAGAAATACCTAGCCAGCTAGGCCTTGGCCAGAGCTCCATCCCTCCAGACGAAATCGGCAGAATATGGCACGCAATACCACCTCCTATGGCCCCATCCGCTGTTCATTCTGCGGTAAGAACGCCGATTTGGTGGAAAAAATCATCACCGGCCCTTCCGTTCATATCTGTAATGAATGTGTGGGCATGTGCAATGACATTCTGTCCGAGATCGGTCAAAAGGAAAAGGCCGAGGGCGCGGCGAAATCCGATGCCCTGCCGACTCCCAGCGAAATCAAAGGCCACCTCGACAACCATATCATGGGCCAGGATTATGCCAAAATGGCCTTGTCGGTGGCAGTATACAATCACTATAAGCGCATCAATCAGCGCGACGGCGGTGACGGCGTCGAAATCGAGAAAAGCAATGTGCTTTTCCTGGGCCCAACGGGTTCGGGCAAAACCTTGCTGGCCCAAACCATAGCCAAGTATTTGAAAGTGCCCTTTACCATAGTCGATGCCACCATCTTGACCGAGGCAGGCTATGTCGGTGAAGACGTTGAAAATATCATCGTGCGTCTTTTGCAAGCGGCAGACTACGATGTGGACTTGACCCAGCGAGGCATCGTCTATATCGATGAAGTCGATAAGATTTCGCGCAAGAGCGCCAATCCAAGCATTACCCGCGACGTGTCTGGCGAAGGCGTGCAACAAGGCTTATTGAAATTGCTCGAAGGCACCATGGCCGCCGTACCGCCCAAGGGCGGACGCAAGCATCCTGAGCAAAATCTCATTCAAATCAATACCAAGAATATTCTCTTCATTTGCGGCGGCGCTTTCGAAGGACTCGATAAAATCGTCGAGAAGCGCTCGCGCGAAAGCGGCATGGGTTTCGGCGCTCCTATTCAGAGCAAGTCCGAACGTCGCCTGGGCGAGCTTTTACGCGCCTGCGAACCCGATGACCTGATTCAATTCGGCCTCATACCCGAATTGGTGGGGCGCATGCCCATTATCGCCGCACTAGAAGAATTGTCGCGCGAGACCATGCTTCGCGTGCTCACCGAACCGCGCAATGCCATCACCAAGCAATACACCAAGCTTTTTGACATGGATGGCATCACCATCAAATTTGCCCCAGAAGCCCTCGAAGCCGTGGTGGACCGGGCCGTCGAACGCAAAACCGGTGCTCGCGGTTTGCGATCGGTGATGGAAACCGTGCTCCTGCCTCTTATGTATGCCTTACCGGGCCGTGGCGATGTGCAGGAATGCGTCATCACCCGAGAAGTGGTCGAGCGTGGTTCCGATCCCATGCTCATTTTGAAGAAAACCAAGAAGAAGCTGGCGTGAGCCGCAAGCCTTCCCGGCCCCGCTCCAAGTCCAAGGATGCTGGCCGGGCCTCCGAAACCCCATCCTCCGATCAAGCCGACACTGCCACTAAGGTCAAAGCCAAGGTCGAAATCAAGGCTGAGAGCATGGAAGCGGGTCGTGAGGCCTTAGCCGCTTTCGAAGCGGCCATTCAACTTCAATCCTTTCCTGCCGAAATCCCGCCCGCCCTAACGAATTTCGCTGAGATTTTGCGCGGCGGTTTGCCCACCATCCCCTTGCGCGATGTGGTTCTCTTTCCGGGTACGGTAACGCCTTTGCTACTGGGGCGTCCCCAAAGCCTTACGGCCATGATACAGGCCTTGGAAGGCCAGCACCAGCTCGCCTTTTTCACCTTGCAAAACCAGGCCAGCGAAGACGTGATGGGACCCGATACGGTAAAGGCCGTGGGAACCATAGGCCGCATTCTGTCTTCATCAGGATTGCCCAATAACCTGAATAAAATTCTGGTTGAAGCCGTCGGTGTGGCCAAAGCCACGGGCTGGCGCCAAGACGGCCAAAATTTTTCGGCCGAATTGATTCCTTATGGCGTGATGGATTTGGACGAGCCTCAGCGCAGCCATTCCCTGGCGCAAACCAAAATCGCCTTCACCGACTATGTGGCGCAAAGCCCCGACTTGCCTCGCCAAGTGGTGGACATGCTCGATCAATTGGGCGGGCCCGATTTAATTCCCTTCGCCATGGCTGGCCATTTGCGAGTGCCCGTGCAACTCAAGCAAATGTTGCTTGAAGAAGAAAGCTTTAGCGGACGCATTCGCCTCTTACGCGAACTCTTACGCAATGAAATGGAAAGTGCTTCGCTCAGCCGCCGCCTCGAGCATGAAGTACGCGCCACCGTGGCGCAAAATCAAAAAGAATTTTTCCTCACCGAGCAATTGCGCAAGATTCAGCAAGAGCTTGGCACTTCGGCACCCGCCATCAATCCCGAGGTCAAGCGCCTCGAAGAGGATCTTAAGCAAAAAGCCATGCCTGCCAAGGTGCAGGAGCGGGCCCTTGCTGAGCTGAAGCGCCTGGAATATTTGCATCCCAGCTCGCCCGAATACAGCGTGGTGCGCACCTATGTGGATTGGTTTTTGCAATTGCCCTGGGGCCGCAAAACCGAGGACAAGCTCGACATCGCCCAAGTGCAGGCCCAGCTCGATCGGGATCATTTCGGCTTGAAGGACGTGAAGGAGCGCATCCTCGAGCATGTAGCCGTGTATCGCCTTTCCAAGCATCAGGCCACCCCGATTTTGTGCTTGGCGGGACCTCCGGGCGTGGGCAAGACCTCCCTAGGTAAAAGCATCGCCACGGCCCTGGGCCGTGAATTCGTACGCATTGCCCTAGGCGGCATTCGCGATGAAGCCGAGATACGCGGCCATCGCCGTACCTATATCGGATCGATGCCTGGGCGCATCGTGCAAGGCCTCAAAAAAGCACAGTCCATGAATCCCGTCATTTTGCTCGATGAAATCGACAAAATGGGTAGCGACTTTCGCGGCGATCCTGCGGCAGCCTTGCTTGAAGTTTTGGATCCTGAACAGAATCACGAATTCATCGATCACTTCATGGAAGTGGGTATCGATCTCTCGCAAGCTTTCTTTATCACTACGGCCAATGTCGAAGAGGCAATTCCCTCGCCTTTGCATGATCGACTCGAAGTGATACGCATTTCGGGCTATTATGACACCGAAAAAATGCGCATTGCCCGCGATCATCTTTTGCCCAAGGTTTGCGCCATCAGCGGCTTGGATCAAGCGCGTTTCGACCTCAGCCCGGCGGCTTTAGGTGATGTCGTGGCGCATTATACGCAAGAGGCGGGCGTGCGCCAATTGCAGCGGCAAATCGCCAAAATAGCCCGCAAGCGCGCGCGTGAAGTGGTCGAGGCCGTTCGCCCCCCCAAATCCTACAAGCCCATCGCCGTGGGGGAACTTGTCGGTTACCTGGGCATACCCATTCAAAAAGAACGCAAGGTGCCCGCGAAGAATGGTCCGGGCGTAGTTACCGGCCTTGCTTGGACGCCGGTGGGTGGATCGATATTGCGCATCGAATGCTCCCCGCTTTCGGGCAAGGGCAAGCTGACTTTGACGGGCAATCTCGGCGATGTCATGAAGGAGTCGGCGCAAATCGCGCTCACCCTCACGCGCGAGCGTGCTCGCCGTTACGGCATCGATCCGGAAATCTTTCACAAAACCGATTTGCATTTGCATGTGCCCGACGGCGCCATTCCCAAGGACGGCCCCTCCGCGGGCGTAGCCATGACGGTGGCCTTGCTTTCCGCGGCGACGCGCCGCCCCATCGATCCCAGCGTGGCCATGACGGGCGAGGTTTCCTTGGTCGGCAAGGTGCATGCCATCGGCGGCCTCAAGGAAAAAGCGCTGGCGGCCTTACAGGCCGGCGTGAAAACCTTATTCGTCCCCGAAGAGAATAAGCCCGAAGTCTCGGAATTACCTGCCGAAGCCCGCGAAGGCTTGCATATCGTCCTCATGAAGCATGTCGACGAAGTGCTGAAGGCGCTCTTGCCGGTGGAGATGGAAAAACCGGAGACGCGAAAGCGTTTGCAGGCGAGCAGCAAAACGAAAAAAAGACTTTAGGTCGAGCCCATGGGTTCGGTGACTTTTGATAGGAAATCGTTTTTGATTTAACTATGCCCTGTCATGCCAACCGAATCTCCGAATGAAGCTGAGGCGGCCTCGCCTCCCTTAGTCGCCTCCCTGCGTGCTTCCCAGGCGGCCCTATTGGCACGCATCGAAGCTGCTTGCACAAGCGCTGGGCGGGCGCCTAAATCGGTGAATCTCATCTGGGTTAGCAAAACCCATCCGGTGGAAACCTTGTTGGCGGCTTGCGAAGCCGGAGCCGAAATTTTCGGCGAAAACCGCGTGCAGGAAGTGCTGGAAAAATTCCCCCTGCCGCCTTACCCAGACGGTCGGCCGCGCAATTATCGCTTGCACCTCATTGGCAGTTTGCAGCGCAATAAAATCCGCAAGGTTCTGCCATTATGCGACACGATTCACAGCATTGACGGAGTCGAGTTGTGGCAAGCTTGCGATCGCGTCGCCGGCGAACTGGATTTGCGGCGCGATGTCTTTCTGCAAATCAATACCTCACGCGAAGCGCAAAAAGGAGGTTTTGCCCCGGAGCAATTCCTGGCCATCTTGGCGGCCTTGCCTCCGGCTCCCAATTTGCGCCTGATCGGGCTCATGACCCTAGCCCCCATGAACGGCGATCTTGTCGCGGCCCGTGCCTGCTTCAAAGAATTACGACAAATCCTAGAAGTCGCGCGTAACATGCATGGAACTCGCTTTCCCCTGCTGAATCAGCTTTCCATGGGCATGAGCGGCGATTTCGAAATCGCCATCGAAGAAGGCGCCACCCACATTCGCGTTGGCACAGCCCTATTCGGACATCGGTGATACCTGTTACGATTGACCAATAGGCCATCCACTTTTTCCAGGCCAGGTCACACGCGTTAGCAGCTTCGTTGGACCCCCTGTAGTTTGCTTCGGAGCTCGCTCCACAGTTTCCCTGCGGGCGCTGTGGCTCAAGCCACCAGCCCGGCATTGCCAACCCCAGAGTATATCCAACCTCACAGCTTCGCTAGATCCCCTGGAGATTGCATTGGAGATCGCTCCGCAGATTCTCTGTGCGCCCACCCCAGGAGATCGCTCCGCAGATTCTCTGTGCGCCCACCCCTGGAAATCGCTCCGCAGATCCCCTGTGCGCCCATCCCCGGAGATTGCGTTGGCGCTTCTTCGCAGCATTTCCCTGCGCGGCCCAGAGGGCACGCGGGCCGCTTCCCTTCTCGCCCCCTTTGCAAGCAACCCCCTGGGGAACGCCACGCCAAGCGCGCGGTTCCGCCAGCCGGACGGGCGAGTTCCGCCTGAAAGGCGGGTGTCTGAGCCCGCCCGGCTGGCGGAACATCAGCTGCGTTTGGCGTGCTTAACCCAGGGGATCCAACAAAGGATCGCGACAGGGAAGACGACCCACCCCTCCCCAACTATTTTAAAAGCCATGATCACTCCCCTCGACGTCAAGAAACATGAGTTTTCCGTGCGCTTGCGCGGTTATGACCAGGACGAAGTTCGCGCCCTGCTCGAAACCGTGGCCCGCGAGATGGAAGAATCGAATCGGCAAAACGTGGCGCTTTCTGAGCGTCTTAAGGTGGCCGAGGAACGCATCAATCACTATCGCTTGATTGAAAAAACCTTGCAGGACGCCGTGATCACCATGCAGAATACGCTCGAAGAAAAGCGTAAGCTCGCCGATCAAGAGGCCGATCTCATTGTGCAAGAAGCTCGTGCTCGGGCCCGTGATGAATTGCAAGGCAGCCGCGAGCAAGTCGCCGCCCTTCGGGCTGAGATTTATAGCCTCGAAAATCAAAAACAACAGTTTTTTATGCGCTTAAGGTCGATTTTGCGCACACAAAGTCAAATGCTTGAAGCCATGATGGAAGCGGAAGACCGGCAATTTCCGCCCGCTATGCCGCCAGCGGGAAGTGATATTCCGACCGAAACGCCCCGCACTCACGAGCCTGGGCCGCGTTATGCCGGACCTCGCTATCGCGGTGACAATACCTTGGGGTAACCTGCATTATCCTCTCCCAATTTCATTGCGAGCTCAGCGTAGCGCTTGTTATATTGCGTTTCAACAAAGCGTTGTCAAGGTCAGCCGGCATCGCATGTGAGCGTAGTGAAATATCAGCCTTTTGCAATTAGCAAGCCGCGTTTGGTATAATCCTTTTGCTCACTCCTTTCGAGCGGCATTCCATTGATACGAGAAGGCATCCCATGGCAGAGGCATTGAAAAGCAAAGGTTTCCGGTGGGTCAAGGTGTTGGGCATCCTCACCTTGATAGGCATTCTCGTCGCCGTGGCGCGCATCGTACTTCGCGTTTTCCGAGAAGAAAAACTAGAACGTCGCGTCGGCCAAGACAGCGAAAGCGGCGTCTAACGCCGCTCGACTTCGAAAGTCGTCTTTGGCAGGTTGGGACCCGGTCTTGGATTTTTCCCCGCCTTGGCCGCTCCCTCCACGCCCGGAACGCCGCGAAACCGCCCTTCGGCAGGGTAACCGTGTTCATACCGTATCGTTTGCGTGACCTTTCCATCGGGACCGTAAAATTTTTGTTCGCCACTGAGCACACCCGCGCGATATTGCGAATGCTCGGCTAGCCTGCCTTGATCATCCCAGCGCGACCAGAGGCCTTCACGAAGCCCCAGGCCATAGCCACCCTCCGAAGCCGGCTTGCCGTTTTTATGAAAAGTTCGAATGTGCAGCAAGGTATCCCGGGCATAAGTCGAGCGGCTTTTCACCACCCCGCCCCCGAAATAAATCACCCAATCGCCATCGCGCAATCCGTCGCGATAAGCCACCGTTTCCTGCGTTCGGCCTGCCGTGTCGAAGCGCTGCAAAATCCCCGTTCCGCCCGCAAAAAATCCCTGTTCGCGCTTGCGGCCCAGGCTATCCCAAGCCAGGACGCTGTCTTGCCAAAGTCCGGCCTGATAGCCCTGGCAAGAGGCCTTGCCGCCCTCTTCATGAAAGCCCAGCCAAATCGAATCGCGTCGACCCAGGCTATCATAATGCCCCTGCAAAACCACTCCGCCTGAAAGTCCGTAACGGGTATAGGTCCCGACCGGCTGGCCTTTGCGGCAGCCATATTCTTCTTGCGGCGCACCGCGCGCATGGTAGGCGCGATAAGAACCCGTGTCATTGTCCGCGAAGCAGGACGAAACCCATACCGTGTCCCCATGCGGATCGAAAGCTTCCCAAACTCCCGTTTCTCGGCCCTCGCGATATTGGCCCTTGCGCCGGATTTCCCCGTTTTCGAAATATTCCATCCACGGCCCGGTTTTCACATTGTCACGATATTCGCCTTGTGAAGAAAGTTGGAAGCGATTCCAAAAAAATTCCCAATGCCCTTCACGTTGGCCAGCGACATATTTTCCACGGCTTTTGATTTGTCCATTATGCCAATAATCGGCATAGTCCCCATGCCTTTGGCCGCGACGAAAATGAATTTCAAATTCCGGATGCCCATTGAAGAAATACGTCTTCTCGAATTTCAAATGCAGCGAATCCTTGGGCCCGAAATACCCGTAAACTCGCTCACATTTGGCATTGCCCTGCGGATAGCGCTCCGTCACCTCGGCATGCTGGCAAGCACTCAAAAAACAAAACCCCAAGGCCAGCAGCACGGTGGCAGGCCTAGAACTTCCTTTTTTCTGTTGCGACGGTAAAAACATGAGGCAATGATAATCCAGACAACTGAATTCAGGGGTTGGCTCCGCCTCCCCCCGCCTCGGCCCGTCAAACTGGGTCGCTACGGTCGGCCTCGGCATCCCCACCGGAGATCCGATTCAGGGATTATAGTTTGTCAGGGACCGGCTACAGGTGCCTTAGACCTAGCCGAAGGAAAAACATGACGCCTATGGCAAGCCTCCTACTCTTCGGGGCCATGCTTCCCTTCACCTGGGGGGCTGGTGTTCCGCAATGGGCATGGCTCAGCCCGTCGCCCACCGGAAATCATTTGATTCATGTTTTCTCACTCGATTCCTTACGCGGATTTGTCGTGGCGAATAATGGCGAGGTGGTGAAGTCCATGGATGGCGGCGATACTTGGAAGCCCCAAGGCTCAGGAAATGGCTCTATTCGCCTCAATGCGGCAGCGACCTTGGATGGCCGCACACTTTTAGGGGCTGGCTATGACGGTAAGGTGTGGAAAACCGCCGATTCCGGCAAGACTTGGCGTTATTCTGCTTTGAGTTCCGGCAGCCTATTCGGAATTTGCCAAATGGGTTCGACCACGGCTTTGGCGGCCGGCGATGGCGGTAGGCTTTACCGGTCCAAGGATGCCGGTGATTCCTGGACCCAGGTGAGTGAAGACTCGCAGGGCCGAAATCTGTATTCCATCGCCTGTGGTGATGGGGGCTATGCCATGGCCGTGGGATTCAATGGCCTTATTTTGAAAAGCGCCGATAGCGGAAAAACCTGGAAAGACTTGTCCCTGCTCGATTCGCTGCGGCTGACCGTAGTGAAAATCCGCGATTCCCAATCGATTTATGCAGCAAGTGCCGATGGCGTTTTTCTGAAATCGAGCAATGGCGGTATAACCTGGAAAAAACAGCTCTTGGACTCCACCATTCTGCTGCGGGGAATAGACGTCAAGGGAAATGGTTTAACTCTGACAGGAAGCGATGCCTCCATATGGCATTCCTCTGACCGTGGTGAAACCTGGAGCCTGGATTCCATGGACATGTTCGCCAACTTGGCCTCCGTGGCGAGCTTCGGTGAAAAAAATCAAGTCGTGGTCGGCGATAATGGCACCATCCTGCGTCGCGACGGAAATTCCCAATCTTGGCATCAGCATCGGTCGGGGCCAGTACAGCATGTAATCGGAATCACATCTCTTGGCGAAAATTCCTGGATGGCCTTCGGTATCGAGGGATTAGTCCTGCAAACTTCGGATGCCGGTAAAACCTGGATCAAAAGGCAAATCGAAAAGCCTTTTGGTTTCTTGGCTGGCGATTTCTGGCAAGATCAAAGGGGCTTGCTTGTGGGCCATGAGGGCAGGGTTTTGCGTTCCCTCGATGGCGGTGAAAATTGGCATCAAGTCGAATCGGGAATTTCGGACTATTGGCTGGATGGCGTGGCCTGGGCCGACTCCCTGACGGCGGTAGTCGTGGGAGAGCAGGGTATTCTCCTGCGAACCCAAGATGCTGGGCAAACGTGGACGGCGATGACGGCTCCGGGCTTAGCCGGTCAAACCTTGAGTGCAGTCACCTTTCTTTCAGAAAAGGTGGGTGTGGTGGTGGGCTATCAAGGCCTGATTCTTAAAACCACGGACGGAGGTGCTTCTTGGTCGCCTCGACCGACCGGCATGCAGAAAAACCTCTTTTCAGTCTCCTTCCTAAACAGCCAAGCGGGCATGGCCGTGGGGCAAAGCGGCACCGTGCTCACCACCCAAGATGGAGGCGAAACCTGGCAGACTGGCGGTACGGGATTTCCGAATGATCACTTGTATGGCGGGGTCTTAATCGGAGCCGATACCGCCCTGGTGGTGGGAGATTGGGGACATAAGGCCATTGCCCGCTTTACCACCGATGGGGGCAAGTCTTGGGCGGATATGCCCAGTGCTTCCCCGTGGGTGCTCACCGGGGTCATGAGGGTGGGGCCTGGGTTGGTGGTAGCCACCGGCGATCGCGGCATGGTGCTAATAGCCGATTTCAATGGCCTCGGGTCGGAAAGCCAGGCGCCTCCTGTCCTAGACATGTTACCCACGCTTTTGCGCGCGAATCGGCAAGAAGGAAATTCGATTCGCCTCCAATTGACCTTGCCCTATGCTGGTCAGGCGCGCGTCGCCGCCTATTCGCCAGCGGGCCATTGGCTGGGTCGCGTTTTCGAGGGCCCTTTGTCCGCGGGGGCAAATACCGTCATCACCCCGCAATCCTCTCCAGGACCGATGCTTTTTCGCCTGAGATTACAAGGGTCCGAAGGCTCGGTTCTCAATGCTTCCTGTCGGCTCGAATAGATTTGAATAGGCTCGAATAAATTCGGCCTATTTTTGCCATTGTTCAGGCGGCCCCGGTTTCATTGTGAGAATCCCTATCTTTATCCCCATTCCCAAGGGCGACACTTCAGGGTGTTGAAAGGAAGTTTTTCATGACCGATCAATTCAAATCTCCCGCTGCCAATGCGCTTCGAGGCGTGGTGAATGGCCGCATCAAACCGGCCTTGGCCCAATGGTGTTTGAAAGACGCTTCTCCGGAAAAATGGTCGCTGGAAAAAATTTGCCAAGTCGCCAAGGAATTGAATGTTCCCGCCATCGAAGTCGTTTCTCCCGCCGATTTTCCCGTGCTGAAAAAGCATGGCCTGGTTTGCGCTCTCACCACCTCGCATTGGTATGTGCGTGGCATGTGCAATAAGCTGCACTGGGACGAATGCCTGCCCAAGCTGACCGAATCGATTGAGGCCAATGCCGTTTATGGCTTTCCCAATGTGATCACCTTTTCGGGTTTCGCCGACACTTCGGCCGAGCCTTCGGAAGAAGGCGGTCCAGGCGGCGTGCCGGGCTCCAAAGTGTCTCTGGAAGAAGGCATTCGCAACTGCGTCGAAGGCTATAAGAAAATCGTCGGATTGGCCGAGAAAAAGAAGGTGACCATTTGCCTCGAAGCCCTCAATTCACGCGATGGCGCGGCCATGAAGGGGCATCCCGGCTATTTCGCCGATCACCTCGACATTTGCGCCGAAATTATTCGCAAGGTGGGTTCGCCGGCTCTCAAGCTGGTTTATGATATCTATCACATCCAAATCATGGATGGCGACATATTGCGCCGCACCCAAGAAGTGAAAGACATGATTGGCCACGTGCAAATCGCGGGCGTGCCCGGCCGCAATGAAATCGACAATACCCAGGAATTGAATTGGCCCCGCATCATGCAAGCCTTACTCGACGTCGGATATGATGGTTATGTCGGCCTTGAATTCATTCCCACGCGTCCCAATTTGCAATCGGTGTCGCAAGCCGTGCAAATCGTCGACATCTGAGGCCACAAAAAAACGGATGCCCATCGGCATCCGTTTTTATTTCACGACTTAAGGTTTAGCTCAAGCGGGCTGCAGTTCTTTGAGCCAGCCGCGCACGGTATTGCGGATATAGTCGCCGTCTTTCAGGGTGACGCCATCCGGATCTTCGATGCTGGCTTCGCATTCGTCCTCGAAGACAATCCAGCCCTTATACTTAGTCTCGACCATGTCGCTGACCACGGTTTTGAAGTCGATAATGCCTTCACCGGTGGCCGCCCATTCGCCGTCCTGAAACATATCCTTGAAATGGAAATGATTCACCAGGGAGCGGTATTGGCGCACGAGTTGCACGGGGTCCATGCCGCCCTTGGCAATATGGCCCACATCGGGTGTCCAGCCTAAAACTTTGGAATCGAGCATGGGCAAAAGCTTGTCATAGTCTTCGCGCGTTCGCCAAATCGATCCTTCGGGGGAATTCGGGTGATACGAAGATGTCAAGCCGCGATCTGCGGCACGCTTGGCAATGGCATTGATATTGAGAATCAGGTTTTTCTGGCGCTCAGCGAGATTGGAGCGATCCTTGCCGGGCATTTGCACCGGCATGAGCAAGGTTTCCGTCCCCAGGGCCACGCATAAGTCGATGGCGCGATCGGCTTCGATGCGCTCGGCTTCGGTTTCCACGGGGTTGAGCCAATCGCAAACCAGGGCCAAGCTGGAAAACTTCAAATTGTTTTTGGCCATGGTCTCTTTGAGCAAGCCAACATCCCAGTACTTGCCCATTTGCAAGTTCATGGGCTCCAGGCCTTCAAAGCCTGACTTGGAGGCGATTTCGGCCATGTGATCGATTTTGCCGATATACTTGTCGCCGCACTGTATCCAAGCATAGGTCTCACAGGTGAAACGAATATCAGGGGTTGCCGTCATGGGTTTAGTCTCCTTGTTTCTCAGTGGGCGAGTAGCCAGCGGGTGGTTTCGCGATTGAACTTTTCCAAATCTTCCCAGTGATGGATATGGCCCCAGCCCTCGAAGGTGAGAAGTTCGGATCCTTTGATGCCAGCATGCAATTCTTTGGCGAAGGCTAGCGGGGTGAAAATGTCGGCCGTACCCACGGTGATAAGGGTGGGCTGGGTAATGCGACCCAAGTCCTTGGACGTATCGTGGGTGATACAGGCTTCGGCCTGCCCCGCGAAACCCTGCTGGCTTTGCGGATAAGCATAGCCGAGGGCGTCCTTGCGTCCCTTTTGCAGGTCGGCGACATTTTTGTCGTAATGGGTGGGGGTGGCTATCCACAAATGCAGCAAGGCGAGAAAATCGTCGAAGGGTAGGGCAGCGCGCGTTTTCACGAACATGCGAAATATGTCTTGTGCATAGGCGTCGCATTTCGCCCAAGACGCGGCCAGAATTTGGCTCTTCACCTTTTTCGGATGGCGAAGAGAAAGTTGTTGGGCAATGACGCCGCCCATGGAAATGCCAGCGATGCGGGCTTGTTTGAGGCCTAGTTGATCCATCATTCCGGCAATGTCGTCGGCCATCATGGCTGAGGTATAAGGTCCGACTGGCGCATCGCTGCGACCTACGCCACGATTGTCGATGAGATAGCAGGTGAAATGCTTTTCCCAAGCTTGGGCATGCAAATCCCAAACCGGGCCATCGGCTGAAAGACCCATGATCAGGATAAGCGGTTCGCCCGATCCTCGGGTTTCATAATGCATGCGAATGCCATTGGTCTCGACGAAAGGCATAAAGGACTCCTTAGCGAGCCACCCCCTGGGGTGACGGGAACGAACTTACCGAAAGGCTGAAAAGCTGCCTGTAACTCTATCGGCGAATTTAGGAAAACCGTTCTATTCAGGATGCGCATAGGCGGCATGGGTGACGGGCGCTTCGGAGGCGGCCAAGGGCTGTCCCTGAAAATGGCGCTGCCGATATTCCCGCGGGGTAATGCCCATGCGTTTCACGAATTGCTTCGAGAAATAACTTTGATCGCAAAAGCCCGTGGCCTGGGCTATCCAAGACACGGAATTGCGCGTTTGAATCAGGGATTTGCAGGCCTCATTCACGCGTACTTTGAGAATGAATTGCATGGGCGTTTCTTGAAAGACGCGCTTGAAACGGCGCTCGAATTGGCTGACGGATAAAGCAGCCATATGCGCCAAGCTCTCAATGGCAATGGACTGGGCATAATTCTTGTGAATGTGTTCGATGACCTGGGAAAACTCCATGTAGTCGGGAGCGGGCACAGGCGCGCGGTTGAGATGCTGGGTGATGCCGGCTATGCCTATCACTTTTCCGTCGCGGCCATAAATCGGAACCTTATTGGTCGCATACCAGCGAATGGTTCCGTCTTCCCCGGCAATGGGCTCGACGCGGTGCACAATTTTTTCGCGGGTTTGCATGACTTCGAGGTCATCATGGCGAAATCGCTCTGCAATATATTTGGGGAAAAAGTCATAATCGGTGAGTCCGATAATTTCTTTCGGATCGCGTTTTCCGCAAATGAGGGCCACCGATTGATTGCCCATGACAAACCTTCCATTTTCGTCTTTTACGAAGAAAGAGAGGTTTGGGAGGTTTTCAAAGAGGACGTCTAGGCCTCCCAATTGGTCGAGGGAGTTGAGAAATTCGCGCTGAAAAGATTCGTTGGACATAGGATACCCCTCGCCGAAAATGTACCGACTTTCCCTGAATTCGCACAACCTATCTTTACGATTTCGCCCTAACTTATTAGCCCCTAAGAGAAAAAACCGAGTGCAAGGCAAAAACGCATTGATCACAGGCGCGGCTGCGGGCATAGGCCTGGCCATAGCCAAATCCCTCGCCCTACGCGGCATGCGCGTTTTGGGTGCCGATCGGCATCCTGAAACGGCGCAACGTCTGGCGCAAGAAAATGCCAAACTGGCCGGCGAGCCGAATTTTTTCGGCGAATTGCGCGGTCTCGTCTGTGATGTCACTCACGAAGAGGATGTTTCCTCGGCCGTGACAGAAGCAGCGGGCGCTGACGGCCATTTGGAATTATTGGTGAGCAATGCAGGGATATTTCCCCTCGGGGCCACCATAGACAAGCTTTCTGACGCCGATTGGGAGCGGACTCTGGCCGTGAATCTCACGGCAGCCATGCGCGTGATGCGCAAGGCAATCCCCCTCTTGCGCAAGGGAAAGGACGCGCAAATCATTGTCATCGGTTCGCGCAATGTGGCGGCGCCGGGTCCTGGGGCTGCGGCCTATTCGGCCTCCAAGGCCGCCCTGGTGCAATTGGCACGCGTCGCCGCATTGGAGCTGGCTCCCGAAGGCATTCGCGTCAATATCATTCATCCCGATGCGGTTTTCGACACCGATTTGTGGACGCCAGAGACCTTGAAGCGCTCCGCGGATCGCTATGGCATGACGGTCGAAGAATATCAGCGTCGCAATTTGATGAAAACCAAAATCCTTTCGGTCGACGTGGCCGAGGCCGTCTGCGCCCTCATGGGCCCGGGCTTCGCTAAAACCACTGGAGCGCAAATTCCGGTGGATGGCGGCAATGATCGCGTGATTTGATCTTACACCTCCCTCCGGAGAATGAAATGGCCAGTAACCTGGACAATACCCTGATCAAGCGCCCAAAAAAAGTGCTCAACGATCCCAAGCGGGCTGTCGACGAAATGATCGAAGGTTTGGTTTTGGCGAGCGACGGCAAGACCCGTAAATTGCCGGGCGTTAATGCAATCGTGCGCAGCGAAATACCCCAGGGCAAGGTCACCGTCCTCATCGGAGGCGGTAGCGGGCATGAGCCTTTGTTTCACGGCTTCGTCGGCGAGAATATGGCTGACGGCGCCGCCATCGGCAATATTTTCGCCGCCCCCTCTCCCGACATCATTCTCGAAGCCACGCGCGCTCTCAATCGGGGTGCAGGGGTGCTTTATCTCTATGCTAACTATGCCGGCGACTGCATGAATTTCGACATCGCCGCCGAAATGGCCGAGGCCGAAGGCATCACGGTGAAAACCGTCTTGATCTACGACGATGTGGCTTCTGCCCCCAAGGGCAAGGAAAATCAAAGGCGCGGCATTGCTGGCGATTTGCCCGTCATCAAGGCGGTGGGCGGTGCAGCCAATCAATACCGCACTCTCGACGAGGTAGTGCAAGTGGCCATGAAAGCTCGCGATCACGTGCGCTCGCTCGGTGTGGCTTTGGCCGCAGGAAGCATTCCTGAAACCGGCGAGCCCACCTTTCATTTGCCCGACGATGAAATCGAAATCGGCATGGGCGTGCATGGCGAGCCTGGCGTGCAACGCCAAAAACTCAGCGATGCCGACTCACTCACGGCGCAAATGCTCGATCGCATTCTCACCGATTTGCCCTTTTCGCGTGGCGACAAGGTGGCTCTGCTGGTGAATAGTCTGGGTGCGACGACCATGCTGGAATGTCTGCTAGTGAATCGCAAAGCACGGCAAATTCTCGCGGAGCGCGGCATTGCCGTGCATCGCACCGATGTGGGCAATTACATCACTTGCCAAGAAATGGCGGGCTTTTCCATCACCTTGATGAAGCTCGACGCCGAACTGCAAAAATTCATGGATTTACCCGCCGATTCGGTGGGATATCGTAAGGCCTAATAATGCACGGATTAGAGGCTCAAGGCGTCATCGCCCTCCTGTTAAAGGCCACCGAAAATGTTTTGGCCGCCAAGGATTTACTGACCAAGGCCGATCAGGCCATTGGTGACGGTGATCACGGTATTGGCATGGCACGTGGTTGCGAAGCGGTGCAGAATAAGCTTAAAAGCACATCCCTGGCGACGCCCGGCGCGGTCTTTGTCGCTTCGGGACAAGCCATGATGATGTCGGTGGGAGGCTCCTCGGGAGCCATATTCGGCACCTTGTTCACGGCCGGCGGGAAGATCTTAGGCGATGCGCCCAAGCTCGACGCGGCGCATTTCGCCGACATGATCGTCGAAGGATTGGCCGCCGTGCAAAAGCGCGGTAATGCCAAGGTAGGCGATAAGACTCTGGTCGATGCCCTTGCTCCTGCGGCGGAAGCGGCTAAGGCCCATGCCCAGTCGTCCCTACAAGAATGCCTCGATGCCGCGGCGAAAGCCGCCGTGGCTGGAGCCGAAAGTACGCGTAACATGGTCGCTACTCTGGGACGAGCCAAAACTCTGGGTGAACGCTCGGTGGGCCATGTCGATCCCGGCGCCTTGTCGCTTTCCATTTGGCTAACGGGCATGGCAGAAGCTGCCGCCTTGCAAGCCAACCACGCTTAATTCATTTCCTAGGAGACTATCATGGCAGATTTAGACGGCGTACAGGACGGCAAAGCCGACAACAAGAACTATTACCTCGATACGCCTCAGCGCAATCCGCAATTCACCCTCAAGGGCAGCGCGGGCTATGACTGGGGCATGAAAAATCGCTTGGCGCGGGTCTTTCGTCCCGAAGACGGTCGCACCGTGATGCTCGCTTTCGATCACGGCTATTTCCAAGGTCCGACCACCGGCCTGGAGCGCGTCGACCAAACCATATTGCCGCTAGAGCCGTATTGCGATACCCTTATGCTCACGCGCGGAATTCTGCGCAGCATCATTCCCTCGACCACGACCAAGTCCATCGCCTTGCGCGTATCCGGCGGGCCGAGCATTCTCAAGGAATTGAGCAATGAAGAAATCGCCTGCGACATCGAAGATGCCGTGCGCGTCAATGCTTCGGCTCTCGCGGTGCAGGTTTTCATCGGCGGGGAGTTCGAACGCCAGTCGGTGATCAATATGACTCGCCTGGTCGATCAGGGCATGAAGGTCGGCATTCCTGTCATGGCCGTCACGGCCGTGGGACGTGAACTGGTGCGCAATGCCAAGTATTTCCGCTTGGCAACGCGCATGTGCGCCGAGCTCGGAGCCCAATTCGTGAAGACCTATTATGTCGACGAAGAATTCGACACCGTGACCTCTTGCTGTCCAGTGCCGATTGTGATTGCCGGCGGTAAAAAACAACCCGAGATCGATGCTCTGCAGATGTGCTATAAGGCCCTGCAAGAAGGGGCTTCCGGCGTCGACATGGGCCGCAATATTTTCCAATCGCCAGCACCGGTGGCCATGATGCGCGCCGTACGGGCCGTGGTGCATGAAGGCTTTACCGCTGAAAAAGCGCATACGATGTATCTGGAATTGAGCCGCAGCGAAATCGCAAAGGCGCGATAAGCTTTCATTTCGTTTGCAAAAAAAAGCGCGGCCTTGGGGCTGCGCTTTTTTGTTTTTACGGGGGGCTTTGCCATTCTTGGCGGGCCGTCCAAACGCCCCCCAGGCTCGGCCCGCAAAGCCATGATGCCCAGGTCGGCCTCGCCTTCCCCAAGAGCGAGGCATTCCTTTGCCTCACGCGTTTAGGGCACTGCCACACTCATATCATGGCAGGATAATCCATCCCTACTCCACACCGCAGAAAATACGCTGCAGGAGAAATGCGGTTGCTTTTTTCCGGCCACATCGTTCGGCATTTCCGAGGGCTTGCGCAAAAATGGGCTGCCAGTCGGAAGGTGGCCGTGCTTCCCGCAAAATCAGTTCTAGAATTTCCGTGTGATCGAAAGTCGCCGCGAAGATAAAAGCGCCTTCGCCCATGCCATCGCCTTTGACTGACGTCGTATGGAATAGATCGTTTGCAATCTCTGGCCTGATTTTCAGCAGGTACTCTGCCATCTCTAAATCCCCACGCATCGAGGCTATCAGGAAGGCAATCTGACAATTATCCGAAGTAAAAGAGGGATCTTGCGTCGCGGCGATTTTCCGCAAGAGATCCAAATGGCGGCCGAATACCAGGCCAATCGGCAGGGGAAAATACCCTGGGCCATTGGAGGGTCTGTCTCTGACGAAAAGGCCGATGTGTGGAAGCTCACTGAGCGTATCGCTCGGCATTCGCGCGCCCTTTTCAAGCAAGAATTCGATCGTCGCGGCATCCCCTCTTGAAAAGGCCAGCCCTAGCGGCTGAACGGTGCGTTTGTTCAGGGCGCGGCTATTCACATTAGAAAGTGGCGCATCTTCGGGAGCAGAATTGATTTCTGCGCCATTTTCCACCAAAAACTTTACCGACTCCAGCTTCCCTGCAAGAATAGCCCAATCGAGGGCGGTCCTGCCGCGGGATTCTTCCATGTTGAGGGTGATTTCGCGGAAAAGGTTTCTCGGATTATCCTCGCCTATATCCCGCTTCATGGCTTCCAAATCCCCGGCCACAGCATGGGCCATTAGCGGGGTAATCCCGAGATTTTCGAAATCAAGTTTAACGCCCATTTGCATCACGGTGACTGCATTATCGATGACGGAATAGGAAAGGTAGGGATCGTTCAACTGTTCTCGAAGCGAGGCCATTAAGGAAGAGTCGGCCTTGATGTCGATTTTCAAACTATCGGTAATGAAAGGCAGCAGGGATTTGAGGAGTCCGGGCGGCCAAGACCAGAACTTATTCCCGGAGACCTCGTATCGAAATCTGTCCCAGGTCACCTTGCTTTGCAAAAGCAGTTGGACGATTTGGGCATTGCCGCTTTGAATCGCCAAGGTTATCGGACCTTGCCCGCCTACGCCATAAAGATCCGTCTGGGCTCCATGGGCTAGGAGAAGGCGGACAATTTCGATATGGCCCGCTTCAGCCGCGACCGAAAGCGCGGATGTATAACCACCCATAACCAAATTCACATTGACGCCGTGTTGCACTAGCAATTGGACCAAGTCCAACCTGCCAATTCGCGATGCATGGATGAGGGGGGTGAACATGCGATGGTCCACATATCCAAAGACCGTATCTCGAAAAATCCCGGTTCTAAGCAACTTTTCGGCCATATACAGGTTATTCGAGTCCGCCGCCGCGCACAGGGCGGAAGCAATGACGGTGGCATTGAGCCGATGCTTATGCTTCAGCATTCGATCCACGACTTCATTTTTGTTCCGGCGCACCGCATAGCTCAAGACCGGTTGATAGTCCCAATCCAACGGAATGGTATCTCCTGACTTTTCCATTAGGAGCTCGACCATGTCTGCATTGCCCTCGTGGGCGGCATGAAAAAGCGCGGCATAGGGTCCCAGGTAGCCGGGTGCTTCGATTTTCGCTCCGTTTGCAAGTAATATCCGGGCAATACCCGTATCACCGTGCATGGCGCATTCCATCAGCGCGGTTCCACCCACGATGTCCAAGAGTGGGCGCGCATTTTGCGGCCAGCCTGCACTTTTTTGGGGGCGTGTGGCATTGACGTCGACTTTCAGGGAGCAGAGATAGGACACGATTTCACGATGACCGAATTTCGCGGCATACATGAGCGGCGTCCGATCGAAAAAGTCGAAGTGCGAGGGCGCCGCGCCTTGCGCTATTGCCAATTTCACTTGTGCCAAATCGCCTGAAATGCAGGCGCGAATCAGCCGTTCCTCCGCCGAAAAGCCGGTATCGTCATCCACTACACTTTGCGCCCAACGGATGTCCAGACGGTCATTCGTCGTCGGCAAGGGCTTCGAACTTTTCGCCTCTATTTTCTTGACGCAACCAAGCTGGCTGGCAGCTATTAGGAAAAAGAAAAGGAAAAAGGAAAGTAAAAGAGAAAAGCGCAAAGCGAACCGAGTCCACCTATTAGCAACCAGCATAATTCGATCTGACCACGAAGAACTTGAATCCGGTACGGCTTATTCTTAAAAGGTGGTATCCGTAATTGCCCATTCTTTCTTCGAAATTAGGCGGCGCATTGGTGGAAAAGGGTAAAACGATAAAAGCAGGAAAGGATGCGTCGGTTCCAAACCGAATCCATCGGGGTACGGCCTTGGGATAAGCAAGATTTCTTTCCATTTCGTTTCCTCCCGTGTATTCTGGCGGCCATACCAACTTTCTCTTGTTGTCAAATATCCCCCGCTGCTCCCTCTTATAGTAACGGCTAGGAACGATGCCGCTCATGCCGATGTCGACATAACCGTATTCACCGATCCTCGCAAAATGGATTTGCGCCACGCCGGTGGTGTCGAAGGCTTTTCCTACCAGTTGCTTTTTAAACCAGGCCAGGGAATCGAATTCCGAGGGGAGGGTTATCCCCTTCATGGGAACCGTGAAGATCGGTTTCGTGGCAAAAAGAACTTCTTGTTCTGTCCGTAAATACACATCGGCCGAAGATACGAGCGAAATCCCGAAAGTGATGGTTCCATTCACATCCGAGGTATACTCGTCTCGTTCATTTTCCCGCGGAACGGTTTTGGGCGTATGAAAAAGCTTACCCCGATTTTCGGGATTCTCCTCTCCATACCATTCCATGGCCGCCAGCGAGGTTCTCAGACCGAGCGCTTTTTTCTTGATGGCCTTGGAGGAATCATCCAGGGGAGCATATCGCCGGCTCTCTCCTTCCGGAGTCTCATCCCAGAGCAAATTCTGGAATTCTCCGGTGGAGTCGATTGCGCCAATGACGAGTAAATCCTTGCCATCATACCGGGCCAAATAAACCGGATCGGTGCCGCGTATTCGCCGTCCATAATGGGCTGCCTTGGCGGTATCGCCCAAGGCCATATACCCCTTTTGCAGGGCTTTCATATACGCTTTGTTTTTCGGCAAGAGGGAAACAAGCCGCTCGCACCATCGGAGGGTATCGGCAAAGGTTTTGGATTGGCTTAACCCCCGAAGAAGAAAACCTTCATTCACTTCGGTATCGGAAACCATGGATAAATGAACCCACCCGCCGACGGCCTGACGATTCAACGAATCCAGGTATAACCACTCGCCCAATTTTTTTCCGGTCGCGAAGGCAGTTCCGGTTGGCAGACATCCTAATACCGGTGCCTGGGGTTTGGGCTGACTGCGGATCAAAGCCGCATCTGCCGAAATCCAAAATGGCTTTGCGACCTCGGCCGAAAATGGACTTCCGAGCGCTAGGAATAATCCTGAAAACAAAAATGTTTTGATGCGCATTCGATTTTTCTGACAAGGGTGAAAGAATACCCGCCTATTGCCAACTCGTGGGATATGCCCTATAACTACATCTCAAAGGTCCAAAGTATCCGGCGACATAAATATGCTCAATCGCTGCCACAAAGATCCCCTCGACGGAAAGTAGAAGTCGGCGCTCGGTCGCGTATGCGTTGTGGACTCCGACACGAATGCAAAATTTGAGGTCCGCTTTTTCCGCACTTTTGGGGTGACTAATGGGTTATTGGGTGAATCAGCTCGCCGATGACCTCACGCATGCTGTCGTCGTCCATTCAGGCCGCGATACCTCTGGATATTCGTGCACGAGCTGACCCTGCCCCCGGCGGCCTACCCAAGCATTGACTCACCTTGAGCGTGTTGGCATGGCAAGGGAATAGACTGAAGAAACGATACCGTTGATACTAAAGTATTTGACTTTGCTGACTGCCGTAGGAAGGGATTGAAGAAGTTGAGGGAGATGTGGGTCGGGAATTTTAGGTTTTTAACTACCTATGCATGGATGAATACGCCTCCATCTTTCCCAATCGTGATTCGCCTCCTCGCTCTTGGTACCGCTGCCGTTTTTATTGCCGGTTGCAATTCGGCTCAAATCCAATCCCTTAGCGCCACGGATGCGGCCGGAGCCACACCGATTCGGGCCGGGGCCGGACTCAAAATCGTCGGCCCGGTGCAGGTGAATGGCTCGATTCGAAACGCAACCATTTCCTTGACGCCAACGCGACCGGTCGGGCCTGCGATTTCGATACCAGAAAACACTCTTGTGACCAATGGAAATATTCGTACTCTAGGTGCTGAAGTCACCTCTGGAAATACCTCGGTTCCGCTGGAACAAGGCAGTCGTTGGAATGGGCGTCTTACGGTCAAATACGTTTACGGGTGGACAGAGGAAAGAACCACGATGGAGGTGGCGTTCGAGGTGATTGAACCTGTCGGCTGCTTTGGGTTTGTAGACTCACCGAAATCCCTGGGGTGGACCTTGGAGGGCTATTTCAAGAATGATGGGGCCACGCGGGTCAGCCCATCCAGCCGGAGTATTTTGACGCAGAAAATTATCCGCACGCTCGGGAAGGTGATCGAGCATTCGGATTCCACATCATGCCATTCCCGGTAGGCAATTGGTCTTATACCGACTGGTGGAGCGTCGAATTCATCTCGCCTTCTCTTGCCGGGACGAACCCCTTGGTCGTTGGGTGGGATTATGCCAAAAAATACCAGGTGCATGCACGGACGGATGCTACGGGGTTAAAACTACAGCCTATCCTTACCATCTTGGATTCAAATGGTAACCCGCGCACATTTTCTCTCCCCTTTGTCAACCTCACCTCGGATGATAACTGGCAGTCCATCGATGCAGACTTCACCAATCCACCCCTGCCAAGCGGACGCACGATGACCATAAGCTTCCGTATTTTTGGCACCCGCAGTGGACTGCAGGGCAATTCTGGCAAAAAAGTTTTGATCGACCAAGTTACCCGCATCCCTTGAGCACTGGCCTTGCGCAAGGGTTCCTGCATGGGCGACCTGATAGTCGCCAGCAATGATTGCGAATCGAAATTAACTCGCCAAATAGGCTGGCTTGAAAATCTCTTCGGCAAAGGCCTCAAGCGTTGTCGGTGTGGTATTGGCCGCTGAGCGAATAACCACATCGCCTTTGCCTTCATTGAAAAAGCGATTGAGGTCGATATAGCCGCGCGCCACGCTGGCACTGATGCCAAAGCCTTGGAAGGCTTGAAAAGCGTCTTCGTAGGGGAATTGTATCCAGGGCAATTCGGGCTTGCCGATGGCGGCACCGATTACCGCCGCTAATTCCTTGGGTGTCGAGTCGCGATTGCCGATCAATTCTTGAATGTCCTTGCCCGTGAAGTCGAGAGCCAAGAGACGCTTCAGGGCATAGGCGGCAATATCGCGAGTGGCGATAAAGTGCATCTTGGTATCGGGAGCCGTGGGGCCGCCGAGTATGCCCTGTCCCTTAATCAGGGGTATACTGGCCAAGTTGTTTTCCAGAAAATACGCGGGACGCAAATGCAAAACATGGGTGTCGGGCAATTGGTTGAGGCGGCGCTCTTGATGGTAAAGTCCGGCCACCACACCCGTGCCCACGGGCGTATGCGCGCCGATGCTGGAGAGATTCACGGCATAACGCACGCGAGTTTCGCGCAAGGCGCGAACCTGGGCTTCGCCGATGGCGGCTTGATAAGCGGGGAAATCCTTGGCCGTCATGTCGGGCGGAATCAGCACATAGGCGGCGGTGGCGCCCGCAAAGGCCTGGGTCAAGAAGGCGGCATCGCCGATTTGTCCTTCGGCAATCTCGGCGCCCTTGGCGGCGAGGGCTTTGGCTTTTTCCTTATTGCGTACGACGACGCGGACTTTCTTGCCCGCGGCCAAAAGGCCTTCGGCGATGACGTGGCCTGTATTTCCTGTGGCTCCGGTAATGACGTACATGTGAACTCCTATACCCTGGGGGATTGGGTGGCCAAACTACGACCCTACGGTTTTGCGGGCAAGGGCTGTACCAGGTAAGGGGGTTACGAAGAAGTGACGGTTGGATAATTATTGAAAATGGCCTAGGCGTCGAATCCTCAGGGCCTCGGGGGGGTCACCAGGAGAGAGACCGCCCGCGGGGTGCGGCAAGAAATAACCTTGCAGTTACCGTAGCTTTTTCGTTACTCTTGCCGGTCCAAAGACGCCATGGCGCCCCGCAGGAGATCACCGTCCTTGAGGCCGGGCGCGCTTTCGACCTTGGAATTGAGATCAACGGCAAAGGGCCGGCCTTGTTTCACGGCTTCCGCGACATTGTCCGGACCTAGGCCACCCGCCAGGAAAAAAGGCAGGTCGAGACCAGCCGAGGCGATGCGGCTCCAATCAAAGCTTTGCCCTGTGCCACCGTAAGCCGAACCGGCAGGAGTGTCGATGAGCCAATAGCGAAGCGGGGAATGGTCTCTCCACGCGGGCTTCAGGCCGCCCCAATCGGCGAGTCTATCGGCAGAAATAGCCTTGATCACAGGAAGGGGCATGGCTTCGATTAAATCCCAGTTTTCATCCCCATGTAATTGTGCGAAACGAATGCCGCTCACCGCGACGGCATGCTCGACCTCGGCGAGGCTGGGATTGACGAAAACCCCCACGGGCACGGCTCGTTGGGCCTGGGCGACCAGGGCCGCCGCCGCTTCTGGTACAATGAAACGTTTACTGCGAGGCCAAAAATTAAAGCCGAGCCAATCCACTCCCAAAGAAACGCAAAGCGAAACGTCGGAGGCGCGTGTGAGCCCGCAAACTTTCACTTGCGGCGGGGTCAATGGGTTGTGGGCCATGAGGGAAAGGTAATGCGGCTCTTGCCTCAAATTGGCAGGCCTTCCGTCCATAGCGGGGTAGGTGATGGTTGCGCTTAACCTGTCCTTTGTTAAAAACCGGCTCTTGGTCCCCGCCCTTGCTACATTTTAAGCCTTAACTGCGAGCTAATCGGCGTCGAAGGTGGAGTTTCCCTCGGCGACGGAGCGCGGTCCGGCTGGGAGCTTTTATGCCGCAAGACAATCAAGAGGGTGGCACCATGATCGAG
>JAYUVP010000225.1:0-10615 GCA_043753995.1 Fibrobacterota bacterium
AAAAAGGTTCACGACAACTTACAGGAAAATACCGTCTGCAATAGCTTACGGGAAAACACCATTTGCAATAATGAACATAGGCTCGCCGCTCATGTTTTAACCCGTAGTTACTAACTTATGCGCTTCGAAAACGGCAAAAATCTGGCTTTGTTTCCATGGGTAAATAAAGTTTCCAGAAGAGAGAGGTTTTGATGATGGGCATGAACAGACTCGGCATCCCCCTGGCGATTATGGGGCTACTCCTTATCACAGGTTGCAACAAAGAAAATAAACCGGCCGGCCAGGAGGAAACCAAGGCGGGCGGATTCCCCCGCAGCAAGACTCTTTACCTGGGCGGCTCCCAATGGGGTGACCCTAACTCCTTCAATCCCCTGACGGATTGGCCCGCCTGGCCCGTGAACGACAAGTTCAATATCATGTTCGAAACCCTGCTCGCCTACAATACCCTGACCGGCCAATTCGAACCCCTATTGGGCACGCTCGAATCGCAATCGGCTGACAGTGTCGTGGTGACATTGAATCCGGCCGCCAAATGGAGCGATGGCCAGCCGGTGACGTCCGCCGACGTCAAGTTCGTCTATGAATTGGGCAAACGCTTTAAGGGCGCTGCCACGGCTTATGCCATTGACTTCGTTTCCGATATCAAGGTAAGCGTCACCGAGTCGAAGGCCGAACGTCTGACCTTTATGATCAATAAGCAGGGTCGCAACAATCCCCTGGTCGTACTCGATTTCCTGCAGGGCATTCGCATCTTGCCCGCCCACATCTTCGAGCCAAAGTTGGCTGAACTCAAGGATCTCGCCGAAGTCCAGAAGCTGAAATGCGATTCCAGCCCCGTGGTCTCCGGACCTTATAATTTGGAAACCTATTCCAACGAAAAGATTATCCTGAAGCGCCGGGACGATTATTGGGGAAATGCCGCCTTGCATGCCGGCAACCTTCCCGCACCCCAGTTCATCATCCATCCCATCTATAAGAGCAATGACGCCTTCGCCATCGCCCTCGCCCAGAATGAATTGGACGCTACCCAGACCTATATCCCACGCATCTGGATGAAGAAAAACGCTGGCGTCATGACCTGGTATGACAAGGAGCCCTATTTCGTGCCCGGCGCCGTCCCCACCTTGCTCATCAACTCCACGCGCTATCCGCTTTCGGACAAGGCCTTCCGGCGCGCCATGGCTTTCGCTATCGATTACAAGAGCATCAAGGATTTGGCTGTCTCTGGTTATAGCCCCGACATCAAGCCCGGCGCCATTATGCCCATGGGCATCGAAGGCGGCTACTACAATGAAGAAGACGCCCAGAAATACGGCGCAGCCTTCAACCTGGACATGGCTAAGAAGATTCTGGCCGAGGCCGGATACAAGTCCATTTTCAAAGCCGACGGCACCTTGGACAAGATGATCGACGCCAAGGGCCAGCCAGTGCCAACCTTGTTCGTGAAGAGCCCGGCCGGCTGGTCGGATTGGGAAGCCATCGTCACCTTGGCAGTCAAGGGCATGCGCGCGGCTGGTATTGACGTGCGTGAAGGCTTCGTGGACGCAGGCCTATACTGGCAGAGCCAGCCCGTGGGCGATTTCGATTTGGAAATGATTAAGCCTGCCGCCAGCGTCACGCCGTCGCAACCCTGGTCCCGTCTCGCAGCCCTGATGTCGTCGCGCACCTGGGCGCCCCCCGGCGAAAAGATGAACGAGAATCAGGGACGTTTCAACAACCCCAAGGGCAAGGACTATATCAAGGCCGTCGACAGCCTGCTGTCCGTGATCCCGACCTTGACCGACAAAGCCGCGCTCACCCAGGCCTATCGGCAATTGAATGTCATTTTCATGCAAGAACAACCGGCCTTACCCCTTTGCTATTTGCCGGAGCAGTTCTACCAAGTCAACACCAAGACTTGGACCAATTGGGCTTCAGAAGCCAATCCCTATGCTCCGCCGAATCTGCCCTGGGCAGGCGCTTCGACCAAGATGCTGTGGGAATTGAAGTCGGCTAAGTAAGGATTTTGACATGTTGAAACAGTATCCCACCGCACGTTACATACTCCACCGAGGAGGCTGGTATTTCCTGACCTTCCTGGTGGCCGTGACGATCAACTTCTTCCTCCCGCGCCTCGGGGCCAGCAATCCCGTGGACATCATTATGGGGAAGGCTGGATCCGGTTTGGATACTGAAGCAGCACGTGAAAAAGAAGAGTCCTACCTGAAGGAATTTGGCCTGGTACAGGTGGATGACGGCGGCGCTATAATTCGCGGCGAAGACGGGAAACCGCTCAAGTCGTCGAATGTTTCGCAGTTCTTCAATTATGTGAAGATGTGCTTCCAGGGGGATTTCGGAACATCCTTCCAGAAATACCCCAAAAAGGTGACGACTATCATCGCCGAGGCCGTGCCCTGGACCTTGGCCTTGCAGCTCCCCACCATTTTATTCGGTTGGATAGTGGGCAATATCCTTGGCGCACTCGCGGCCTATCGGCGCGGTATATTCGACAGGGTCTTTTTTCCTCTGGCCCTGCTCTTAAGCGCAGTGCCTTTCTTCGCTTTCGGCATGCTCCTCGTTTACATGTTCGCCATCCTGAACAACTGGTTTCCCGCCATGGGCGGTTATGCCGGCGATCTGGTTCCCGGCTTTACCTGGGAATTCTTCCAATCAGCGGGCTATCACTATATCCTGCCCTTCTTTTCCATCTTCCTGATCCTAGCGGGTGGCCAAGCCATCGGGATGCGGTCTATGGGCATTTATGAACTCGGCACCGATTATATCAAGTACGCCAAATGGCTCGGCATCAAGGAAAACAAAATCCTGTTATACCTGTTCCGCAATGCCATGTTGCCTCAGCTCACGGGCCTCGCCCTTTCCCTGGGGGGCATGATTGGCGGAGCGCTCATCACGGAAATGATTTTTTCCTATCCGGGCTTAGGCATGGCCATTCTCAGCGCCATTCAGGGGCAAGACTATCCCATGATTCAGGGCTGTACCTTGCTAATCACTATTAGCGTGCTAATCGCCAATTTCACCGTCGACATCCTCATCGGCTTCCTGGACCCACGCGTCAAAGCCGGACAGATGGGGGGCAATTGAATGATTAAGCTGCTCAAGAACCTGCTGAAGTCACCGTCCTTCATCATAGGCATGGGACTCTTTCTGCTGACCATCGGCGGCGCATTGCTGCTGCCGTTCTTCTACAAGGTGAACCTAGGTTTGCAATCGGCTTCCTATGCCAGCCCGAGCGGCAAGTTCTTGCTGGGATGCGACCATCTCGGACGTGATATGATCTCCATGCTCATCGAAGGTCTGCGATCTTCACTCTATGTGGGCCTGCTGACGGGCGTCATCGCCACCACCTTGGGTACCGCCCTGGGCATTTACGGGGGCTTCAAGGGCGGCTGGATGGATGACGTCGTCAACCTCGTCACCAACCTCTTCCTGGTGATTCCTTCCTTCGTGGTCCTGATTCTGATCAGCTCCAGCCTTTCCAAGGGACGCTCGCTCACCTTGATTGGTCTCATCATCGGCCTGACCACCTGGACTTGGAGCGCCCGCGCCGTGCGCGCTCAGGCAGCCTCCCTGAAATCGCGCGACCATATTTCTCTGGCCCGCATCAATGGCGCTGGCACACTCCGCATCCTTGCCGTGCATATCCTTCCCTATTTAGCGTCCTATGTTTTCATGATTTTCATTTTGCAAGTTGCCTCGGGAATTCTATCGGAAGCCGCCATCAGTATGATTGGCCTGGGTCCCTTGGATACCGTCTCGCTAGGCACCATTCTCAACGATGCCAAGAACCAAGGCGGTTTCGGAGACGGCATGTGGTGGGCCTTCATGCCCGCGACCGTCATCATCACCGTTTTGGTGTTCGCGCTGTACATCATCAACACGTCGATGGAAGGGGTGTTCAACCCCCGGCTGCGTAAGTAGGAGATATCATGCCGACCTTCGAAGTTGACCATCTCAGCCTGCATTACCTGACCCGTTTCGGGGAAAAAATCCAAGCCGTTTCGGATGTTTCCTTCACCATGGAACAAGGCGAAATCCTGGGTATCGCTGGCGAGTCCGGCTGCGGTAAATCCACCCTCGTCAATGGCCTGATGGGTCTTTTCATCCCGCCGCTCTACCCCACCTCCGGCGATGTACGCGTGGGTGGCGAGTCGCTCATGAATCGCACGCCCGTGGACATACGCAAAAACGTGCTGAGCCAAAAGGTCTCCATGATCCCGCAGGGGGCCTTCAATGCCCTCAACCCCACGCGCAAAATCAAGGACATCGCCGCCGACGTGATTGCCAGCCATAGCAGCGGCCGCACCGACAAAAAGGATATTCAAGCCCGCCTGCGCGAACGCTTCGACTTGTTCGGCATGGATACGGAACGTGTTCTCAACGCCTTCCCCATCCAACTCACGGCTGGCGAACGCCAGCGCTCGGTGATTGGCATTTCCACCCTATTGAATCCCCAAATGGTCATTGCCGATGAGCCCACTTCGGCGCTCGACGTGACCACCCAAAAAGTCGTGATCCGCATGATCTTCGACTTATTGGAAAAGGGCATTTTCAATACCATGATTTTCATCACCCATGAGCTGCCCCTGCTCCGTCACGTGGCGAATAATATCGCCATCATGTATGCGGGTGAGTTCGTGGAAAAAGGGACCAACGAGCAAATCGTATTCGATCCTCGCCATCCCTATACCAAGGCTCTCATGGGCTCCATGCTCAGCGCCGAGCCCGGCCAAAAGAGCCGCAAGCCCGTCTCCATCGAGGGCGCCCCCCCTAGCCTCGCCAAGGTTCCCGAGGGCTGCCGCTTCGCGGCCCGTTGCCCCGTGGCTCGGCCCGATTGCAAAACCCAAAAGCAAGAATTGCGCATGGTGGCTGGCCGTCTCGTAAGGTGCAACTATGCCGAATAATTCTTCCGCCCCCGTATTTTACGCCAAGAACGTGACCAAGACTTTTGGCCATGGCAAGACCCTGGTTAAAGCCGTCGATGACGTTTCCTTTTCGATCGCGGACGGGGAAATCGTTTCCATCGTAGGCGGCTCGGGTTGCGGTAAAAGCGTCCTGGCCAAGGTCATGCTCGGCCTCTACAAGCAGAATCAAGGCGAATTCACCTATCGCGGTAAAGCCATCACGGATACCCGCAGCCATTGGAATGAAGTCCAATCGGTATTCCAGGATCCATTCAGCTGCTTCAACCAATTTTTCAGCATACGCTCCCAGCTCAAGGACGCGCTGAATATCCTGAAGGTCAAACCCACCAAGGCCGAAGGCGACGCGCGCGTGGACGCAGGCCTGATGGCTGTCAACATCACTCCCAAGGACATCGAAGGCAAATACCCCTTCGAACTTTCCGGCGGGCAAATGCAGCGCATGCTGCTGGCGCGCATTTTCGCCCTGCGCCCCAAGGTCCTGATCGCGGACGAACCCACTTCCATGGTGGATGCCTGCGTGCGTGCCAATATCCTGGACTACCTGATGAAGTTGAAGGTGGAATTGGGCATGACCATCATCTTCGTGACGCATGATATCGGCCTGGCCTACTATGTGAGCGATCGCCTATTCATTATGCACGAGGGGAAAATCGTGGAATCAGGGACGCCGGATGAGGTGACGCAAAATCCGAAGAGCCCGCATACCATGCAGCTGCTCGAAGATATTCCTGAAATCCATAAGGAATGGCTTAAGCGCTAAACGGGACTCATCCCTTGACTAGGTTAGCGCATTGCACCGATAATCCTATCGATGCTCTATGTTTTTCTTTTCCAAGTTGCACCACCCCTCTTTGCCTTATGGCTTTTTCTCCGCTGGGATTCTTCACAAGGGTTTCGCCGCTTTAGCCTTCCCATCCTTTTTTGCGGGGGATCGCTTTTACAAGCCTGGCTATGGTGGGAATGCATCCCTTCCTTAGATAATCCAGACAGTCACAGTTTTTACAACTTGGCTCATGGATTAGAGACCGACCTAAGATCGATATTGTATCGACCTAAACTATATCCGCTATTTTTGGGACTATTTCCCGGGTTAAAGGCCGTGTTATTCGCCCAATGCGTGCTGAAATTGGGCATGGGATATTTTCTCATCCGCATGGGATGGCTTTTGCAATTGCGATCCGGTGTCCTTGCCTGGATGCTTTTTCTCTTCCTTTTCAATTCACTATGGCTTTACGAACCTCTTCGCATCATGGACACGACTTTATTCGCTTTTTTATTGACCGCGTTTTTAATGCTGGGCTTGATGACTCTTACAAATTTTTCGACGGCTAATTTCCCCGCAATGTGTGTTATGGGATGGTGCCTTTCTCTCACACGGCAGGTTGCCGATATTGGACTTCTCCTGGCTTTCGGATTTCTCCTATTTCATTACCGCAATCGACCGCATTCTCGATGGGTCTTCCCGGTTGGACTTGTGCTTGGTCTGGCGGTGGCGGGAAGTGGGGCCCTAAACAATGGATTGCGATATGGAGTATGGCAGCGATCGGTGGCCTTGGGCGTGAACCTGTATACCCATTTATCCTTTTACGAACTTTCTGATTTGCATTCGCCAGAATGGGATTTCGTTTCCGCGTACTTGCCAGAAGAAAAAAATCAAGCCGGAACGTGGATCACAGATTTTCACCAAGACCTTCCTTGGCCAATCATTGCCTTGCCCCATCGGTTGGAAAGAGCCATGGGATCGAAAGGATCAACGGACATTTTATTGCATGACCGCAAACTGACGGGTCGATTTTTCCAGTGGATGAATGAAAATCCCAGGACCTACCTTGCTTCGGTTGGAAATGAATTCGCTCGTTTGGGTTTAAAAGCGGAGGAAATGTATCCGCGTTCTTTGATAAGTGGTTTTATTTCTGTGCCAATTGGGCTTGTGAGATTTGAGCGAGGCATTATCCATCAGGCTCCCTACTTACTCATTGTTTTCGGCTTGCTAGGATTCATTCGAAAGCGACCGGAACCGGAAATGATTTTCCTCGCTTTGGCGGCATTCGGTTATTTGTTTTTGATTCCGTTTATTCATCTGGGATTTACGCGTTACGCCTTACCGGCCCTCCCTGCTCTTTTGCTATGGGCTGGATTTGGTTTGCAACATTTTCAGTCGAACAAATCCTGCTGAACCTTCGGCCTCTCCCTGCGGGCCTTGGGCATCCATTGCATCAGCCTTTCGCCAATAGCTAAGCCATGCCTCTGGGCATGCAAGCGAAAAAGATTCGCAATCATGTCGGCCATGGCCCCGGTGCCGCGCATGCGATCGCCGAAGCGTGCGTCATACATTTCCCCGTCGCGCAAATCACGCACATGATGTTCGACCTTGCCCGCTTGCAGCGGGAATTCCGCTTTCAGTCTTTGCAAGAAAACGCCTTCGACGGCTCCGGGCAAACGCAGCATGGTGTAAAAGGCGAAACGCGCTCCCGCGCCGGCGGCGCGTTCCAGCAATTTGGGAATATGGCTGTCGGTCAATCCGGGAATCACCGGCCCCAGGGAAATGCCCGTGTGAATGCCGAGCGCTGATAATTTTTCCAAGGCGCGAAAGCGCTGATCGGGCGCGGCAGCATAGGGTTCGAGCTTGCGCGCCATGTCGGCGTCGCCTATGGGTATGGACAAAACCACATTGCAGCCCGCGGCATCCTTCAAGCTTTGCAAAACGTCGGCATCGCGCAAAATCAAGGTCGACTTGGTGATAATGCCCGCCGCATTCGCCTCTTCGGCGCAGACTTGAAGGCATTGCCGCGTCAATTTGAGCGCCGACTCGGCGGGTTGATAGCAATCGGTCACCCCCGAAAAAGCAATGGGTTCACCGTCCCACTTGGCCTGCTGTAATTCCTGGCGCAATAAAATCGGGGCATTTATTTTGGCGATGATTTGCGTATCGAAATCGGTGCCTGCGCCGAAGCCGAGATATTCGTGATAAGGCCGGGCATAGCAATAGGCGCAGGCATGGGCACAACCGCGATAAGGATTGGCCGACCAGCGAAAGGGCAAATCGGGACTGTCATTGCGCGACAGCAGGGATTTGCCCTGCTCGCGATAGAGCTTCAGGTTTTGCGGCCTTTCAATGCCGTCTTCGTATTCCACCGAAACCGCTTCGAAGCGGTTCTGCGGATTATCCGCCTGTCTTTGGCGATAGCCCATGGCACCTAGGAGCACGATTCAAAAGGCAAGTATCAGATAGGGCAAAAATCCCCCCGTGCGGGGGTGATAAAGCCCAAAGAGCAGGGTCTTATCATGATCGGCTGTGCCCAGCAAATCCTTATGGGCGGCGTCACAATAATACCGGGTGTAATTATCATCGTGATTAGAGAGATAGCCTTCCAGGTAAAGTGTATGCTCACCCTTCTTGAGCACCGCATGGTACTTGCCATCAAACTTCCATTCTGACTTCTCGCCTTCGTAGATGCGAATGGCCGATCCACCGAAAACCTGATCGACATGATAAAACCTGCTGTGATACTCCGTTCCGGAGTAATCCAGTTGGAAGCTTCGGTTTTCGAAGCGCGTCTTCATCTGGTAGAAATTTTCAACGGGAGTGGTCATCACCAGCTTGAGGCTGTCTCTCACGCTGTCACCGGGAGCTTCGGTGGTCGTATCATCGTAGGCATGCTCATACCAACCCAGCGTACCTACCGAGGCGCCGAGGGTATGCAAATCGGGGTAATGGACGGTGAACTTCGGGGTGAGACCCGCCATGCGCCACTTTACGTCGGCCAGGTCATATAAGGGACCGCGTTCCTTGATATCTATGCCGCTGAAGGAAACCTCAAACTTAGGAACATAGGATTTCAAATCGAAGATGTTATAAGGGATGGTATCACCCACCCGGAAGGTCTGGTAATCCTTGGTGAAGACGAAGGCGATGGTCGCGAAATTGGAGCCGCGTCCATAACGATAAACGCCATCCTGAAAGGTGAGTTCGAATTTGTCCATAACATCGAAGTCCACGCCGTTCAAAATGAAGCCCAAGAGGAAGCGGCCCAGGAAGGCATTGTTCCAATTGGCATCGCGGGAATGGCGGCTAGCCAGGATTAGGCTACCGTCCAAGATATCCAATTGCTCCGACATGGTGAGAGTATCACCACATGCCTCGACATGGGTCCGGGCGCTCAGGTCCCCTGGATCGCCGTTTTCTGAATCGGATCCGCCACAGGCGAAAAGCAGCGACAATGTCAGAAAAAGCAGGCCTAGAAAAAAAATACGCCAAACCGGATTGAGCTTGACCATCTGAATTCCTCCCGTTTTACCTTCACGCTCTCACCTAGGACGTCCCGCGAATATTCGAGGTAACCGTTCCGCCCAGCGGTTCTGGGGATTATCCGCCTGTCTTTGCCGAAAGCCCATGGCGCGTGTACAGGTAATCCAAATCGCAAGCGTCGCCGGGCATCCAATGGCGCTCCTTGTCCCACCATTTCACATTGCAGCCGATGGCATCGGTGCGATTCAATTTCACGGGACGGCCGGCCAGCATGTCGTCAATAGCGTCTTGCAATTCATGTGTTTCGGCCTTGGCCGCGTCACGGGGAGAATTGTCCATGCGTCCGCTATAAACCAACTTGCCTTCGGCGTCGAATAGGAAATAATGCGGCGTCCGCTCCGCTCCGTACGCGCGCGCGATGAGTTGGGCTTCGTCATCCAGAGAAAGCCAACGGAAATTTTTCTCGCGCATGCGCTCTAAGACCAGGGGCCAAGCATCGCTAGGATGTCCCGCGGTTTCATTGCTGTGAATGCCGACCATGGTAATGCCGAGCTGCGCGATTTTCGTTTCCAAGGCCACCGCGCGATCTTCGCTGCCGATGACATAGGGACAGTGATTGCAGGTGAAAAAAATCAAGGTGCCGCTTTTGCCGCGCACCGCGTTTTCACCGCCGAAGGTATGGGTCTTTCCATCGCTGCCGGGGAGACGGAATTCAGGGGCGGAAGAGCCGGTGGGTAAGGTGAAAGACATGGTTAGCTCCGGAGGCGATGGATTAAAGCTTTTTCACGTAAAATAGAGATTTACCGGCTTCTTTTACGTATTGGGCTTGATTGAAGCCGTAGGAATGATAGACGGCTTGTGCGGTGAGGTTCTTCTCTTGAACTTCAAGGGTGAGTTTGCAGCACCCTGTCGCCAGCGCATGATTTTCGACGGCTTTGAGGATTTGATTGCCAATGCCTTGGCCGCGCCATTGCGGCATGACGGCGAAGTCGTGAATATTGATGAGGGGTTTAGCGGCGAAGGTTGAAAAGCCTCGGAAGCAAACGGCGATACCGACCGGAATTTCATTCGAGAAGGCTAAGAAAGCTAAGGTCGTCGGGGTTGCCTTCAGGCCTTCGATCAAATGCTTGCTTGCATATTCGGAGAAGGGCTTGCCATCTCCCATGGCATCGCGTGAATACATATCGAGCAGAGCGAGAATGGCGCTTTGATGCTTGGGTGCATCCAAATCGGCTTGCACGATTTCGATCGCGGTTACGGCCTTCATCGCATGCCGATGAGGTGACGCAGTTCGTCCATTCGGCGTGAGGCTTCTTCGCGAGCTTTGTCGCGGCCGCGTGTTAAAACGGTTTCGAGATGCCCGGGATCGGCCATGAGTTTTTGATAGGTCTGGCGTGGCGCGGTGAGGACTTCGTTCAGGCGCTCGAAAAACATTTTTTTGGCG
>JAYUVP010000226.1:0-25473 GCA_043753995.1 Fibrobacterota bacterium
ATAGAAATCGGCAAGCTTGAGGCGATAATCACCTCTTTGCGTGGAGTCGAGCAAGGCCAACTTTTCCAAGACGACAACATAGGTGACCTTATGCTGGGGCTTGCCCGTAACCAGGGGCAGTAGCATTCGATAGGCCCGCACTTCATTGGGATTGGTTTGTAGGCAGGTGCGTATGTCGGTGATGGCCATGACGGTGTCGCCATCGCGCAAATCGATTTCGGCGAGACGCAATAAGGCGCCGGCATTCTCTTTATCGAAAAGCAGCAAGTCCTGAAGGGACTGGCGAATTTGCTTGTCAGGGCGCTTGGTTTTTTCATATGACAAGACTTGCACTTGCCTAACCTCTTTTTCGAAGCCGATGACAGCCTGAAGGTATTGATCGGCGAGTTCTGCTGCCAGGGGATAGTCCTTGGCCTGATACACAGCCAGCACGGCCTCGCGATCTTCCTTGAAGGCTCCGGGCTTGAGGCGCGACGCGAAGGCGAAATAAATCCCCGCTTTGTCCCATTTCTGTTGAAGGGTATAACCGCGCCCGAGCCAGAAAAACAGATCGAAATTTTGGACATCGGTTTTAACCAAGCTGGGCCGCAAGGCTAATTCTTCAAGCAAGGCGAAGTGCTCCTTCATTTGCGCGCGATTATGGATTGTGCGGGGCAAAAGGGCTTGATAAACCTGGTTCTTTGGGCTTTTGTCCAAGGCGCTAGCGAGAAATGCATAGGCCTTTTCTTTTTGGCCTTGCTGCAACATGAGCTTGGCCAATTCGAATTGCGCGGCATGCGCGCTGCTATCCAGGCTTTGAATTTCGGTAAGCACCTCGGCCATCAAAGGTTTCCCGCCAGGGGTTTTGAGCAAGCCCATCAGGCGTTCGCGCAAGGCAATATCCTTCACATCGATGAATAGGGCCGTGCGGTAGGCGGCGATGGCTTTCTCCGGGCGATTGAGCAAGGTTTGCAATTCTCCCAGTCGCACCAGCAGGGCCTTGTCGCCTGGGGTCAAGGCGCAAAGGCCTTCCAAGGTTTCGGCCAAATGCGCACGATCGCCACGCTGGCTATAGAGTTCGACCAAGGCCCGCAGCGGACGCTCCTCCTTGGGTGTCAGTTGATTCCAGCGCGAGAAATAGCGAATGGCCTCTTCGCCTTTACCGAGTGACAAGGCCAGCTCCGAAGCGGCCATCAAGGCTTCGAGGTGGTCGGCTTTCTTCACTAGAAGGGAAGCCCAAACTTCCAACCCTTGCGAGGTCTTGCCCAGATTCTGGGCCAATTCCTGACGCAAATCCAAATCGTCGCCAAAGGATTCGACGCCCAGCCTCAGCAGGGGAATGAGATAAGCCGACTGTTGCTCGCGCAAATAATGCGCGGCTTTGTCGAAGACTTCGCGATCCTTGCGCTTCACGGCAGCCCAGTCATAATAAGCCTTGGCAGCTTCTTCTTTCCGGCCTTGCGAATGCCTCAAATCGCCAAGCACTTCTAGCCAATTCGCCGAATTGGCGGCCTCGCGCAATAAGGTCGCTTCGAATCGCCCCAGGTTTTTCAAGTCTCCTTTTTGATGATATTCGCGCAATAGCATGAGCTGGCCTTCGCGCCATTCTGGGCGTTGCTTGACCTGGGCTTCCAATCCATCGAGTTCGCCGCTGCGATGATAATCGATTTCCGCCAATTGAAAGCGATATTTATCGTCGGCACCAGGAATTTTGACCAGCATTCGCAAAGCATCGATCAAGGAAAGCGTGTCCTTGGCCCGTACCGAAAGCGCTTGGTAGGCTCGCAGGGCTTCGATGTCGGTGGGATTGCGCAAGGCCCATCGGCCATAGTGCCGCAGGCCTTCGCTGAGTTCGCCGATGCGCTCCTTTTCCTTGGCTAGGCGCAATTCCCAGTCGCCGGCGGTGAAGTCTTCCTGCACAATGCGCTCCATCATGGCGGCGCGATCGCTTTGACGGCCTTCACGGCCATACATTTCCGCAAGAGTCGTCATCAAGAGCACATCGCGAGGCGAACGTTCCAGACGCTTTTCCAATAGCGGCCTGGCCTTGAGCATTTGCGATGTTTTTAAATAGGCCATGGACGCGGTGGAATCGGTCACACCCAAATCCGGTTGCTCGCGTAATAGAGCATCCCATTCGGCCGCCGAGGCCGCATATTCGCCGTTCAGGTAAAGCGAGCGAGCTAAACGCTGACGCAAGTCGCGGCTATTTTCTTTTTGCCGTACCAAACGCAAGGCGGATAGGTTGCGCTTGATCTCAGCATCCTCCTTGAGTGTGAGAACATAGTCGCGCGCATAATCCACGCGCCCGGGTTCGAGGCGCGTAGCCTTTTCCAAGGCCGCTGAAGCGCCCTCACGTCCGACGCTCTGCTGAGCTCGCCCAAAGCGATTCCAAAGTTGCGCGTCATTGGGAAAGACTGGCGTCAAGCGAGCGAAAGCCTCGACCGCGCGCGCCCATTCTCCCTGATCGAAATAGTGATAAGCCATTTCCAATTCATAATTGGCCGACTTACCGCTTTCAATTCGGCCGAGATTATCGAGTGCGTCGAGATAGACCGCTTCCCGGCCCTTGGCGTTTTTCGCCAGGGCCTGCACCATTTGATAGCCACGTTTATCCTGCGGATGGGCGCGCACCCACGCTATCGCATGGGTCAATGCGGCCGTCGTGTCACGTGCGCGTAAATCAAGTTCAGCCAGGCGCAATGCCCAGGTCTCGGCTTCGACATCTTGTTGCAATAACAAGGTCAAACACTGCCGCAATTTGGCTTCCGGCGCATTGGTTTCAGCCAAGGCCTTGGCTTGCAAGCGCCTGACCTCGACATCGCTGGGCTTTAAAACGAGATAAGCCTCGGCGAGCGTCGCCGTCACGGGCATATTTTTAGCCGCCGCCAAATCGAAAATGGGGCCGCGCTTGCCCTGTAGCATGTCCGGCTTGCGGCGATGGATTTCGGCCCACACTTCCGCGGCACGAGTCACGTTTTTATAAAGTGAATACCCGCGGGCCACCAGCACAAGAAATTCCGGATCGCTGCGCCCTTGCTTTTGCAATTCTTGAAATTGGGCAAAGTGCTTGAGTATTTGTCCTTCTTCCTTAACTGCCACGGGAAGCAAATTCAAATACGCTTCTTCCCTAGGAGCATTTTGCAAGGATTTGACGAGATAGCGATAGCCGTCTTCGGGTTTATCATGTGACAAATACCACTTGGCCAATTTGAATTGCAGGGCATGATCCTTGGGATTTTTTCGCTCGCTCTGCAATAAGGCTTCCATCCAGGTGCCTTCGCTCTTACTGCCCTCGGCTAAGGCCAACATTTCCTGCTTGGCTGCGGCATGGTCGGGATTAATGCGCAAGGCGTCGCCATAAACGGCTAAGGCGTCATCAGGTCGCGAAGCACGGCGCAAGGTCTGGGCATGGGCTAGGGCTAGTTCGGCATCGCGAGGCAAAAGCGATCTGGCCTTTTCAAACCAGGGCAAGGCGCGATTGGGATCCAGGCTCGCAGCGAGTCGCGCCAAGCCCGCCAGGAAAGCCCCGTCGGCCCCATAATAGGTGGCGGCTTTTTCATAATACGCCACGGCCTGCATTTTATTGCCGCGTTCCTCATAGGATTTTCCGAGGGCGCGCAGGGCTTCCGAATCTTCGGGGGCTAGCTTGAGATAGCGCTCCCGCAATTCGACGGCGCGGCTATGCGAAGGTCCGTAGAGGGTGGCCAATTCCTTAAGCAAATGGGTTTCATCCGGAGAGCCGGCACGTTTTTTCAACATGGACTCCAAGAGGGGGATGAGCTTGTCTTTTTGCAGGGGATTGCGATAGGCTTCGGCCAGAAAATCAACTCCAGCCTCGCTCTGGGGGTAACGGAAGCGATACTGCTCCCAGGCCTTGACTGCATCCGCGCGCTTGCCAGACTGTTGCAAGGATTGTGCGTATTTCTCACCTTCGGCAGGCTTGCCCATGGGGTCGGGGAGGCGCGCGAAGGCCGCCGCCGACTTGCGGTATTCTCCCAGGCCAAAATGGCTTAAGGCCAAGCTGCGCAAGGCCTCGCTGCTAGGCGAAGCCAAACCAATGAGGGCTTGGCGCGCGCCGTCGAAGCGCTCGAGTCTTTGGCGCAATATGCCCAGGGCTTCCAAGGTTGGAGCGTGGCCGACTTTGCGCGTGAGCAGGATTTCCAATTCGGCGACTATGCGTTCCACTTCAGCAGGAGGCAGTTTGCCGTCGAGTGCGGCGCGTATTCGCGGTTGCAATTCGCGCTCCATGGCTTGCAGGGCGGCACTGGCTTCCGCCGAAGGCGCCGTGGACGCACTCGCGGATTTCACCGGAGACCTGGGCGAGCTTGTCTTCGCGGATTTGGAATTGGCGCCAAAAAGGGCGGGACAAGAAAGCAGAATAAGTGCCAAGGCCACGGCTAGGCGGCGCCCACGCCTATCGGCTGCATGAACCTGGGGCTGGGGCAAAAGCCAAGCCGATTTGGACAGGAATATGTCCATAAACCATCCTCGCTGAAAAGCTGGGAAACAAGCGCTTGAAGTCCGCTAATTATCTCATGACGGAAAGCGAAGTCAAGAGGCGGGAATGAGCGCCCAGGTAATGCGTATAATAAGGGTGAAACCCGCAGCTAAAGCCAGGCATGGAAACGATATTTGACCATAATCCCACACCCGAAGAATTGCGTTATCTCTTTCTCCCGGGTCAAGATGCAGAGTCCTACAAGGCTTCGCATACCGATCAAGAAACCGAATATGGGAATATTTACGCCCTGTACATGATTCGTGGCGATAGGCAAAAGGCCTTGGATTATTTAGAGCGCATACGCAATCCGAAAGGCTTGTTTGCACCGCGTAAAGTCGACGATTCGCCGTCTCCTTCTTGATTCTTGTCGCCTTTGATGCGAAATCTTGGGTTTATTGAGCTGGCACCGTAATTTTGACTCGAATCAGCCCGCCCTGAGCATTCCAGGCCGCGTCGTAAATCTTGCCGTCACGGGCCTTCATCACCAAGGATAAGGCACCCTCCCTCATATCGCCTTCGGCTGAAATAAAAGTCCTATCTCGATACGCGATATAGAACAAAACATGTCCGTCACTGGGATTGCTTTTCGGCGGCACGGCCTTATCGGCGGTAAAGGTGAAGCGCAATGAGTCTTCTTCGCCCAATTGCTTGCGCATCCTTATATCGTACCTGAATAGGCTGTCGCGATCGCGGCCCAGCAAGGTTTCCGGCTTGACCATGGTTTCGGTGAATAGGCTGTGCACGCTGTCCGTGGCAGGCGTATTCTCAACGCTCATCCGCACCACGGTTTTGCCCTGGGGATCGATGTCGGCACCGCCTTCGGGATTCTGAAAGGCGACTTTGTTCACGCGACCGTCGCGACCCTGTTCGATGGCGGTAAAGCGGCGCATTTCCTGGGGCTCTTGCTTAAAGCGTGCTAATAAGCGCAAGGACAAGGTGCGCTTGGCGATTTCAGGCTTGTCCTTGGGGTCGTGCTCGAAGAAAACCAAGTCGACCAAGGAAGGTCGGCCATTGTCAATGACCACGCCATCGCTATCGGCATCGCTATAGACTGCGCTGGATAAGGTATCGGAGCCGAGCATGCGAAGCCAACGCGCCTGATAAATGCGATTGTCTGGCTCCGTCTTGAGATCGCGATCCGTGCCGCCATCGGAAATCAAATCCGCAATTTCCAAAACGCCGTCCTTGCCGTGCTTTTCGATATGCATGGAAACATGAAAGCTGTCTTGGGGCTGAAACAAAAGACCGTCGCCATCTCCGTCGCGTGAAATCACCAAAGTGGTGTCACCAGCTTCATTGAATTCCAAGTGCTTCGCACCCACGAGTTGGGTTGTCCACACCAAGGGATCCAGCCAATTGGCACCCTCCTTGAAATAGGCCGTGTCGATTTCGGTAGTCGGACCGATTTTTTTGGTACTCGTGATTATCGGCAATCCCGGGTCAAACCAAGTTGAGTCGCCGGTGGCGGCGCGTTTGGCTAAGGCCATGCGCTTGGGTGCGCCCGAATTGGGCGGATTCGGAACCTTGGTTTCCAAAACCGCGAGGGCTGCCGCGGGTACCACCGAGGTTTCGGTTTTTTCAGCTTCGCCCAAATGCCCTTCGATCCGTGCATAAATGCTATTCGGAAAATCATCGACCCCGGCCTGCTTGTCTTCCTGCTGAGTGAAGCAGCCCGCAATCAGGCAAATCGAAAAAGCGGCGATGAATAGGGGCAGGGTCATTCGCCGTGGAATCCAGGTGCGCTGATCCATGTTCAATCCTTATTCTTCACTTGGGTGCGCGGCAAAAATTGCAAGGAAAATTGCAAGACCACTTCCGGCTTTTCGTCGCGTTTGGCCAAGGCAAAAATCTCTTCGCGGAATTTCTCGATGCGCTGTTGTATTTCGAGGCGAGTGCCTTGGCTGACGGTGAGCAAGCTCGAAGAAATATGCCGCTCTTCCTTGGGAAGGTTGAAAACCGCCTCGCCCGCTTGCTGCACCCATTCGCGATTGAGGCGCCGCACCAAGTCGCCCAGAGTGGGGGCCGGCTCTTGATTGCGGTGGCTGACTTGATAACTTCCATCGGCGACTTGGGCTATGAGTCCCCATTCGCAGAGTTCGCGCACGCATTTTTTCACCAGCGCCACCGGCAGGGCCGGGCGAATGAAGCGAGCTAAGTCATCATAATCTCCGCGAAAGCCATTGACCTCCACGGCCGCGCGCACGAGAGGATAATGCCAATCCTGGTAATACTTGCTGCTCGCGCCATGCAGGCGCACGAATTGGCTGCGATTGCGGCGGAAAAGAATTTTTTCCCAAAGCGCGTCTTTGTCAGCCTGCTTTTTGGCTTGCCCATATTCCACCAGCAAGGCGAAATATTCCGCTTCATTGGCTTTTAATTCCAAAGCCTGACTCATTTTGATTACAGTGGAATCGCTGAGAGTACGTCTTCCCTTGATCACGTCATTCAGAAAACCAGGATTCGCTATGCCGGCCAAGGCGGCAAATTCACGTTGAGATAGCCCTCCCTTGGCCTTTTTCATTGCCTCAAAAGCATCGCCAAGGAATTTGCGGAAATCCTCGTATTGATAGATATTCAAGGCCGATGGCTCGGGAGTCATGTTCAGTAAGTATAAGGCCAAAGTGGCCGATAGGCAATGTTATTCCTGGAATATGATTACAGTTTTGCACCGTTTTCTAGAGCTACCAGGACGAGGATTACGCAGCTAAATTCAAAACTCCCAAATCCCGAGGAGTTCCCATGTTTTGCCCCAAGTGCCGGGAAACCATGCAAGTCGCCGAATTGCAAGGCCTGCCCATTGCCCGCTGCCCCCAGTGCCTGGGGCTTTGGTTTCAAGGGGAGGATTACCAGAGTTTAAGAAAGGCAGAAAACATTGAACTCGTCGATGTCGGTTCAGCCGAATTGGGACGCGAATTCGACACGGTTTTTCCCGCGCCTTGCCCGGTTTGCGAATGGGTCATGGAAAGAGTCCCCGAGCCTTCGCAACCGCATATCTCCGTCGATCGATGCCGGCAGGGACATGGCATTTTCTTTGACGCTGGCGAATACCGCGACTATCGCAGCAAAACCCTGGGGGACATGTTCAAGCGGCTATTTGCTTAAGTCGTCAAAAGGCTAATCAGAAAAAAACAAAGGCGGGACTTCGGATATTCCAAAGTCCCGCCTGTTATTTACTTAGTCGATGTGGCTTTAAAACCGGGGCAGAATACGATAGGCTCCCTTTATGTGCTTAAACACATATAAGGACCCATTTCTCCGGAGAAGCCGGCCAGGGTTTTCATAGAGAGTGGGAATCAAGCCAGCAAATTCTCTCTGAGGGGTGTATACCTCAATGGAGGCCCAATCCACAAAGTACCACCGACCATTCTCATCCCGCTCGATATCTGAAATAGAGGAAACTGGAATCCTCCATGTGGAGGTCACTTGACCTCTATTGTCAAGAAAGTCGATGAAGGAAGAATCCGAAAAATTCGTGCGCTGCAGTCGGTAATACCCTATTCCAGATTTATAGACAGGTTCTAAAAAATCATCGTGGACTGGCAAGGAATCGATAGACTTAATTATGCCATCCTTGCTAAAGTGCGTCCATATACCGACTTCCGATTCCTTTTGCCAAACCATAATGGAACTATCGCTTCTTTGAAGTGCCAGGTTGGTCATGGTGGGAGGCAAGTCGATTTGCCATCTCCTTATGCCGGTCGGGCTATACTTGGAAAGTATCGAGTGGGTGACAGGATTGGGTGAGTCAACGGAAAGAAGGTAGACGTCACCCGCATTGTCGAGAACAATTTGATAAGGTGGATGCTGGGTAAAGGAGGAGTCGTACCAGCCGGTGATCTCGCCTGATGTTCCATGGCGGACCACTCTTCTATTTTCATCAAAATGCCATATCGATCCGTCTGGAGCAATATCCACCGCTTCTGGATAGAGGGTGGAATCCTTAAAAACAAGCTCCCATTTGAAGCGCGAAGGAAGAACGAAGCTGAGAGGTTGCGCCTTACGACCTTCATTACCCTGCTTGTCTAAAGTCGTTACGGCATAGTGTAGAGTTTCGCCAGGATTCAGCATTTCGGGATTCAACCCCTCAATGATCCAATCCTCCGAGAATACAGTGTCAGTCAGGGGTGCCGTTGTCAAACGCTCATAGGCTAAGTCAGGTCGGCGTCGATACACATTATAGGCGGCAACGCGGGCGTCGGGTGATTTTGGCCAACTCAGGGAGACCTTAATCCGCGAGGTGTCAATATTCAATTTGACCGATTCGACGAGGGGCAATTCGCCAAAAGCCGCCCCCTGATAGGCAAGGCGCAAAGTGTCTTTCAGCACGGTATCCACACCCGAGAATACGGTCAAGATCGTGTCCAGGGGTTTGTAATTGTCCAAGGTGCTGAGCAGGCGCAAGTGATAATGGCCTTCTGCCAAAGGTCCGATTCGGAAATTGCCATTCGAATCTTGCGGCACGGCAAAGACCGGAGTGCCTGGCAAAAGCAAAAAGACCGTGCGACTATCATGTCCGGCCTTCAGACTGACCACTCCCCTAAGAGTGCCAGGTGGCTTTAGCTCGAGGTTGCCTGACTGAGTTGAGGACGTGCTGGTGACGGAAATAGAATCCTGCAGGGCCAGCAATCCGGCCTTCTCACCGAATAAATTATAACGGCCCTCTGAGAGGGAATCGGTCTGGAAGGAGCCGTCGGCTTCCGTCAATACGACGTCGGCAACATCACCTGCCGCGGCCCCAATGGGACCAGGATTGTAGTTGACTGAAAAAACCTTGACCCTGGCATTGCCAATGCCATGGCCCGCCGCATCGACCACACGGCCCGAAATGGAGCCCTTGCCGGTATTGCCCGTGCTGGTGCTGCCCGCCATATCCACGCAGCTATTCAGCGTCAGTCCGGAGAGGAGGGTTGCAACCGCGACGAGTCGGAATCGTCCCATGCGCATATTCAGGGTTGACATCTAGTGTTCTCCATTTTGGGTGGCGGAAACGGGAAATAATTGAATGTTGAGTTGATAAATGCGATCGGCACCTCGGTCCTTTTCGACCAGGTTGGCAAGGTGAGATCGGAAGGCCTGTAATGCCTTTTTGACGGACTCGAAACCTGCCGACGACATGCCGGCGGTGAAGGTGGTGATGTCGCGGTCTTCCACGGAAACACCGTCAAGTGCCTCGTCAGCGAGCCGCAAATTTTCCTTTTGGTATTTATGGACCACGAAGGAGGTCAGTTCGTCGGTGGTTCTCACCGCAGCATCCGCCTGTTTATAGCGGCCTGCGGGCGTCTTCGCCAACAAGCCCAACTTGATCAGCAATTCCACGCTTTCACGTGCTTGCCGAGCAGTGATGGCCGGGTGCAATGACTTCGAAAGCTTGACGAAATCTCCGTCGAAACGATCCATGCAAGCTAGTTCGCGCACTACGGGGTGCCACCACTCCGAGAAATAGGCGAACTCGCTTTCTTGCAAGAGGCGCCCCAGAGGCTTACCGGTAAGCGCTCCAAGTTTCATAAAGTGGAATTCGCGCTCTTTGAATGTGGTCGCGTGCTGGAAGCCGACCAGGGCTTCAAAGTATTCGGTCTCTTTAGGCCCCAACTCCATGGCTCGGGCAATGCTGTATATGCTAGCACGCGACAACTCTCTCTTGCCCGAGGCCACCTCGATCAGGTAGGAGCGGGCTTTGTAGCCGGCTTTGCGGGCAAAGACCTCATAGGAAAAACGCCGATTCTCGCTTTTCTTCTCGACGTAATAATCCTTAATGAACCGAGCATAGCTGGTATAGCTGAAAATATTGGGCATGGGATGAAAATACCAGAACGAAGGGTCTATCCCCGGCCCGTTAGCGGAGAAAACGGTCTTTTTTAGAGATCAAATAGCCTAGCGTCCATTTTAGGTCTGGCTTCTCATACCCTCCACTTTCGTTTTTCTTCCATCGAGTAATTTGGGGGCAGCTCCGCCGCCCCCCGTCTCGGCCCGCCATGTCCTGAAGTTCTTGTCGGCCTCGCCGTCCCCACCGGCGAACTCACGAAGGAGGGAGATATTGATTGTGAGAACCGTCTAGGTTCTCTGCGGTTTCCCCAAGCCTTTCTTTTATGGAGTTTGGAAAACCCAACCTCGCGCATCGAATCACAAGTATTTCGATTGACCTTGCCTTATGCGCAAAGGCCTAATGTTGCCGATCGGGCGAAGGGATTTAACTTGCCTATGCCATTCGTCCTCATGGCCCAAGGGGTAATCCGATGCCGCATACCATCCACCAGGCAATATTTCGATCACAACCCGAAGAGCATACCTGTGCTTCGCTCGCGGTAGAAGGCGAGATACCCCGCGAGCTTTCGGGCACCTTCCTGCGCAATGGTCCTGGTTTGCTTGAAGTCGGCTCCGATACCCTGAATTTCTTTGATGGCCATGCGCTGATTGCGGGTTTGTCATTCTCCGAAGGAAAGGCGCGCTTTCGCTCACGGCTCGTGAAAACCCCGCTACTTGCGGCCGAAACGCATGCCAAAGCGATGAAAAAGCGCCGTATCTTCACCAACCTACCCAAGCGTTGGGCAAACCTATTTGATGTCGATTTTGGAAACAATGCCATGCATGACGTCTATGCCTGGGGCGGTAAGGTGATAGCCGGCAATGATCCCGGTCACTTTGCACTCGATAGCCGAACTCTCGAAACGAGTGGTGCTGAATTTTGGGGCGGAGCGGTGGGGAAGGGCGAAGAGATGAGCCCGATGCCCTATCGCGATCCTGTCAGCGGTCACCTCATAGCTTGGATCAAAACCAAAGGAGGCATCAAGCCGGACAGGCTGCGTTTTGTGGAACTCGATGCGTCGATGAAGTTGATGCGACAAACATCACCTGTTGTACTCTCGGCGAGCCCAGTACTGGTGCATGACCATCGCGCCACGGCATCGTGGTATGTGGCGACGGAACAAGCCCTGCGACTTTCCGTAGGCTCCGCGCTATGGGGAAAGCGGACCCTTTACCAGTCCCTTGTCGCTCCTCCTGGGGGAACGGCGGCACTTCTCCTGGTGCCGCGAAACGGCGAGGCTCGCTTGGTGCGGATTCCGCTTCCCGAGGGGATTGAGATCGCATTTCATGTGATCAATGCCTATGAGGAAGGCGAGAACGTGATCGTCGACTTGGTGACTTATGCTGGCAGGATTTGTTTCGAAGGTGCCGCGAGCGAAGCACATCAGCGCGCAAACGGGATCAAGCGTTATAGCAGCCCAAGTCCGACTCCCATCCGCTTTGTCGTCGACCCGAAGCGCGGCGTCATCGTGGGGCATCACACGCTTGGTAATTTGCCCTTGGAGGCGCCTGAGATTGCCGACGACCGCATGGGTGCCAAGTATGGTTACGTCTACGGGCCAACCCTTGTGAAGGGTGCCGATGTGCCCGATACCGGCGGGTATTTCTTCTATCCAGCGCTTGCCAAGGTAAAGGTTGAAACCGGCGAAAGCGAAACTTGGTCCGCAGGCTCCGAGGCCGTGGTTTCGCCTCCCGCCTTCGTGCGTCGCGCGAACTCGCAAGAAGAAGATGATGGCTGGTTGATCGCGTGGGTAATGCAAGAGGACGGGACAAGCGTGGTGGTCCTCGATGCGAAAGCGATAGCGCGCGGCCCGGTCGCCAAGGTGAAGCTGGGCGTGCGCTTGCCTGGCGTGAGTCATACGCGCTGGGCTGCTGATCTACAGCTCGATTGAACGACGATCTTGACACCGCATGTTCTGGCGACCTAGTCGAATTCTAGGACCTCCACACCACGTTTGATTGGGTCTCAGATCTGGGATTCAGGAGTCTTGATCCCGCCCCATGGAGCATTTCGCGATCCTTAAACGTCTAACCTTTCCAACCCCATTCCATGGAGAGCTTACATGGTTCGCAATCACCTTGCATCCACCTTGATCCCGGTTTCATTCCTCTTCGCCGCTTGCGCCGGTCCACGCATGGTCCCTCCCGCCGATGTGGCCAGCGGAGCCGTCCTCGAAGCGAAGAATCGCAGCAAGGCTTCGGGAGCTTTCGTGAATGAAGCTTTTGATCTGGGGCCGTATAAAGTCGCCGAGGTCGATCGCAAATGGACGCATGGAGGTGGATTCGGCGCCGGTCCCTATAGCACCCATCGCTCCACCGGCGGCTTCACCTTTGAGCTGCAGGGCGGGGCGCAAGCCTGGAAAGGAACTTGCGCCATCAGCAAGGACGAAAAAAACGTGAGCATGGGTGGAGGCATGTCCTTCGGTGGATCCAAGGCCAGCCTCGCCTGTGAATGCGTTGCCGGTTCGCAAACGGGTCGCCTGGATCTAACCCGGGATCGATCCGGGAACTTCACCGGCAAGGTCACGCCTAGCAAAGAAGCCTATACCCTGACGCCCGTCACCGAGACGGAAAAGAAATATTGGGGAGGGGAACCTGCCGGTTACCGCTTCGATGGTAGCGATGGCGCGCGCGGTGCGGTGGAAATGTTCAAACCAGGTCGCATTTGGTTTACGGAGAAAATGGCTGAAGCCGAACGCGAACCAGGAACCTGTTTGCTCGCGGGCTTAATGCTTTATATCGAGCCTTCGGATCAGGACAAGTGAGCTTTAACGGTCCGGGCTTCGTCGTATCGGTTTTTTCGCACCAATAAAAGAGCAAGGTTGAGTTTATCAGGGATATAGGTCGAATCTAAGGACCGAGCTTGAGTGAAAAATGGTTCCGCCTTTTCCAAAAAAAGTAAGGTCCTCCCGTCATGTAGAATACTGCGAGATAGCCGCCCCATCTCCAGGGTGAGAACAAAATGATCGCAAAAAAACCGAATAGGATAAGCCCCCAATCCATCCAAGTGGTGAGGGCTTTGGTTTGACGCAATTTTTGCGTCGTAAATTCGACCAATAATTAAAGGCCCAAGAATAAATCTCCCTTGTATTCCTTGAATAAAAGCGGTCGCCATAGGCGCGGAAAAAACTTGGGAGTTGATGCCCTAAGCCGAAAAAGCTTGTTGTGATTAAGATCGGTGTGGCAAGTTAAAAGGTTAGGTCGAGGTTACGGCTTTGAATCCAGGGTGAAGGGCTGGCGGCATTCGATGGGATAGGCATACGCTGATCCTTCCCAAGAGGATTGGGCCTGGATGAATTCACGAAAACCTATGGCGGAAGAAAATGGGTTGCCACTTTAATCTTTTGCCAGGATGGCGCCTCGCAGGGCGTGATTCCCATCACCCCAAGGAACCTGGATATTGCAAACTTGTCCCAACTCTTTTCTAGGAATGCTTGCCATATCGGTGTGATATTAGAGCTTTCAAAGGTGAGGTGCCCATGGAGTTGAATGCTGTCCGTTCTGTCGATCGCGATCCTTTCCATGAAATCCTGAATAAAAGCAATAGCGGCCTGTACCGCTTCTTCCATCCACGCCGGGTGGCCGTGGTTGGGGCCACCGACAAGGAAGGAAGCGTAGGTCGGGCGGTCTTCCGCAACCTGCTCGGCAATCCCGCTGGCGTGCCTATAGTGCCGGTGAATCCCGCTCGCCCCAGCGTGGCTGGCGTGTCGGCCTTTCCTTCCCTCACCCGTATTCCCGATCCCGTAGATTTGGCCATCATCATCACGCCCGCCACCAGTGTGCCCGGCCTAATCGGCGAATGCGTGGAAATGGGCATTCCATCCGCCGTCATCCTTTCTGCGGGCTTTCGCGAAACCGGAGCCGCCGGTTTGCGCATCGAACAGGAAGTGATGGAGAAGGCTCGTGGTCGTGTCCGCATTATCGGACCCAATTGCCTCGGCATCATGAGCCCGCATTTAGGGCTAAACGCCACCTTCGCGGGCAATGTGGCCAAACCTGGGAATCTGGCTTTCCTGAGTCAGAGTGGCGCTCTTTGCACCGCCATCTTGGACTGGAGTCTCAAGGCGGGCATTGGCTTCAGCGGCTTTGTCTCCACCGGTTCCATGCTCGACGTGGGCTGGGGAGATCTCATCGATTATTTCGGAGACGATCCACGTACCCAGGCCATCCTTATCTACATGGAAACCATTGGGGATGCCCGCGCCTTTCTCTCCTCGGCCAGGGAAGTTGCCCTCTCCAAGCCCATTATCGTCATCAAGGGTGGCCGCACCGAAGAAGCGGCCAAAGCGGTATCTTCGCATACAGGGACTCTGGCCGGTAGCGATGCCGTGCTGGACGCGGCCTTCCGCAGGGCGGGTGTGCATCGAGTGGATAGCATAGCCGAATTGTTTTACCTGGCCTCTAGCCTGGGGCAGCAACCCAGGCCCAAAGGGCCCAAGCTCGCCGTGGTCACCAATGCCGGCGGCCCCGGCGTGCTTTGTGTCGACGCCCTCATCGGTGGCGGCGGTAGCCTCGCGCCACTGACGCGAGAGACATGCAAGGCTCTGGACGCCATACTCCCTCCCCATTGGAGCCATAACAATCCTATTGATGTGATCGGAGACGCGGATCCCGTTCGCTTCTCCGAGGCCGTCCGCATTGCCTTAGACGATCCCGCCAATGACGGCGTGCTGGCTATCCTCACGGTTCAGGCCATGACCGATCCTACCCTCACCGCGCAAAAAGTGGCCGAGCTAGGTTGGCGCGCCGACAAGCCTCTTCTCGCCAGTTGGATGGGCGGCGCAAGTATGGATGCAGGCATTGCGCATCTCAATGGCGTGGGCATTCCCACCTTTCCGTTTCCCGATACCGCGGCGCGCATTTTCAACTACATGGCCGCCTACCAGAAAAACCTGCGTAACCTGTATGAGACCCCACAGATGTCCGGGAAGGAAGAAGACCTTCGTGCCCGGCACCAAGCCGTCGAGGCCATTCTCGCGGGGCCTTGGGATACAGGTCGTTCTACCCTCACCGAATGGGAATCGAAGAGGCTGCTGAAGGCTTATGGCATCCCTGTGGTGGAAACCGTCATAGCCACCACCGAAGAAGAAGCTGTGGCAGGAGCCGCTTCCATCGGCTATCCGGTCGTCCTCAAGCTCAATAGCGAAACCCTGACGCATAAGACCGACGTGGGTGGCGTGGTGCTTGACTTACAGACTCAATCGCAAGTGGGGGAAGCCTTCCGATCCATACGCAAATCGGTTTCCGAGAAAGCGGGCGCGGAACATTTCCAAGGCGTAAGCGTGCAACCCATGATCCGCGAGAAGGGATACGAGCTCATCTTGGGCGGCAATGTCAATCCCCAGTTCGGACCGGTTGTGCTATTCGGCTGGGGCGGGACTCTGGTGGAGGTGATGCAGGATACCAGCTTGGCCCTCCCTCCGCTTAATACCAACCTGGCACGGCTGCTGATAGAACGCACCAAGGTGTATCAGGCCTTGCAAGGAACTCGCGGCAAACCCCCAGTAGACATTCAGGCCCTGAAGGAGACTCTGGTGCGCTTCAGCTATATCATGCTGGAGCATCCGCGCATCAAGGAAATCGACATCAATCCTTTTCTGGTTTCAGACAAGATACAGATCGCCTTGGACGCCCGCATCATCCTGCATGAACGGAGTGTCGACCTGGCGGCCCTGCCCCGGCCGGCAATTCGTCCCTATCCTTCCAAATACATGTGGGATTACACCTTGGCCAATGGAAAGCGAGTCCTGCTCCGGCCCATCCGCCCGGAGGATGAGCCCCTGATTGCTCGCTTCCATGGCCGCCTTTCTGAGCAAACGGTCTATAGTCGATACCTCAAAGCCACCCTGCTCGACCAGCGTGTGACTCATGATCGTCTGGTGCGCATTTGCTTCAATGACTATGACCGCAGCCTAGCCCTAGTCGCGGAGGGAAAATCGACGGAGTGGGGACCCCCTGATATTTTCGCCGTAGCGCGCTTGATACTGTCGCGCGACGGCCAGGAAGCCGAGCTCGCCCTTTTGGTGGAGGATAGTTTCCAGGGCCAAGGACTAGGTAAGGAAATGGTCCGGCGTCTGCAACAGATTGCAACCGTTGAAGGTTTACAAAAGGTGGTAGCCCATATTGTCCCTTCCAACAAAGCCATGCAGGCCGTTTGTCGGGGACTGGGGTTCCATCTTTCCGAGGAGCAAGGGAAAGGAATGGTCGCCGTCTACGAACCTGTCAAAAAATAGAGGCCTTTTTGCTGCTGCTTCAACCCGGCCGATACTTGGTTTGCCACTCGGCCACTAACATCAACGCTTGCAAAGGTGCGGTATTGGTGATGTCGAGCGCCATCACCGCATCGTAAGCCCCCCGCATTTTTGGGTCTTCCTTCGGCGTCGGCATTTGCGCGGCGCCGCCGAATATGTCGAGCTGCATTTCGCTGGGCATTCTTCCGCGCGTTTTTCTCCCTACTGGGGCCCCGCCCGCAAGCCCAAGATTCGCGGTACCGCCCGATTCAAGTTCGCCGAGTATTTCCCAGGCGCGACCGATGACACCCTGAGGCACACCCGCCATGCGCGCCACCTGTATGCCATAGCTGCTATCGCAAGCGCCTTCGATCACCTTGCGCAAGAAAATCACTTCATGACCCTCTTCGCGGACCAGCACTTGCACATTGCGCAGGCGAGACAATTTGCCCGCCAGGCGCGTGAGCTCGTGATAATGCGTGGCAAAGAGGGTTCGGGCGCGCAAGCCTTCCTGTTCATGCAGGGCTTCGACTATGGCCCAGGCCAAAGAAAGGCCGTCATAGGTGCTGGTTCCGCGCCCGATTTCATCCAGTAAAACCAAGCTTCTCGGCGTGGCATTTTGCAAAATATTGGCCGTCTCGATCATCTCAACCATAAAGGTCGATTGCCCTTTGGCCAGGCGATCCGAGGCGCCGACACGCGTGAAAATCCGATCGGCCAAACCCACGCGGGCGCGGGCGGCGGGCACGAAAGAGCCTATTTGGGCCAGCAAAACGATGAGGCCCACTTGCCGCAAATACGTGCTTTTACCGGCCATATTGGGGCCGGTGATGAGCAGCAATTGCCGGTCGCGCACGTCGAGGCGCGCGTCATTGGCGATATAGGTTCCCTCTTCGCAAAGCGATTCCACCACGGGATGTCGCCCCGCCTCGATGTCAAGCAGGGAATCTTCCACCACTTCGGGGCGGGAATAATCGCGCTCATGCGCAATCAGGGCCAAGCAAGCGACGGTGTCGATGCAGCCCAAGGCCTGCGCCGCCGCCAGCAATTCGGCGGCCTTGATATTCACCTCGTCACGTAGGCCGCAGAAAAGCTTGTATTCGAGGGCATTGATTTCACCTTCGGCATTGAGAATGCGGCTTTCCCATTCCTTCATTTCAGGGGTGATATAACGCTCGGCGCCCACCAAGCTTTGCTTGCGCAGGTAATGCGTGGGCACCTTGTCTTCCTGCGCCTTGGTCACTTCGAGATAATAGCCGAAGACCTTATTGTATCCGACTTTTAAAGTCGTGATGCCCGTGGCTTCACGCTCGCGTTGCTGCAAATTGTTGAGCCATTCGCGACCGTCACGGATATTGGCATTCAGAGTATCGAGTTCGGTATAGGCACCCTCGCGTATCAGCCCGCCTTCGCGCAAGGTCATGGGTGGCCTATCGCTCAACTTGGCAATCAAATGATCGCCCAAGGGTGCCAAGTCGGCGAGTTTCGCCGCCCATTCGCGCAATAGTGATGACTGCAATGCCGTGCAGGTTTCGGCGACGCGGGCGGCCTCTTGCAAAGAATGTCCGAGTCCCACCAAGTCGCGCCCATGGGCCCGCGATGCGCCCGCACGCGCCACAATGCGCTCAATGTCATTGACGCCCTGTAAATGATGGCGCAAGGCCTGCAAGACTTCGCGGCGCGTCAGCAATTCGGCCAGGGCATCTTGCCGCGCATGGATGGCGTCGATATTCAGCAGGGGATGGGTCAGCCAATGCTTCAAGGTGCGGCCGCCCATGGCGGTGACGGTGCGATCCAGCAAATGAAACAATGTACCCGACACGTCTTCGCCATGGATGGGCTTGATCAATTCGAGATTGCGCACCGTGGTGGCATCGAGCGCCATGTGATTCGCGAAACTCTGGGGAGTCAAACGTTTCAAATGCGACAATTCGTTTTTCTTGCTGTCCTTCGCATAATGCAAGGCCGCCGCCGCGGCCCGCAAAGACGACTCCAGGCCCTCGCAGCCAAAGGCTTCGAGACTATGCACTCCGAAATGTCGGCGTAGGCTGTCCAGACCGCTGTCGAGCTGAAACAGACTCTTGGCCAAAAGGGTCACGGGGACGCCCTCTTCCGCCGCGAGCCGCTCCAGGGGCTCCGGTAAAGCCAACGTCTCCGGCCACAGCACTTCCTGCGCATTGAGCCGATATAATTCGCCGGCGATTTGATCGAGGCCGCCCTCGGCCACGCCGAAAAAGCCCGTGCTCAAGTCGAGATAGGCCAGACCCCATTTCACTTCGCCGGGATGCACCGCCGCGAGGTAATTATTGCTTTTCGCGTCGAGATAATTTTCGCTGAGCGCGGTACCGCGCGTCACGATTTCGGTAACTTCGCGCTTGACTATGCCCTTGGCCAGGGCCGGGTCTTCGGTTTGCTCGCAAACCGCCACCTTGAGCCCCGAGGCAATGAGGCGAGGCATATAGCGTTCGATGGCATGATGGGGAAAGCCCGCCAACGGCGTGGGGTCTTTACCGCCGTGATTGCGCTGGGTGAGGGTGAGTCCCAAGAGCTTGGCGGCCTTGATGGCATCGTCCAGAAACAATTCATAAAAGTCACCCATGCGATAAAGCAGCAGGGTATCGGGATACTTCGACTTGATGTCGAGGTATTGGCGCATCATCGGAGTCGGAGTATCAGCCATGGGAAGCCAAAGGTAGGACGGCTAAACCTGGCCGTTAAGCGAAACCTGTCGCCAGGGGAGGATCCAGCCATGAAACGAGTGGGGCGAAATCGGGTATGTTTTAGATCCCGGCGGCAAAAAATTCGCGTATATCCGGGAAAAGAAACCGTAATATTCATTCAACGCTCAATATTCGGAGGTCCCTATGCCAAATCCCCTGTCAGCAACCCCTTGGAATCGACGTGAATTCGTGGGAGCAGCCGCCACGGCCTTTCTAACGGGCCTTGCCATCACGGTTGTCGGTTGTGGAGAAGACGAGCCCACGGCTCCCGCAGGCGGTTCCGGCGACATCGCCGGTTCCATCAGTGGCAATCACGGACACATCGCGGTTATCACCAAGGCGCAATTGGATGCGAGTGGTGGAGTGACCCTAGACATCGCCGCCTCAGCCGGTCATGCCCATACCGTAACTCTCACAGCGGATCAAATCGCAACTATCAAAACGGGAACCCATGTGGAGGTGGTCAGTACCGCGACCAATTCCCACACCCATACGGTAGGGTTTCACAAAGCCTAGGTGATCTGGCCCTAGCCATCCATGCCGAGCGCCATTTGTTCGGCATCGGCTTCGGGTTGCTCGTATTGGCGAATTTCGCCCTGAGGCCCTATTTGCGGGATCAAGGCCTGGGCATTCACGATTTGCTCGAATTCGGAGAGACGAGGCAAATCGTCCGGCACCTTGCTGATGCCGAAATAGCGTAAAAATTCGCGCGTCGTGATATAGGTGAAAGCTCCGCCCATGGCTTCGGAACGACGGTGAATGTCGATGAGCTTTTTTTCCAGCAAGGTTTTCAAGCCACCGTCCACATTGACGCCGCGAATCGCTTCGACCTCGGCCTTGGTGATGGGTTGCTTGTAGGCAATGATGGCCAGAGTTTCCAAGCCAGCCTGGGACAGGCGGCGAGGCGTCGCCTCTTTGAAAAGCTTTTTAACCCAAGGGAAATAGCGCGTCTGGGTACGTAGGCGGAAGGTGGCGTCCACTTCCACCACTTCAAAGGGCATATCGCCCGCTTGAAAGCGCTGATTCACAGTTTTCACCAATTGCCGCAAGCGCGACAAATCCCATTCTTCGCCCATAATATCGCGCAAGGCGCGCGCCGTCAGAAATTCCTGGGTGGCGAAGAGAATGGCGCAAAGCAGCTTATCAGGATCGGGCTGCCATACCTCGACCAGAGGCGATTCTTCGCCTTCCTCCGGGCTGCTTGCGGGTGCCTCGGCCACAGGTTCAGTTTCCACCGTGAGAAATTCCGGCTCGGCCCCCGGGGCTTGGCCAGGTTCCAGAATATCGGGGGTGGGGTCGTTGTTTTCCAAAGGTGTCGTGGCTGCCGGTTTAGATCGTGATTCTGGCTGAGTTAGGGCTGGTCGGGGTGTTCATTTCAAGCTTGGCGCAAGGTAGAAAGGGAGAGGCTCCAGGGTGTGACCCGGCCCACCACCCGCCTCCTTAATCGTCGGCTTCGTCTTCCCAGCCCGTGACGGTTTCTACCGGCTCGGCTGTTTCACTGGCTGCGGCCAAGGTCTTGGCGGCCTCCAAGGTGATAGCATCCGCCGCATCCGGCAAACCTTCGGCAGCCTCGCGCTGCATTTCGGCCTCGATTTCGCGAATCGCTTCTTCCAGGGCATTGCGCACCGTGCGCGTCGCCAATTGCTGGCGGACAATGTCCACCAGGCCGGGCCGCGTTTCGGGCATGGGTCCAAGGCGATCTTCCTCGGGCAGAGAAAGCTCCATGTCAAAGGCCGGATTATCCTGCTTGCGATAAACGCGAATCACGCCGAGGCCATGGCTTTGGCGAAAGACAATGACATCGGTTTTGCAGAGCTCAAGAATGGCCATGAAGGTCACCACCTTGGCAATGCGCCGGGGATCATTCTCGAAAAAATCTTCGAAGAGACAGCGCCCGCGCGCCAGCAATAAGATTTCGATTTCCTGCATGCGATCTTCGATGGTGACATCGTCGATTTCGACTTCATGCACAGGAATGCGGGGCTTTTGCACCATGACGGTGCGGAAGGCGCTGAGCAAGTCGAAAATACCGCATTCCTCTTCGGCGTCAAAGCCAGGCGTCTCGCCCGGCAATTCGATGCGCCCATGCGGAAAGGCTCCGAAATGCGTGGCTTCAAAGCCGCGCAGGGCCCGTGCTGCTTCCTTGAATTTTTGATACTCCAGCATTTGCGCGATCAAGGCCTGCTTGTCGAGCTCATATTCCATTTCTTCGAGCTCGCTCTTTTGATCCTGCGGCAAAAGCTCGCGGGCCTTTAGGCGCATGAGGCGCGCCGCCATCACCAAAAACTCGCCCGCATCGCCGAGATTGAGGCGCTCAATGGTCTCCATCCAGGCCAAATACTGATCGGTAATGGCCGAAATCTGAATGCTTTTGGGGTCGAGTTCGTTTTTCTGCACCAGATACAAAAGCAAGTCGAGAGGCCCCTCGAAAATGGGCAGCCTGACCTCGTAGTCGGAGTCGATCTGGGGCGTGGACATGGAGGAAAAGTTAAGCGCAATTCCCTGCCAAGGTGGTGCTTTTGACGGGGAGAGTCAGTCTCAAAACTCATTTGTCGCACCAAGCCCGAGCGAGAACGAGTCCAGCGCGAAGCCCGAAGCAGCGATATTGACTCGAAATATCGCGATGGAGGGCGACAAAGCTGGGCGAAGTTCGCAGCCGGGCGACTGCAAAAGGAGTTTTGAGACCGACTCTACTCTCCGGGACCTATCCGACTTAGGCCGGCAGATTTGGAGGCGATTTCGCCGGTTTGCGGCGGCGTGCTCCCTAGGTCGGGGTTTTCGCGCGGATTCAAATTGTTTACCAGGGGGATTCTGGCTTAGGCTAAGTTTCACCAAACTCTCAATTATCTAAAACCATGACAATGGATACAACTCAAAGCGATACGGTGAAGCATCCCCTGCTAGACCAATTGTGGCAAGGGATTCAGGGCCAGGAAAAGCTCTTGGTTTATGGTCTGTTGGACGGCGCGCGATCGCCGCGTATCCATTCCAATCTCATCGCCTCGGGCGAACGCTTTGAATGCCTTTATGCCGGGGAATTGCCCCGGCCCTTGGCCGTGGCCGCGCCTTATCTCGTGCGCTTGCCTTTAGCGCAGCCCTTTACCCAATGGCTATTAGCTTCGGGTTGGGGACGGGCCTGGGGCCTGCTATTGCTTTCCGAGGCGAGCATTTTGGAATTGCGCGCCCATTTCCGCCGCTTGCTCAAGGTTAAAACCGACGACGGACGCGAATGCCTTTTTCGATTTTATGATCCAAGGGTTTTACGCGTCTACTTGCCCACCTGCACACCGAAAGAATTGGCGACGGTTTTCGGACCCGTCGACGGCTTCATGCTTGAGGCCGAAAACATTAGGCAAGGAAACGCTTTTCATCGCCGTAATTCCGTACTGGAGCAATCGACTTTCGATTTGATTCCACCCAAGAAGAATGAGACGGTCTAGAGATTATGTCGAAGCCTATACGTCTTCATTTTATGGGACAGGAATGGGAACTTTCCGGGTTGTCCGCCCTGCCCGATTCCCAGCTGCAGCCTTCCCCTTCTCCGTCACCGGCCCCTTTTTGGTTGCGCGAAGCCCTATCGGATTCAAACGATAGGTGCCGGCTTTTGCGGCAAATGAGAGATGTCGGTTGGGTCGAAAGTTTTGCGTCGTCGGTATTCACCGAAGATTTGGCTTGGCTTTCACGGGCGCTTTCGGAAGGTCGACTTTCCATCAAGCAAATCCCAGCCTTAGTTATTAAGGCGGGAAGCCCGCCGCGTAAACCCGAGGCTGAAATTGAACCGGAGGCTTGGGAAGAAGTCGAGGCGCCTCCCGAGGATAATTCCAGCCCCGAAGTCGAACCCACTATGGCACCCCAAACCGCTAAGGCCATTTCCGAGAAGCTCAAAAGTATGTCCGAGCAAGGGACGCCCTTTTTGCTGCTCTGCGACAATGGCCAGGAAAACTGCGAAGAATGCGCAGCCCATGCCGGCGTGTGCTGACCTAAAGATCAGCGACACACAGCAGCGCCTCCCTCACAGCCTTTACTCGACGGTGACGCTCTTGGCCAGGTTGCGGGGCATGTCGACGTCGCAGCCGCGCAGCACGGCGACATGATAAGCCAGCAATTGCAACGGGACCACATGCAGCAAGGGCGTGAGATAGGGTAAGGTCTTGGGCACGCGAATGACGTGGTCGGCTAATTTACCCAGGTCTTCTTCGCTGTCGGTAATAGCCAGAATGCGACCCCCACGGGCCTTCACCTCTTGCATATTCGACGCGATTTTATCGAAGAGGGCATCGGTGGGGCAAACCACCACGGTGGGCATGTCGGCGTCGATGAGGGCGATGGGACCATGCTTCATCTCCGCGGCGGGATAGCCTTCGGCATGGATATAAGAGATTTCTTTCAGCTTCAGAGCGCCTTCGAGGGCGACAGGATAATTGTAGCCGCGTCCCAAATACAGGAAGTTGCGATGATTCGCATATTGGACCGCGATTTCCTTGATGGCATCATTCAGCTTGAGGATTTCTTGCACTTGTTCAGGGATACGCTGCAGGGCTTTGCAAAGGCTAATGCCATCGTCGGCACTCAAGCGACGCATGCGGCCGAGTAATAAGGCGATGAGGGTAAGCACGGTGACTTGGGACGTGAAGGCCTTGGTCGAGGCTACCCCGATTTCGGGACCCGCGTGCAAATACACACCGCCGTCGGTTTCACGGGCTATGCTCGATCCCACGGCATTGCAAATGCCGAGCACGGTGGCGCCTTTGTGCTTGGCCTCGCGCAAGGCGGCCAAGGTGTCGGCGGTTTCCCCCGACTGGGAAATGCAAAAGACGATGGTCTTTTCGCCGATAATGGGATTGCGATAGCGGAATTCGCTGGCATATTCGACTTCGACCGGAATGCCCGACAATTCCTCGATGATATATTCACCGACCTTGCCGGCATAAAAGGATGTGCCGCAAGCCACAATGATGATGCGTTGTATGGAACGCAATTCGGGCTGCAAGAGATTGAGGCCTTGCAGCATCGCGGTGCCCGACTCTAAAATCAGGCGTCCCCGCAGCGAATTCACGATGGACGCGGGCTGCTCAAAAATTTCCTTGAGCATAAAATGGGCGAAATTGCCCTTAGCCACCTGCTCGGCCGAGAAATCGATGTTTTGAATTTCGCGGCGAACCTCGGCGCGCGCCTGATTGGTGATGCGATAAGTCCCGTTGATCACCACCATGTCATTGTCGTCGAGATAAACGACTTTCTGGGTATGGTCGACAATAGGAGCGGCATCCGAAGCCAGGAAGAATTCGCCATCGCCCACGCCCAAAACCAAGGGACTGCCGCGGCGCGCCCCCACCAAAACGCCAGGCTCGTGAGCACTGATCACCACAATTCCAAAGGCGCCTTCGAGATGGGCTAAGGCGTCAGAGACAGCCTTTTCCAAACTGCCTTTGTAATACTTGGCCACGAGATGCACAATCACTTCGGTGTCGGTTTCCGAACGAAAAACCACGCCTTCTTCTTGCAGTTTTTTCTTGATGATGCCGTAATTCTCGATAATGCCATTGTGCACCACGGCGAATTTTCCGTCGATTGAGGTATGCGGATGCGCATTGGCCACCGAAGGTGCACCATGAGTCGCCCAGCGCGTGTGGCCTATGCCGCAATGGCCGGGCAGGGGATGAGCGGACGCTTCACGATCGAGCTCACTCAACTTGCCCTTGGCACGCAAAAGTCCAAGGCGATGACCGTCTTGTATGCAAAGTCCGGCGCTGTCATAACCGCGATATTCCAGACGACGAAGGCCGTCGAGCAGTATCGATTGAACTTCGCGGCTACCGGTATAGGCGACAATTCCGCACATGAGGACATCCGATGGAGAGGAGGAGAATGAGAAGTAAAAAGTTAAAAGTAAAAAGTTAAAAGTCCGAAAGCCCGGCCCTGAATGCCCCGGGCCCGATTTCAGGCCGGTGACTTGAGGGGCTATCGATTACTTGGATCTAACCCCCTACGCCCCAGCCGTCCTACCCACCTTTTAAACTTGACTTCGAACTCATTTTCCCCATTGAATTGGCCGTCACCATCACCTTGAAATTCCCCCCTTTTCCTTGCCTTCGTCTTCACTTTTCCTTTAAACTTTTTCCTTTTTACTTGATTAGCTAAGGCACTTCGCGGTTTCTTCGCATAGCTTCACGGCTTCTTCCCGCGTCGGGGCTTCGGCGATAATACGGGCAATGGGCTCAGTATTGCTAGCTCGCAC
>JAYUVP010000227.1:0-22233 GCA_043753995.1 Fibrobacterota bacterium
CGGGGATAAAACGCGCATCAATGTGGTGCCGGCAACGGGATTGCAAGGTCAAGTGAATGGCCAATTGCAGGCGGTGATTCCTTTGGATGGTTTGAAAGCCTTGATGACAGCCAATGGCTTCAATGTGCGGCTCAAAAACGGAGTCTATTTGGTCGAACCACTGGACTCCACCGAAAGGCGATCTGGAAATCCCATGGGTTTTCGCAATCCCGGAGGGTTTTCGCGGGGTGGTGGAGGTGGCGACATCGATGTTCAGGACGGCAAAGTGACGCTTTCGCTTTCGAATGCGTCCTTGGGTGATGCTATTCGTGAAATCGCAGAAGAAGCGGGACTCAACTATGCCTTAATAGGTGAAGTTTCTGGGAATGTCACCGCGCATTTGCGCGCCGTTCCAATTGAAAAAGCCTTGACCGTGCTTTTGCAAGGCACTCGTTACGCTTTTATCCAGAGCGACAATACCATTCTTATTGGCGACCGCAATATTAATACCCCTTCCGGGGTAGCGCTTTCCATTGCGGAATTGATTTTTTTGAAATTCATCAAGGTGGAGAATATCGAGAAAATCTTCCCCAAGACCATTAGCCAGGAAAATATCAAGGTTATCAAGGAACAGAATGCCATTTTGGTATCCGGTACGGGCGAGGAAATCGCCCAGGTGCGCACCTTCGTTCAGCAAGTCGATTTGCCCACACCGCAAGTGCTCTTAGAAGTTCTCGTGGTGGAATATACGCGTGAAGAAGGGAGCGACCTGGGTTTACAAGCCGGCCAATCGAATGACCGCGGCGCTAATTTTAACGCCTCCGGCAGCATGAGCGGGATGGATGCTTTATGGACTCAAGGGGGTTGGCGCGGCGCCATTGGATTTTTGCCTCCTAAATTTGATTTGAGTTTAAAGGCTTTGGAATCCAGGAAAAAGGCCAAGGTTTTAGCCATGCCCAAGGTGACGACCATGAATGGCAATAAAGCGATACTCAAGGTCAGTAAAACCAATTATTACCAAATCAGCTCGCTCAATAAGGACGGCTTTCAGAATAACGACTACCGCGCCATTGACGATGGAATCACCATTGAACTAACGCCTTGGGTAACCAAACACGGTGAAGTCAATGTTCAAATCAGCCCCAGTATTAAAACGGCAGGAATTCCAAAGGATAATAGTCCCGCGCCTATCACCGATCGGTCGATATCGACCAACGTGATTCTCATGGACGGGCAAACCATTTCCTTGGGCGGCCTAATTCAATCGAAAGAGGACAATAATCGAACCTTCATTCCTATTCTCGGAAGCATACCCGTGCTAGGTTATTTGTTTTCCTATCGCAGCCAAATTAAAACCACCAATGAATTAGTGATTTATGTGACACCCCATATTCTTTCTCCTGAAAGCCAGGGCATAGACATCGAAGAAGAGCTTAGAGCTATCGAAAAACGGTCCGGCTTTATCAAAACCAAGGATTTTCTTAAATCCGAGGACAAGCCAGCGAATGCTGAAGGAGTAGATTCAATGCCCAAGCCAGAAAAGACCAACTCGGGTGTGGCTGCCCCGAAGCCAGCTCAACCCTGACCATGTTATCAGGAATGTTTCGTGCCCTCCGGGGCATGCAACTTGATTTATTTCGCATGCCGGAGGTCCCATCTCCGGTATCCATCCCTCCTCATTCCTCGTCTCCCACCGCCGCCCAGCCTAGCCTTGCAACCGGGATTTCGAGTGATCTAAACCCGAGCGGTACGGCCCTGGAGCGTGTTTTGGCTAAGTCCACACGCCCGATTCAAATCCACTTTTCCCGGCGCGCCCATCAAAGCTGGAGCTTGTCCTGGCGTGGGCGAGATGCCGAAATTCATTTGCGCTTACCTGAATCCTTTCGAGAGGCCCCAGAAGACATTGCCGAAACCCTGCTCACCTGGATTCGCCTAGTTAGCCAGAGGAAGAAGGGCGACTCGGCTCGGTTGGGGAGGCAAGATTGTGAAATCCGCCTGCGAGCCTTTTTGGAGCAAAAGAATCAGCAGGGCTCATTTCTCAGGCTAAGGCAACTTAGGGCAAAGCGTGCCATACAGCGCTTGCGACCCGAAGGTCGACATCATGATTTGCAGCAAGCATTCGACCGGGTCAATGCCCGATTCTTTTCCAATTCCTTGATTGCTCAAATCACCTGGAGCGCTCGATTGGGCGGCCTAAGCACGCATTGCCAGCGGCCAGCACCCGAGGGCGGCACCTATCACCTCATCACCATCAGTCGAGGTTATGACGCTCCCGATGTCACGCCGGAAATATTGGATGGGGTGGTCTATCACGAATGCTTGCATATCGTGTATCCCCCGGTAATGCGTGAAGGTCGCCGCATTGTACATGGCCGAGAATTTCGGCTGGCGGAAAAAGCCTATCCGCATTTCGAGATTTGGATGCGCTGGCATCGCCATGGCCTACCGCGCTCCCTGAAGCGCCAACGCCATTAAGGACTCTTAAGGCCACGAGGAGCCACCTAGGGCTTGTGAATACGCAAGATGCAGCGATGTATGGGCTTGCCTTGGGCGCGATACTTTCTCTCAAAATTGGTTTCAATGCCTTCCGTTGGGTTGGCATGAGCATTGATCATTTCCAGCCATGGAGTCGCCGCGAAATGACCACTGGCTTCTTCGTGATATTCCGCGTGATCCGTACCCCAATAAAATAAAGCCCCTGGAAGTGCCGCCTGGCGAACGACTTCTAAAAAGGCTGGCTTCAACAGGCGCAACTTATGATGCCTTTTCTTCGGCCATGGGTCCGGGAAATACATATGAAAGGCTTGAGCGCAGGATTCAGGAAGAAAATCTCGCAGCATATAGAAGGCGTCGCCGAGTACCACCCGGGCAAAGGGCAAATGCGGGCGTCGGGCAATGCGAGCTGCGGAATGATGGGCGATAGCGGCCTCATTTTCGAGGGCTAAAAAGGGCAATTCTGGGTGTCGCGTGGTGTACTCCACAAGAAATCCGCCCTTACCACAACCGATTTCCACCTCAATGGGGCCGGCTTTACCCATGAATGCAGGCAAATCCACAGGGGTAGGCTTGACCTTATCCTGAGGCCAGCGCAAGGGCTCATCCTCCTCACCCTTGGTGAGGTATAAGTGCCAATACTTTTCCAGGTCTTGCGAGGCGCTTAATTCACGAATGAATTCGCGCTGTGGGCGAATGCGAGGCGTCCCAGGTAGGGGAGAATTGGGCATTTCCGCCTCAAAGGCATCCGGTACGGAATCAAGTTCAGACATAAGGGGGCGGAAATCTGCAAATTTTTATCTTCCGTCTATGTCCTATAGCATAGTCATCGGTCTTGAAGTTCATGCCCAGCTCGCCACCAACACCAAGATGTTCTGTTCTTGCAAGTTGGAATTCGGTTCCGAGCCCAATACCCTAGTCTGCCCGGTCTGTCTCGGCATGCCCGGAACCTTGCCCTCGCCCAATGTCACCGCAGTAGAATATGCGGTCAAAATGGGGCTAGCCTGCGATTGCCGTGTCGACGAGCAAGCGATGTGGACGCGCAAAAATTATTTCTACCCCGATTTGCCCAAGGGTTATCAAATCACCCAGCAAGGCGAAAACAAGCTTTATGACCGCCCCATTTGCACCAAGGGTCATATCGACATTCAGCTAGACGATGGCAGTCGCAAGCGCATCGGTCTCACCCGAATTCACATGGAAGAGGATGCCGGCAAGCTGATTCACGACTTAACCGTTCAGGATTCGCTTTTCGATGCCAATCGCTGCGGCACGCCGCTGATTGAAATCGTTTCCGATCCCGATTTACGCACCCCGCGTGAAGCCTACCTCTATTTGGAAAAACTGAAGCAAATCTTGGAATACCTGGAAATTTGCGATGCCAATATGGAGCGCGGTAACTTACGCGTCGACGCCAATGTCTCCTTGCGCCGCGATGAAAATGCTCCCTTCGGAAATCGTGTCGAGCTGAAAAACATGAACAGCTTTCACAATATCGAGAAGGCTTTAGAGGCTGAAATCGAATTGCAGACCCGCATTCTGGACGAGGGCGGCAAGATATTGCAGCAGACCAAGCGCTGGGACGTGGCCCGTGGCGTCACGGTGGCCTTGCGCACCAAGGAAGACGCTCAGGACTATCGATATTTTCCCGAACCAGACCTAGTCCGTTTGGATGTGAATGAGACCATGCTCAAGCGCATTCGTGAAACTTTGCCCGAATTGCCTGAGGCGCGCCGGACTCGTTATGTGCAGGAATTCAGTATTCCCGCCTATGACGCCGATGTTCTCACCCGGGACAAGCCTGTTTCGGAATATTTCGAGGCGGTTTGCCAAGTTGCGACCGACCGCAAGGCCGCCAGCAACTGGGTGATGGGGGAGGTTTTGCGCCTGATGAAGGATCAAGCCATACCCGTTTCCGAAGTGAAAATCCAGCCCAAACAATTGGGCGAAATGATCAACATGATTCAAAGTGGCACCATCACCGGAAAAATCGCCAAAACGGTATTTGAAGACATGATGGTTTCGGGCAAAGACCCGGCCACCATAGTGAAAGAGAAAGGCCTCATCGTCATCAATGACAGCGCGGCTATTGAAGCCTTGATTCGTCAAGTCATGGAAAAAAGCCCGAACGAAGTACAAGAGTTTCGTGGCGGCAAGGTCAAGCTCATGGGCTTTTTCGTAGGCCAGGTGATGAAGCTTTCTGGCGGCAAAGCCAGCCCAGATCAAGTGAATGGCTTGCTCCGGAAAATGCTTGAAGCCTAAGCATGCGGCTGCGGGCTTCTCTTCGTTTCGCCTGCTTTTGCGGCTTTTTGGCCTTAGCAGGCGCGTGGATACCCACCGTCAAAGCTGACCCGAGCAAGGGTGATTCGACCCAGGTAGCGCTTGCGTTACCTGATGTCGACAGCGCCTCAGTTGCCAAGGACTCGACCAGGCTTAACCCAAGTCGGGCCGATAGCGTGGTTTTGATTCGGCACCGCTTCAATCACAAGGAACAAATCATCACGGGTGGCGTAATCATGGCTTGCCTGGCAGTCATGATGGCGGTGATGAACAATTACAATCCTCGATAAGGGTCTGAATTCATCCCTTGGGACTGGGCAAATGGCCTTATTCCAGCTATATTCCAAAGGTCACGAAGCCGTTGTGGGTCGATTTAGACGCCCCCCTTCTCCAAAAAATCCCAATTCGTTGCCTTGTCTGGGCCAATTGGGGTAAAATGGGGATTGAGGCTTACCCCAGCTTTTCGCCTCCCAAGACGACACCTCAGGCCTGGTTTCCAGTGCGCAAAGAGGCAGCCGAAGTTTAGAGGCGTCTCGCCACGATTGGTGGATTTCATTCCCAAAGCCGGATTCATCCGAATACAACCGGGAAATGCCTATGCCAAAGGACTCCCACGCGGAAGACAAAATGGTTGACGAAAACGAAAATGCGCCGAATTATGAAGACGAGCATGATTTCAGGCCAGCTCCGGTAGCTGAAGATGATTTTGACGACGATGAATTCGACGATGATGACGACGAATTCGAAGACGGTGACAGCGAGACGTCGGCCCCCGAGGGCAATGTCAAGGAAATAGTCAAGGTTTTAGATTCGGATAAGGCGCTGAAAAATCTTCAGCAAATCACGCATGAGAGTAATGACAGTTCCAAGCGGCGCCGTCGCCGCGTAAAAATCGATAAGATCAGGACGCGCGGCGTTAAACGCAAGCGCCGACGTAGTGAGGATGGGCATGTGCCGCTGGACTATTCTACCGATTTCGACAATCGATCCGAGATCGAGGAGTTCACCGGCTATATCCAAGTGATGGAAAATGGCTATGCCTTCATGCGATCGGAACGCATGAATTTCATCAATCAAGAGCTCGATATTTTCATAACCCGCGAAATGGTGCAGCGATTCGCCTTGCGATCGGGTCATAAACTCAATGCCATTGTGCGCCTCAAGCGCAATAAGCGTCAGCGCATGGTCACCCATTTATTGGGCATCAATGATGAGCCCATCGAGACCTATCGCCCCTCGACGGTTTTTACCAGTCTCACCAGCATCAATCCCTGTGAGAATTACCACTTGAGCGCGCCGGGCGATCCAGATAAGTCCTTGATTCTTCTGGAATTACTGACTCCCATCGGCAAGGGACAACGCGGCCTTATCGTGGCGCCACCGCGCACGGGAAAAACCGTGCTCATTGAAAAAATCGCCAATGGTATCGCCAATAATCACCCCGAAGCTGAAGTGATGCTTTTGCTCATTGATGAGCGACCTGAGGAAGTGACCCATTTGACCCGCAAGGTCAAGGGCAAGGTCTATGCTTCCTGTCTCGATAAACCCATCGAGGAACACATTGCCCTGGCGCAAATGGTGATAGACATTGCAATGCGAAAGGTGGAGCGCGGCAAAGATGTGATCATTCTACTCGACTCCATTACGCGCATGGCCCGAGCTTATAACAATCAGCTCAAAAGCTCAGGCCGCACCCTGTCCGGCGGTGTGGACGCCAAAGCCTTGCAAGAACCGAAAAAATTCTTCGGAGCAGCGCGTAAAATCGAAGAAGGTGGCAGCCTAACCATTATCGCCACGGCGTTGGTGCAAACCGGCAGCCAAATGGATGAGGTGATTTTTCAGGAATTCAAAGGCACCGGCAATATGGAATTGGTCCTGAATCGCAAATTGTCCGAGAAACGCATTTATCCGGCCATCGACATTGGCATGTCGGGCACCCGCCGTGAAGAGTTGATTTTGCCTCCCGAATTTTTCAAAGCGGCCAATAAATTCCGCCGCTATTTGTCGAATATGACTGAGGCCAATCAAATGCCAGCCGCCTTGCAGGCTTTGGAGAAATTCAAGTCCACCAAGGAATTCGCGGAGTCATTCGCATAAGCCACCGGCCTGGAATCCATCGGGATTACCAGGCAAGATCAGGATATCACCATGCTTGTCCAAGTCCGTGCTACTCCCGACATGAAGTTTTCAGCCACGGCGCCCAATGGTGCGGTGGCACCTATTGGTGCAGGTGAAAAAGTGGGCGGAGACGGCACCGGTTTTCGTCCGATGGAATTGCTTTTGGCTTCGATGGCAAGTTGTGCCGTTATCGATACCGTGCTCATATTGAAGAAAATGCAAGTCGCTTTCCATCATATTGATATTGAGATTCAAGGGGAAAGAGTGGATGCCACCCCGGCCCCCTTTAGCAATATCGAATTGCGATTTCTGGTTCGCGGTGCTGACCCAGCAAATCTCGCAAAGGCCGAAAAAGCAGTATCCTTGAGTGTGGAAAAGTATTGCTCGGTCGCAGCTTCCTTAGATCCCGAAATTGCCGTAAAGCACAAAACGGAAATCACAGCTTAAATATTTGCTCCGGCAATTCTCAAAGGCGCAAACCTCACCAGAGGTATTCGGCAATCAATTTTTCTTCTTTCCCATTTTCCAACTTGACCCATAAATGGCCAGCATCATCGAGATGCATAGGCCAAGCCATAGCACCTTCCAACCTATCACGTAGTCGTATTGGATGATTCCAGCGGGAATGGCGACTCCACTCGGCAATGAGGTCCTTTTTGACTTGATCGCTCCAGGGTAATGCCAGTCGCTTTTGAAAATTTATGGCAAAGGCTTCGGCCAATTCCAAACGGCGCGAATCGTTCCAACCCAAAATGGTGAGACCGGCTGATTTCCGTCCACCATCATCAAGTTGGGGCGGGGCTTCGAGATTAATACCGGCACCCAATAGCAAATGCGATCCGGTGACTTCAAGCAATAAACCTGCAACCTTGTTTTCTTCCCAGAGCAAATCATTGGGCCATTTGATCCAAAGCGCATCGGAGAGTGGCTTGGTTTTGTTGCCTTGGAGAGCCTGATACAATGCCAGACTTGCTTCCAAGGCCATGGTTTGCAAACGTAAAGCAGGGCATAGGCTGAGGCGAATTGCAAAGGTGAGGTAGAGATTACCTGCGGGGCTCACCCAGCTTCGGCCTTGTGAACCTCGGCCACGAGTTTGGCGCTTGGCGGTTATCAGGCCAAGATCGGCGTCTTTCAGTTTTTCCCGGGCCATGTCCATGGTAGATGTCACGGTGTCCAGGTGAATTTGAATCCAATTTTCCAAGGCTGCCGACATATTTGACCAGAACGTAACAAGCTTGATACAGGTTACTTGAGAGATTCGCCGGGCCACGGCTATAATACAGCGATGCCGAAGTCGCCCAATTTATCCCAAGGGCCTTATGCGAGAGCTTGGGTGATTTGTTTGATTTTGACTCTGGCAATGCCATGTCTGGCCTCAATGCCAGGTCAGATGGAGTCGCATTTAAGGACCGAAGACACTTCCGGCAGCTTTGCCCTGCGGCTGGGCATATTGGCTCACCGCGATCCTGCTGTCTTTGAAAATGCCCAGGCCCAATATTCTGGGCAAAGCCAGTCCATTGACGCACTTTATTTCCAAAGTCACCGTTTTGACCTTCTCTATTCTCCCTGGGAGAGGCAAGTGCTTAGCCTCGAAATCCCATTTGCCTACACCTATTTGATACTTCCGCGCCTAGGTTACGGGAGCCTTTGGCAATGGAAAGGCGCCTCTCTGGCTTGGCGCAGTCGCTTGAGTTTTGAAGAAAGTATTCACCTGACTTTATTTGCCGGTGGTTGGATACCCGGGCAAGATAGCCGGACCTGGGATTGGGTGAAAGAGGACCTTTCCAGTCTTTCACGTGCCGCACTCACGGATTCATTGCCTCAAAGAGATGCCAAAAGTCGAATCGGGTTGCTTCTCGGCTGGCAAGGTGATTTTCGGTTGCCCTTTCTAATTAGAGCTACCTGGTTGAAAATGCAAATGGATTTGCGGCGACCCATTTTGGTTTCGTCAGTCTCCCCAGCCACCTTGGTGGATTATGCTATCGCTTTGGAAATCCCGGTATTCGCTACCATGCAATTATTGCTTTCCAGTGGCCAAACAAGGGTTTGGAAGACCCATGCACTTTGGCGGACCTCAACCCCTCAGGCAACCCATTTACAGGCCTCCTTGGGCTTTACCAGCCAATTCGGGGGGGCTTTTGCTCTTGGTACTCGCTATAACCCGCGGTGGGCGAAAGAATATCAGCCCTATGTTTTGCCAGGCCCCGAAAATACCCAGGTAGTCAGTCAGGTCACAGCCGAGCCTCAAGCGCAATTGTTTTTGGAATTGGGATATAACCTTGGCAAGGTCCAAAAGCAGACGAATACCAAGCCTCTTCAGCCTAGATCCACCCATCACCGAATTCGGGGTGAAATGGATAACGATAGGGATAGCATTCCCGATACGCGTGACGCTTGTCCAAATATTGCCGAAGATCGCGATGGTTTCCGCGATTTGGATGGTTGTCCGGATGCGGACAATGACAATGACAGTATAGTTGATGTATTGGATATGTGTCCTAACGATGCGGAAGACCGCGATAATTTTGAGGATGGCGACGGTTGTCCAGATTTAGACAATGATCGGGATGGTAGGCCGGACGCCCAGGACCAATGCCCTACAGCAAAGGAAATCGTGAATTTTTATCACGATGAGGATGGCTGTCCAGATGAAAAGCCCGAGCATGTGGGCTCTCGGGATTTGGAATCACTTGGATTTGCATCCGGCCAAAAGGATTGGGATACTACTTACCATGACCTTATCCGGAAATTAACGGAAAAAATGCTGATTTATCCTGGGACCGAATTGTTGATTGTCGGACATGCTGATTTCCAGGAACAACACCCCCAGGACCTTTCTTTGCAACGTGCGAAGAGCGTTGCTGAAGCGCTTTATAAAGGCGGAGTGGAAAAATACCGCATACGTATTGAAGGACGCGGTACAAATCAACCCGCGGCAAACCACCGCACGGCTTCCGGTCGCCAAAAAAATCGTCGTATCACCCTAGAACCACGATGAGTTTGTCATGTTGAAAAAGTCCCTACAATGGCTCGCAGCTCTAGTTTCAGCCTGCTTATTCATGCAATGTGGTGCGTCCAAATCCACAACCAGCCGCGATGAGGATCGTTTGCTGGATAAGCTCACTTTATTCGTCGAGGCTGTGCAAAGTGACCAGTGGAATACCGCACTTGAATTGCTTTCAACTAAGGAAAAGGCCAAAATTCTGGGACAAGACAATAAATTGAGCGATGTGACCAAGGCTAGACTCAAGGCTGTAAGATTATCTACAGCCGCTCATCAAGGGCGCGTGTTTATAGTCAAAAACCACTTGGAAGGTATTAGCGATATTTTACCAGGGGGGATGAATTCCCAGCTCCCGGAATCTCGCCAAGAAGTGCCTTCATTTCAATAGGCCACCTTGCGGACTCTGTAAGAAAGCAGCAAATTCCTCTTCAAAATTCGAAGTGAAAATTCCAGTGCCGAGACTGGCTTCAATGTGGGATCTTGACCACCACCGAACCTCGTCTATCTCCTCTGGCTGAGCTATAAAGGGTCCGTCCTGATGTACCCAATAGGTTCGAATATTTTCTGACTCGGTACTATTGCGGATTCGGGAATTATACAGAAAATGCAATTCGGACAAAATGAGTCCGAGCTCTTCCTCCGCTTCGCGGTGTGCGGCCTCTTCATAGGATTGGCCCCAACCAACATGCCCACCCACCGAGGTATCCCATTTACCCGGCTGCACGTCCTTACTTAGGCTTCGTTTCTGTAAAAGCAATTGCCCGTGGCGGGAAATCACCAGAACATGTACGGCACGATGAATGAGGGCAGGGTTCCCATGCACAAGCATTCGTTTGACGGGTCCCAGCACCATTTCATCATTGTCTGAGACCTGGGTCAATAGTTCTTCGGAAACATTTTGCATGGAAAGCAAAAATAAAAAAGCGGCCGTCAATAAAGCCGCTTTAACCTTGAATTTAGGAGCGCCTAAAGTCCAATTCCGAATTTCATCACATAGTAGCGATCTTCGCGTTGGCCGGTGAAATAACCCGCCTCGTCGGCCCAGGTCGCGAATTCATAGTGGAAAATTGTCAAAAGGTTCCCTCCCAATCCTGCCGTTGGGTAGCCTCCCTTGACTCCCGCGGAGAGACGCCCTTTGAGTACCCAGGGTATCAAGGTTTGTTCCCATTCTGCGCCAACATTGATCTTATTCAGCGGCTTCCAATTGCGGTCACTATTGAACAAATCCGCAAAATCACAGGCAAAATTGATTTTTCGTTTCCAATGACCATTGCTTTGCAGGCGCATTGGACTGTAGGCCACGCCGACACTAAAAAGGGGGGTCACGGCTTGATGATTCAATACCATGAATAGGTTTTGAATGGCAGCGCCGAATCGTAAATCGGCATTCTGCTGCCACAATACACCTGCATCCATGCCATGCCCAATGGAACCGAGATCAGCGAATTCGCTCATCTTACTGTCTACGGTGTCCTGCAAGGCCACATTCAATTCCTTGCGTTTTTGATCCTGCAAATCCGTGACAGAAATTTGAATATTGCCAACCTCTTCCCGCTTGGCCATACGATAGCCCAAACCGACGGAAAGCTTGTCCTCGAAATAGCTGTAAGCGCCCGCGATTTGACCGACCACGTCCAATTGGATATGGTCTACCCCCGCTTGTGGAAGTAAAATACCGACATCGGCATAGGGTGCGATTTGGGCGTCAGCCCAATAGGCCATACCAAAATTATGCATGGCCAATTCTCCTCCATGCAAAACGGCGATGCGAACTGGACGACGATCGAATCGGGCCAAGTCATTGGAGAAGGCCGTATCGTTTTGCAAGGTCTCCATATTGGAAAAACTTTTTTGATGATCCTCCCAGAAACGCATGATATCCAAGGCTTCATCCACCGGTAATGCTGTACCGATGAAATCCATATGCATATCGAATTTATCGGTGGGGTAGCGGGCCAAAGTCGGTCGCTTTGCCGAATTTCCTAGCCGCCCCATCAAATTTAAGCCAGCAGTATTGTAGTGCATCGCGTCTTTATCATCGACGACGGCCGTGAAGGCATTGCCCATGGCCAATGGCCGCAGGGTGCGATGCACGGGACCGCTGAGGGCGAAAAGGGTGGCGGGCATGGCCAATGAGGCCAGGACCAAGCGGGAAACAAAAGGGGAATCGAGGCGCGATGTCATGGCTTATTTCCTTGATTTCAGTATTGAGTCCAGCATCCGCCGATTTGTGACTTCGCCGAATCGAGAATGGATCTTTGCCCAGGAGTGAATACAGTTTTCCTCGACAATGAATCCTGTTGCACGCGGATTTTGAAGCTTTTGTTCTTGTATAAGGGGCCTTGCACAAAGCCCGTCGCTGAGGTGAATAAAAGCAGATTGGCGCCGTCCAAATCCTCGTTAGGATCCAGGACATCCATTTTCCCGTTGTGATCATTGTCAACTAGATCCGGAATACCTTTGACGACGCGAGCGTCCTCATCGATAAACCCATCGGCATCGTTGTCCTTGCCGTCGAGAATTTCCTCGTCCACACAGCCATCGCCATCATTATCCAGCCTGTCGCCGAACTGATAAAATCCAATCGCATCACCCATGGAATTGATGACACTGTCGACATTCTCCGTAACCGAACTGGTCAAATTTTGATTCGAGAGAGTATCTCCCTCTGCTTGCCCGGTGAGGGTAGGGGAAAGCAGGTTGAGGACTTGACTGGCGGATCCTAAACCACTCTGAACATTCTGTATCAGGTTATTGATGTTTTGGCGGGCAACGGTGTCATTTTGCAAATCCGTGGCAATGTTTTGCAAGCTATCCAACTTGAATCCGCCATCCATTTTGAAGTTGAGCTTGGTCAGTAAATTATCGCGACTATCGATGGTGTCGTTTTGATCCAAATCTCGAAGATGGACCAAGGCATAAAGCAATTCGACAAAGCCGTAATCGACAACGACTTTCTCAAAGGGAAGGGCTCCGTCCGATAGGGGAAAGCGACTCCCTGGGTAATATCCTGGCTCACCGTCATTGCCTTTGGCCAGAAAACCAGTGATAAATACCCTACGCTGGGCTAACCGCTTGTCTTTTTTCGCCGCCAGGGAATTTGTGTCTGAGAGATACCTCCACCATCGGGTCAGGGTATCGCGACGCGTCATTTGGGACATCGCTGCGCGAACTTTCGAGGTCGCTTGCAAATAGCGGGTCAACTTTTCATTGTCGGCATCCAGAAAGGGAATACTTTTGCTTGCCTTGGCATCATCGACCTCGGCGAGGATGGTGGAGGCATTCAAACGAAAATGACGCAATACCGCCTTGGCATAGCCATAGTAGGCAAGAGAGCTGGTGCTGTCCTGTTCAATGGCTTTTTGGAATGCCGCCATGGAGGCTTCAAATTCCTGTTCACGAAATTGATTTTCACCCTCAACTAGAAAGGCCTCGGTGCTGTCGCCTCCGTCGCCGTCGCCCGACGGATTGAACAGATTACAGCCGCCAACAAGCAGGGTCAGCATTGCCAAAGACTTGACTGGAAATCGAATGAAAGCGGCCATGGGTTCAGAATCTCCCTTGCGATGGCTAGATTCTAAGGGGTGGACACCCATCCAGGTCAACAACCATTGCCAAACAAATTATCGCCTCCAAGCGAAAATCAGAATCCGTCCGAAGAAGTAGGCCCTTATTTCGATTTTTCGAATTCGACCGTAGTCACCGCCGCCCATTTTCTAACGACAAAGGCACGTGATTTACGTGATGTTATTTGGAAAACGGAATTTTCCTGGAACGATGAACCCACGCAAAAGTCCTACGATGAATTGATTCAGTGCTTGACGGAACGAATGCCCGGCCTGTATGCGGCATATGACGAATACCTGTCGGCTGTTTTGGCGACCGGTTTGAAACCTGTTCAATGTGCACCGGCATGCCCCAGTTGCTGCTCCCACTACGTGACAAGCGTCGAGTCCGTCGAGCTTATTTTCATCGATCAAAAATTGAAGAGCAGGTCCATGTATTCAGATGGACTATTGTCAATGCATGAGAAGTCACAAATATTTCGTAAAGGATATCGCATACAAGAAGGGGATGAAGCCGAGGATAAGGCGCTTTACCGCTACTTTTTAAAGAACCAGCGCTGCGCCTTCCTTGCCAAGAGTGGTGACTGCGGGATTCGTGAAATTCGCCCCATGTCCTGCCGCATGTTTTTCAGCTATTCCGATCCGAAATGGTGTCATGGCCGGAAAGTGGCGACAGCAGCCAACAAGAATTTTCACATCGGATTGCCGGATGAGGCCGAGACCTTGTTGGCCGAGGCCTCAAATCGCATCGGCAATCTGAGGCTCTCGGAGCATTTATTCGATGGCCTTTTACAAGTCAATGAAATACTGGGCCGCTTTTAAACACTATTTCTTGATACCGGCGATTTTTTCCTGCAAGGTTTCAGGCTGAAATGGCTTTACGATATAGTTTGCCGCTCCGGCCTGGATGGCTTCGATGATCCGAGTCTTTTCCGATTCGGAAGTGACCATGATGACGGGTACACCCTTGGTTGCGGGATCCGACTTCAGCTTTTTCAATGCTTCGATCCCCGTCATTTTGGGCATATTCCAATCCATCAGCACCAGGTCGTAATTACCGGCCTGAACCTTGGAGACGGCCATTTCACCGTCCTCCGCCTCATCGACATCGACAAGACCAATTTGGGTTAAGGTGTTTTTCTGGATTCTCCGCATGGTGCTGGAGTCGTCCACGAGTAGAATTTTCATGTTGTTTCCTCGCTTCAGGCTTCGCTTTTGAGACTAACGGCGAGATCAAACCCGCCAAGATCCGTTGTGAAAGGCACGACAAAGGCAAATACATCTTTGGGTTCGCGCACCTTATGGTTTTCACCCATCACCACACTAGGTAGGGAAATGGTGATATTGAGAGAAACCAATTCTTTTTTGGCATAACCAGCCACAATATTGGCCAATTCACCGATGGCGTCGATAGTATCGTCATGAATATCGGCGTGAGTCGTGCCCACGAATTTATTGGTTACCGAAAGGGCCGTAGACTTCGGAAAGCTTAGGCTAATCATGCCTTTGGCACTTCCAGAAATGCCAATGATTCCGGAAATGTCGTATCCAATGCCGCTTTCGTTCTTCAGAACGAGTTTGCCTGGCTTGGCTTCCATCCCAACCATTTTTCGGAAAGTTTCCATGGTGGAATTGATGAATGGGTTGACGTGTTCAACCCGAATTGCGGGCTTATTCATGAATATTTCGCTCCTGGTTCAGGTTTCGCTTTTGAAGCAAACCAATAGATCAAAGGCACCATACGGTGTGTCAAAGGGAACAATGAGTTCGGGAATGTCAGACGGCGGATTCAAGGAATGATTCAGGCCGGTGATAACGGTTGGCAAGCTGATCATGATTTTGTATTTCGAAAGGTCTTGCTTTGCCGAACCTGCGATGATATTGGCCAATTCACCAATGGCATCCAAGGCATCCTTGTCGAGTTGTAACATTTTGTCACCAATAAAGGCACTTACGATTTTAAGCGCTGAAACGCGCGGAAAACCCAGGGCTACCGATCCTTTGGCTCCTCCGGAAAGACCGATAATCCCGCTGACATCATGATGGGTCGTATTTCCGTTCTTGACATACATTTTGCCGGGTTTCACTTCGCACTTGACCATGGTGGCGAAAGTTTGGGCGGTTGCCTGAATGAAGGGATTTATATGCTCGACCTTAATCGAAGCGGACATCGGCAAACCTCGGTGTGACAATTGGCATGCCGATTATACGGATCGGGGTAGGTGAAGGCAACCTGGCAGGCCAAATACCTTCTTTTTTTTTCTGACTCAGGGCAATCTTGGATTATAATCTGGGGCCACGCCTTAGCTTCAGGGTGTTCCCGAGGAAGGTTTTTGCCATGAGTGATGGAATGTGTTTGAACATGGAGACAATTGCCACCTTACGCTCCTATCAGGAGGAGGGGCAGCCCGATTTTTTGACTGAACTGATCGATGCCTACCTAGAGGATTCTCCACGGCGACTAGAAAGCCTACGCCTATCGATTGAAGTTAAGGATGCAGATCAGGCAGCCAGAGCCGCACATGCCTTAAAAGGATCAAGCGGCAATTTAGGTGCCGAGAGTTTAACCGAATGGATGCATCAGGCCGAAATTGCAGGGAAAAATGGGGATATTCAAAAAGTGTTTGAAATATTACCGCGCATTCAAAGCGAATTCGATATTGTGCGACGGACCTTGCTGTCTTTACGTAGGCCTTGAATAGCCATACGCAATTGGGACGGAGCGAATCGAGTGGGTTGAAAATGATCGATTCATTCCGAGGACTCCTCCAGGTATCGCACAAGGGACTGTTTCACCGAAATGGGTGTAAGGGGATAGCTAAGAACTGCAGTTGCCCCTTTCTGAATTAATTGTCCCAATTCCTTGATACTAAGAAATGAGGAGTAAAGCAATATTGGAAATTTTGTCCCTCGCCTTCGGCGAACTTCTTGGGTCAAACCCGGTCCGTCCAGATTTGGCATCTGGCAATCACTGAATACTAAAAGTATCTCGGGATTATCTTCCAGGACATGAATCGCGCGCTGTCCATCTCCCGCACAGATGCAGATATACCCTTGAGCTTGAATCAATCGACTGAAAAGCAAGCGATTCGCAGAATTATCCTCAACCAGGAGTATTTTTTTCATAGCCATGTTGATATTCCATAAATATGGTTTAGGACTTTTACAATATGCCATGCTTTCTAAGATCGCTAGTTACCGAAGCTGGAGTGAATGGCTTGACGAGATAACCATCGCATCCATCGTGAAAGGAGCCAATTATATGGTCTTTGTCATGAAGACCGGTTGACATGGCTATTTTCACCCGTTCCGTTCCGAAAATTTTCGCGGCATCTTCCTCCGCACGTATTTTTCGAAGCACCTCGGTGCCGTCCATACCAGGCATTATGATGTCCAGCAAAATTAAGTCATAGGGGCAGCCGCTACGCAGAGCTTCTCGAAAAGCCTCACAAGCCTCTTCGCCAGTACAGGCCATTTCACAAATTCCAAATTTATTCAGCGTCACTTGTAAAATTTTACGGGAAGTGAACTCATCGTCTACAATAAGGATTTTCATGAGGCGATTTTATGACCTGTTTTGAATTTGGTCAAGTCTCTCAATTTTTCGGTTTGTCTTAAAGGCATTTACTTCTATCACCGTTTTCGATATTATGGAGTGTAAAATCAAAAGGTTGGACCATGCAAAACGAAACGATCAATTTGAGCGTGATAGAAGAATTGAAAGCATGTTCCGGCGGGGACGCCCCAAACTTTTTCAAGGAAGTGCTTTCCACCTATATCTTGGAAACCGAGGAAAGGTTGCAAGCTTTGCGCAATGCCTTCCATTCCGCCGATGCGGGTCTGGTAGGTAAACTAGCCCACTCGATGAATGGTACCAGCCAGAATGTCGGAGCTGAAATTTTTGCGCGACAAATGCAGGAATTTGAGCGTAAAGGTTATAAAAGCGTGCTGCCAAATGCTATCCAATTAAAGGTAGCGGAAACCGAATTCATCAAGGTGAAGGCGGCTTTGTCAGCTTTGATCGCTTGAGGCCGATTCAGTACTTAGCTTGGTAAGATGGCCACGACGGTAGGTATAAGGCCCACCGAGATTTGCCGATCGGGACCTGACTCCAAGGTGAGACGTACGGGATGGGCTTGCCATTGTGAGGCACTCTCAAGCAATACCGGCAATCCCATTGTAAAGTCGGACTTACCTTCGTGTATCTTATCCATATAGCACCCAGCAATGACATTTGCGATTTCCAACAAGGTATCATTCATGATACCGTCATCCAATGGATCGGAATATTGGCAAAATAGCACCGCGGTGATTTCATTCAAAAAGGGGCGATTCAGGAATATGTCGAGAAGACCGTCGTCTCCAAGAGAAACACGAGCGCCTACGCTATCCTTTTTTAAAGGTATTTCATCTGATCCAGAGTCCTGCATCGCGGTGAAGGCTAGGGTCTCAAGCGTATGATACGCCGACTCGCGTAGCGCCTTTTCCTGAATAGATACCATCTCAATTCCCCATCCACTTGTCGAGAATAACCTTGACGGCACCCACGGTCACCGGCTTATTCACGAAACCAAGCACCCCCAACTCAGAAAGGCGCTGATTGCGAACCGTATTAACCGCACTGCTGGCAATAATAACCGGAATATTCTGGGTAATTCCAGTAGTTTTTAGAGAATTGAGCAAGGCTTCGCCATCGATTTTGGGCATATTGAGATCTGCCACGATAAGATCAGGCAATTCATTTTTAGCGGTGGCTAAGGCGGTTTCACCATCACTTGCCTCAATGAAGATGGGTCCTTGAAGACCAGACATTTCAATGCATCGTCGCATGATCATTCGTGCTGTTTGAGAATCATCTACAATAAGTATTTTCGGCATACTTTACCTCCTCATATTCTCACGGGATCACGTCCCGGAGTGGTGATTAAGACTTCGCCCGTCTTGGCGGCTATCGATACGGTACGACTGTAATTACCGCCAAGGTCTTCGGCGATGGGGCTAAAACCCAGGCGCCAAAGAATGCGTTTGATGGCAAGTTGATTCCGCTTACCAATATTGAAGGTACCCTTCGGGTCGAGAATGCTGGCGCCTCCGGCGAGCTTGACTCTGACCTGCCCAATGGCTTTGCGCCAGCCTAAACGCTGCATGTTTTCAAATAAAGCGGGGACTCCGGTGTCGGCAAAATACCCGATCCGGGTTGGCGGCCTGTCCTGGGCAACGGAGGAATCAGGCAATGCGACATGCAACATACCGACTATCCCGGAAACCGGATCATGGCAAAGCACAGCCACACAGGAGCCAAGGCCATAGGTTTTGATCACCTCATCAGGCTGCACCGTGGAGCCGTATTCGCCGACCCCTAGGATGATCATCCTTTGCCCCTGGATGCGCTAGAATCTGCTACGGCTAAATGCCCAAGGATGGAGCCAGGTATCGAGTCGAGGGGTACCAAGCGTTCGGCCCCTCCTTTTTCATAAGCCACCTTGGGCATACCGAAAACCACGCAGGTGGCTTCGTCTTGCGCCACCGTGCGCGCGCCTTTTTTGCGCATGGCAAGCATGCCCTCGGCTCCGTCCGAGCCCATACCGGTAAGCATGATTCCCAGGGCATTGGCGCCCACATCCTGAGCCACCGATTGCATGAGGACATCTACCGAGGGACAATGCCCCGATACCTTGTCGCCGGGCTTGCATTCGACTTCATAAATACCTCCCGAACGCTTCACTCGCATTTGCATGCCACCCGGTGCAATGAGCACCCGGCCCGGTAAAATACGGTCCCCCGTTTTCGCTTCACGCACCTCCATCGGGCAAACTTGATTGAGACGTTCAGCGAACATTTGGGTAAATCCCGGAGGCATATGCTGCACGATGACGAAGCCGGGGGACGATACGGGAAAACAAGGCAAGATGCGACGTATAGCCTCCGTGCCTCCAGTGGATGCGCCGAGGGCTATGACCTTGTCCGTACTTTCCTTAAGATCGCGAGCGCGAGGTAGCGGAGGGGCCGAACGCCTTTCCTTCCAATGGCTCACATTGGCAGTAGCGGCCAATTTTATTTTAGTGCGCAATTCAACAAATACCTCAGCCAATTTGCGACCTTGATCACCACTGGGTTTGGCTACGAAATCGACTGCGCCTGCCTCAAGTGCCTCCAGGGTGATTTGCTTGCCCTTTTGGGTGAGCGAACTCAGCATGACCACGGGTATGGGATATTGGGGCATAAGTCGGTTCAAGAACTCGACCCCATCCATGCGCGGCATTTCCACATCGAGAGTAAGCACGTCGGGCTGTAATTCGATAATGCGATCGCGCGCAATGAAGGGATCAGGTGCCGTGCCTACCACCTCGATACCAGGATCGGCATCGAGTCCAGCTTGTACCAATTGGCGCACCAAGGCGGAATCATCGATAATCAGAACGCGAACCTTTTTCATGTGCCTTCCTTACGTCGATAGACAGCAGGCCTGGAATAGGTGTAATGTTCGGTTTCACGCCCCAAGGTTTCTGAGTGGCCGAGATACAAATAACCGCCTGGAACTAGATATCTTGCCATGCTTGCGACCACTTGGGCTTTGGTGGGTCCGTCGAAATAAATCAGAACATTGCGACAGAAAATCGCATGGAAGGGGCGACGAAAGGGATAGGTTGGATTGATCAGGTTGAATCGCCTAAGGGTCACCAGACTTTTCAACGCCGGTACCACTTCGAAGTCCTCACCTCGGGGACGGAAATAGGTATCTCGCATATCAGGGGGTAATTCCTGCATGCGATCGATGGGGTATATGCCGTTGCGAGCGACCGAGAGGGCGCGTTCGGAAATATCGGTGGCTAAGAGGGCTGCCTCCCAGATGCCATGCGACGAACCAAAAGCTTCGTGCAAGCACATGGCAAGCATCCAAGGTTCTTCCCCAGTCGAGGAAGCTGCGCACCAGACTCGCAAGTCTTTGTCGCCCGTGGCAAGTCCCCGCTTGACCGCTTCGGGCAAGGCGACATCGCGGAAGTGAGCGAAATGCTCCTTCTCGCGATTGAAAAAGGTGTGATTAGTCGATAAGCGGTTAATAAGCTCGCTCATTTCGCGACCACTTTGATCGGAAAGCACTCGCTGATAGTATTCCGCAAAGCTGATATTGCCGCGGTCGCGCAAAACCTTTTGCAATCGCCCCACCACCAGGCCCCGCTTCTCAGGGGCAAGTGCAATTCCGAATCCTGAATGCAATAGGTCACGAATAGCCTGGAATTCGGTATCGCCTATGCTACTGGTGATGTCATTCGCGCTATCTATTGTTTGTTTCATATCGTCCGCCTTGCTGGCTGAATATTCGCGCCAAGCTGGGTTCGTCGCACGCGTCCCGCCAATTCGGACAATCCCGCCACATCCAGAATGAGGGCAATGGTACCGTCGTCGAGGATAGAGCAACTGCTAACGCCATAGACCTTGCCGAAACAACTTGGTAAAGCCTTGACCACGGTCTGCTTCTGACCCAGCAAATTGTCGACGGCCAAGCAATAACGCTGATCCCGGGCAGCTACATGAATTAAAAGTCCCTTAGTCAAGTCCCCGCTACCTCCGGGAATGCCTAAGAGGCGAGTCAGTCTCACGATGGGCAAGGCCTTACCCCGCAGCATGAGCATCTCGCTTCCGTCAATCATGGACACGATTTGATTTCGACTAGGTGCCATAGATTCGCAAACCGAAATCAAAGGCAAAATAAAGTGGGAATCACCGGCCTGCACCAGCATGCCATCCATAATGGATAAGGTGAGGGGTATACGCAAGGTGATTTGCGATCCACGTCCCGAATGGCTGCGTATTTGGATGCGACCGCCCAGCTTGTCGATATTGGATTTCACCACATCCATACCCACGCCTCGTCCCGAGGTGGCGGTCACTGACTCGGCCGTACTAAAGCCCGGGCGAAAAATGAATTGAAAAACTTCATCGTCGGAAAGGGCAGAAGGATCGCCTTCGACCATACCACGTTCGATGGCCTTCTTGAGGATTTTCTCACGGCTTAGGCCGCGTCCGTCCTCGCCCACGGCAATGAGGATTTCGCCGCCATCTTGGCTGGCCGCAAGTTCTAGGGTGCCAATCTCGGGCTTGCCGGCCACTAGGCGTTCGGCAGGAGTTTCCAGACCATGATCAATGGCATTACGAATCATGTGCACCAAAGGGTCGGAAACCAAATCAACCAAGGTCTTGTCGACTTCAGTCTCGGATCCACGCAATTCGAGTTTGACTTGCTTGCCTACCTTGGCGGACAAATCGTGCACTAGACGCGTCATTTTACGGAAGAGCCCATCGAGGGGAATCATGCGCACGCCAAGGGCCACCGATTGCAACTCGGCCACCACGCCACGTAGTTGGTGGGCAATTTTTTCAAGGTGGGGGTCATTGTCGGATCGCAAGGTGGGATAATTGAAAATCATTCCCGTGGAAATCACGAGTTCACCCACCAAATCCATCAAGTGATCGAGTTTGGTGAGATCGACACGTAAGTCGCGCCGTGTGTTGATAGCGGTGCCGGGCCGGCCCGCTGGAGATGTAGCCAGCAGGGCACTCGCTTCGGGGAGCTTGGTCGAAACAGTTTCGACAGGTGCCTCCAGAGAAGTGCTTAACACCGATGCCGTTTCGGTGTTCGCAGACATCGACTCCATGACGTCCACGCGTGCCATCACCCCATCGGGATCAGGCAAGTGTGCCTGTGGGCCTAGAGGCAGGGTTTTGCGAAAGATATCGAGGCTAGCTAAGGCGACATTGACCAAGTTCAGGGATATGGGTTGATTCGAACTG
>JAYUVP010000228.1:0-2385 GCA_043753995.1 Fibrobacterota bacterium
GCCTTGAGAGCAGCCTGTGATGGGAGCGACAAAGTTGAAGGGATGAAAGACCCATTCCGGATCTCCAGTTAAGGACGCGGGCTGTTCATGCCAACCGTCTTTAATGATTAAGTCGGTGCGACCATCGTTATTGACATCTCCTGCTCCTGTCCCGTGGGTGTTTGCGCAGGGCTGATTCGAGATGCGATGAAAGGTCCATGCCGCAGTCGGATTATTCCAATCTGCGGAGGCATATCCATAAACTCCACTACTGGTTCCCACAAAATCCGGCTTTTTATCGCCATTCATATCCGTAAAAAGCGGGTTCTCGCCATCGATTCTGGGAAAGGCATTTCGGGACTGCCAGAGGGAGGTGGTATTTTTGGGGTTTTCATACCAAAAGGCCTTTCCGTTTCCGGCAGAATTAATGATGACTTTATCATCCCAGCCATCGCCGTTGATATCATAACCGAACTCCTGCCACACTGCCGCCCAGGCATTCTCCAGGTTGGTCACTTCGTTAAAATTGGCGACCTGATATTTTTCGGTGAATTTGGGGCCGACATACACATAGCCTCCAGACGTTGCATCCAGTTTGCCATCGTGATTAAAATCCCCGTAGGCGACAGCTTCCGTAAAGTATTTGGAGGTCAGGGTCACCTTGGTGAATTGAACATCAGCGCTAAAAACGGCTGAGATAAAGGTCAAGAGAAGACCAGCTTGAAAAGACGCGTGGATCACTAGAAACCCCCAAATTTTCCAGCCAGTCAATGGAATCATCCTGGACTTAAGATCCAGCCCACGTTTCACGTGGATACAGGAACCTTCGCCCCCTTAATATTGGCCATACGGAAAGTAGGCGGATTGGAATGGTTCGTGTTGCCCTAAATGAAAGGCATGGGGGACCCATCCTAGTGAGACCCCCTGTAGTTGGCCTGGCCTACGGTAGGGTAGGAGCCTCCACCCTCAGGCGGCGCGAATGACTCAGCGATACTTCACATAACAGACTTTGTGCTCGGTGAAAAAGTGAATTCCGCTGGTCCCCGCTTCGGGCAAGCCTGAACCGCTTTCTTTCACACCGCCGAATTCCAGTTGCGGCTCTTTATACGACGACATGATATTCACATGGGCCAAACCGACATCGGTGCGCTCCATGAAGGTCAAGGCATGGCCTAGGTTACGGGTAAATATCGATGAAGCCAGTCCGAAGGGGACGTCATTGGCAAGGGCCATGGCCTCCTCGAAGGTGTTCACCGTGAAAAGCGAAAGGACCGGCCCAAAAATTTCTTCTTGGGCAATTTTCATTTTCGGAGTCACATCGGTGAACAAGACGGGTTTGATATAGCAGCTTCCTTCATCCGGAGACGGTGCGCCTTCCATGCCTGGTTGCAGCTTAGCACCTTCGGCCAAACCGATCCGGATATATTCCGAAATGGTTTGTCTTTGCTCGGTGCCGCAAACCGGACCCATGCCGGTTTTGGGATCCATGCCGTCACCCACTTGAATCTTCGCGATTTCGGCCTTTAATTTTTCGATAAAAACCGGCGCTATGCCCTGGGTGACAATGACGCGGCTGGTGGACGTGCACCATTGACCTGCGCAAGCATAGGCGGCCTTGGCAACTGCCGCAACAGCCAAATCAAGATCGGCATCATCGAGAACAATGGCCGGATTCTTTCCGCCCAATTCCAGCTGGCAAGGAGTCAGATTTTCGGCAGCTTGCTTTTGAATGCCCTTGCCCACCGGTGTGGAGCCGGTAAAAGAAATGGCCTTGATGCGTGGGTCGCCCACAATCACACCACCTACATTGCGTCCCGAGCCGGTCACGCAATTGAATACGCCTTTGGGGATGCCTGCATCATGCAACGCCTGGGTGAAATCAAGGCCGACGCCTGGGGTCAGGCTGGCAGGCTTGAAGACCACGGTATTTCCCGCCATCAAGGCCGGAACGCATTTGCGGCAGGGGACATTGAACGGGAAATTCCAGGGCGCAATGACGCCGACTGCGCCACGCGGTTCGCGGGTCGAATAGGCCAGGGTGCCACTGACTTCGACCGGAATGGTTTTGCCCAGCATTCTCATGCCTTCGGCGATTTGAAAGTCCATTTCCTTGATGGCGGAATCGATTTCGCCCTTGGATTCAGCTAAAGTCTTGCCGTTTTCCTTAGTGATGGTCACGGCGATTTGATCACGTCTCTCAACTATCAATTGCAAGGCACGCTTGAGAATGGTCTGTCTTTCAAAGGGCGACTTGGTGCGCCAGGTTGCAAAGGCTTCCTTTGCGGCGGCAATGGCTTCCAAGGTATCCGATGGCGTGGAATCGGCATAGACGCCAGTCACTTCGGAAAGCTTGGCGGGATTGCGCTGCTCAAAGGTTTTCTCACCCGTTGCTTTTTTCCACTGTCC
>JAYUVP010000229.1:0-16765 GCA_043753995.1 Fibrobacterota bacterium
GTCCCCAATTGATGGGCGGTTTCCTTGGCAAGTCCCACCCAAAGCACGCTTTGTTCATTGCTGCGAATGATGGTGAACCCGAAATAGCCCAAAAAGAAAAAAAGGAAAAGGAGGATGAGTTCCGCTAAAGGCAGCCACTCCAATCTGTCGAGGGCAGGCACGTCGCCATAATGCAAGGTGCCGAATATCTTGCCATCGCTTTCGAGAGGCAAGGGGTCATTGCTTTCGTCCATGGCGCGAATACGCTGCAAGAGATATTCACGATCCTTGTTGGGGAGTAAGGGCCAGGGAGCTTGGGAGACGGCATCGCGTCCGCCATGTAAAAAACCCTTGGTGATATTGTTCCAGTTCAGCGGCGTCGCTGCTGTGTCAGTGATGATCATCGGAACTTCGCTCTTACGCACGATTTCGTTGAAGAGCACATTGATCTCTTCGCGATTGAGCTGCTCGGCAATGGCGACGGCGTAAAGGCGGGCTTCTTTATGATTGATGGCTTCGGCCTGATGCCTCAGGCCGGAAAGAAAGAGCTGATTTAGTCCCGTGAAGGCGGCGAGAAGTAAAAGCGCGGCTCCGAAAATGAAATAACGAACCCGCGTTTGCGGTGCGCGCCGCACCTTGTCGGCGGCGGCGCGCAATACCGGTTGCTGGCGCAGACGTGCCAGGACGCGAGTCAAAATTCCCACCGCCATAAACCTTATTTCTCGACTTGCCCGCCGGGCAAGAGGCGCTTTACTCCGCCCAAGTAAGAGCGTAAAACCTCAGGCACCGTGAGCGAGCCATCGGCGTTTTGATAGCATTCCAAGAGCGCTACCAAAATGCGGGGAGTAGCCAAGCCCGAACCGTTCAGAGTATGCAGGTATTGCGGCTTACCATCGACGCGGGTTTTGATATTGGCGCGCCGTGCCTGAAAGTCGGTGAAATGGGAGACCGAGCTGCATTCGAGCCAACGTTTTTCGCCGGGAGCCCAAACTTCGAGGTCATAGGTTTTCGCAGATCCGAAACCCATGTCGCCGGTGCAGAGGGTGATGACGCGATAATGCAGGTTCAGCTTTTGCAGCAAATTCTCGGCGAAGCCGCGCAATTGCTCTAGGTTTTCCCATGATTTTTCAGGGTGGGCAAACATCACCATTTCGACTTTGTTGAATTGGTGCAGGCGAAGAAAGCCACGCGTTTCTTTGCCCCAAGATCCGGCTTCGCGACGAAAGCAGGGAGTATAGGCGCAATAGGAAAGCGGCAATTTAGCAGAGTCGAGAATTTCGTCGGCATGCATATTGGTGACAGGTACTTCGGCGGTCGGCACCAAATACAATTCATCCGCCGTGCAGCAATACATGTCTTCTTCGAATTTGGGCAATTGGCCGGTGCCAATCATGCTTTGGCGGTTGACCACGAAGGGCGGCAAAACCTCGGTCATTCCATGACTTTGAATATGCTCGTCGAGGAAGAATTGCACCAAGGCGCGCTCCAAACGCGCGCCCCAGCCGGTATAAATGGGAAAGCCTCGACCCGTGATTTTCGATCCGCGCTCGAAGTCGTAAAGGCCTAGCCCCACGCCGAAGTCGAGGTGATGCTTCAGGGTAAAGCCGGGCTCATGGGGCTTGCCCCATGTCTTGAGAACGGGATTGTCAGCCGCGCTTTTACCCAGGGGGACCGAAGCATCGGGAAGATTGGGTATGAGCATGGCCTGGGCCTTGAAGGCACCTTCGACGACGTCAAATTCCTTTTGCGCGGCCGCAATTCGGTCGCCGATTTCTCGGGTTTTGGTCATGGCCTCGGAAGCGTCTTGGCCTTGCTTTTTCAGCGCACCAATGGCCTCGGAAGCGGCATTGCGATCGGCCTTGAGTTTATCGAGTTCTTGGGCGCGGGCGCGTCGATCGCCGTCGAGCTTAAGTAAGCCATCGAGGTCGAATTCGGTGCCCCGGTTTTGCAGGGCGGTGCGGACCTTGTCGCTATCCTCGCGGATAAGCCGTGGGTCAAGCATGGGTGTCTCCTTAGAAGAACACAAAGGTAAGTCGCAAAGTCACCAAAGGGCTGAAAAAGCCCATCAGTCGAGCTGAAGTTCGAAAGTCCGGATTTTGTAACTTGCCCGACTATACCCATTTGCCGGAGGCAACCTCTTGCCTTTTCTCCTTTCCCGCTTTCGCCTGCCTCGTTTTCCCGCCTTCCTTTTGCTCCTCGCCGCGCTGATGCCTGGCTTGGCCTTAGCCCAAACCTGGGAGGTGGTGGGAGTTGTTATGGATGCTGAGCGAGGCGAGCCGATTATCGGAGTCGAAGTCAGCACCCAAAGTGGAAAATTGCTAGGCACAACCAATAGCAAGGGTCGCTTTGAAGTTACCGTCAATAATCGCGGCACGACCCTTTTTTTCAGGCGGCAGGCCTACAAGGATTTTGAGCTGGATTTGGGCACGGTGACCCAATTGATTGATATGGAAGTGGTGCTGGATCCTACGGCTCAGGAATTGGTAGAGAAAACCGTCAGCGATTCGGTGGTCTCGGTGAAGCACAATGAAAAGGTGCAGACTATCGAGCAGCTTGAGCTCATGCAAGGCATGCGTATCGACTTAAACGATCACCTGCGCCAATTGCCGGGTGTGTCGGGCATGAGCGAATTCAGCAAAGACATTTCGGTTTATGGCTCACGTACCCAGGACGTTACAGAATATTTGGGTCAATCCCGCATTCCCAATATGCGTCACCTCGATATCGGCTTTCCCGGTAACCAAAGCGTGGTCAATCCCCGCTTGCTCAAGTCGATTACCCTGGCCGACAACTTGGCGAGCGGGCCTATCAATCAGGGCAATGCCTCGGCCCTGGTTTTCGATTTGCAGGACGGCGACCCCGAAAAAATGCATGCCGACGCCGTACTGGGAACCATCAATCGCGAATTCAACCTCTCGGGATACTTAGGTGGCCGAACTTATTTGTTTAGCGCCCGCTATCTGGATCCGTCTTTCTTGAAAAATCTAGGCCTTAAATTTTACACCGACCCCAAGGAATCGCGGGTGAATGACAATGGGGGTGGATGCGACAGCAATTGCAAAGGATTAGAGAACCCCTTCACCCTAAGCACCGGTGATTTGTTTTTCAGCACCTTTAAACGCGATAGTGCCACCGGGGCCTTTGGCCGCCACACCGTGGTCGCCTTAAGCGATGAATACGAAGTGGATCAAGACGTGAGTCGCCGGTCGGATCAAGTCATACCTCAGACCATAGTAGAGGGCACTCAGGACGCGTGGATGTATGCCTATGAAGCGGTCACGCCGACCGAGGCGGGGGAAAGGCAATTCGGCTTTTCGTTTTTCCGGCGCAATCAGGAAAACACCTATCGCGACACTTTGGCACCTGTGCCCATTGGAGGCTTGGACGATCCGACACTTTATTTGCCCTGGTATCCTAAGGAAGGCGAATGGGTGAATAATACCCTAGGGTATTTGCAGCAAATCGATTGGCAGTCCATCCTGTCATGGCAACAAGATCTTTCCTTACGACTTTGGGGGGCTAAGACTTCCCTGGGTGGTGATATCGATTACAACTTGCAATCACGCGAATATATGGGGACCGGCACGCGCCACAATACCCTGGAGCGTGACTTGGCCTTGGCCAGCGCCCTTTTTCGCCTGCGCTGGAATTTGTCGCAGGGTCGCGGAGTTTCGGCAGCCCTTGGAGCCGAAGGCGGATGGGATGCTCCTACTGAAGGGGAAAAAGCAGGCTTGGTTGCTCCTATGCCATTGGCTACAGTGCGTTATACCCATCCCTTGAACCGCGACTATGAGGCCTATGCCGAGGCCGGAATGCGCCAAGCTGTATCTTTGGAACCGACTGGATTCAATGAGGTGACGGCACATGCGACCCCAAGTGGAGAAATCAAGGTGGGCGTGGACAAATCTCGGGGCGAGCAAATTCGCTTTACCTCAGCCCTCTATGCACGCTTGTATCAAGACCCTACCTTGCCTGCGCCCGATGTCTATTGGAATTATGCCGAAACCCATAGCTCCGATTATGCCTATGTTCGCGGCGTGACCGGCACGGCCACCTGGCTGCCAAGTCATCACCTCGGCATGTTTGTCAATGCTTCCTTTGTCGATGGAGACTATCACCTCGACGATGGCAATTATTTGCCCTGGGTGGCCAATCGCACCCTCGACTTAGTCGGAAATATGCGAGTATTGCCGCGTCGCGATTCGCTATTCAGCCTCATCATGACCTATACCGTCAGCAATGGCGTACCGCTTTATGAATATCGCGGCCTTTGGGACAATAACCTCGGAGCGGCCACGGGTCGCCGCTCCATTGCCACTAGCACGGATTTCCCCACGGTATCTCGTCAAAGGCTAGATATGCGCATTAATGTCGACCTGAAAAGCAAATGGAAGCCTCTGGACGGGATGCGCTTTTTCTTTGAAGCAGACAATATTTTCGCGGAGATGGAAGGCACGGGCGCTGAATTTCTGGGCGGAAATAATCGCCGGCATCGGGGCTGGTCTCGCGCCAATAATACCGGGACCTTAGTGCCCATGGCCACTCGAGGATTAGGCCTTTTCGTCTTTTTCGGCGTCGAGGCCAAATTCAGTTTATAGACGCCGAACTATGGGACGAGAGGTCGGTTAGGATTGTACCAAATGGTGCGGGCTTATTTCAAAAAAGTCCACTTTTAGCGAACGGATCGGCCCTAGATTAGCGGCGGGTATGGCAGTCCATAGTCTGGAAAACAATGCCTCCTCAGGAGCAAAGCATATGCGTCAAACGGGGATGGTATTCGGTTTGGCACTTCTAGGTGTTGTATTTAATGCGCCGACTTGGGCTCAGACTAAAATTAAAGCCAGCGATGTCGTTATTAATGGTGAATCCTTTTTCGCAGCCGCGAATATCACTTCGGAATTGACGCGGCTTGCCCGAGCCGATGGCGCTATCGGCTCCAGCGAAAGTTTTCGGCAAATCGCGGTATCCGGTGCGGTGATGTCCGGGATTTTGAATCAGTACAAGAATTGCAATCCCAAACCCATTTACGTGATTACCGATGGTGGCGGAAATGACTTGATGGGCAGTTGCGGCAGCCCCGTGACGACGAATTGCGCCGCCATTAAAAACACTCTGGTCACGGTGCAGCAATACTTTGATCAAATGAAAACGAGCGGCACTAAAAAAGTTTTATGGATGCGTTACCCTGATCCTCAAAAAGCAAATTTCGCGAATTTGAAGGCAAATCAAGACGTCTATAACCCTGAGGTTGAAAAAATCTGCAAGGCCAGTATCGAGCCAAAATGTCTGTGGATTGATATGCGCAAGACATGGGATGGGCATTATGACCAGTACACCCAAGATGGCATTCATCCCACCGCCGCCGGTGGCACAGCCACGGCGGAGGCCTTTTGGAAATTCGCAAAGGAAAACTCTTTTTTCGACTTAGGAGCTTCTTCGATACACCCCAAGCTAGGTTCGTCCTCCTTGCCATTCCGTGGACGATTTCTATCCAGCTCGGCTATGCATTTTTCGCTTAGGCTTCCCGGCGAAGAGATGGAAGCAGCATCCCTAGTCGACCTATCAGGGAGGTCCGTGCTTAGACCTCATTTCGCGCCTTAGCCATAGTTTCGATTTGATCGGATTCCTTGGCGCTCAAGTCCTTTGGCAAGGTCAAGACCACCTTGAGATAGAGGTCTCCGAATTCTCCCTCGCGCTCATATATCGGCATGCCGAGGCCTTTGAGCCTTAGCACCTTGCCATGATCGGTGAGAGGGGTCAGGGTGACCTTGATCGTCCCTTTAAGAGTCGCGACATCCAGTTTTCGACCGGTGACGGCCGAGAAAAAATCCACCGGCAATTCGCGATACAAATCATCTCCTCGGCGCTCGTATTGGTCATGGGGGGCCACATGGATTTTCAGGTAAAAATCTCCATCTTCGCCTCCTGGTCCGCCCGCCCCGCCTTGCCCTGAAAGTCTTAAGGTGCGTCCCTCCGCTATGCCCGGCTTGAGGGCGAGCTTTAACTTGCGGCCTCCGACTTCAATCACCTTGCTGACGCCGTGATAAGCCTCTTCCAGGCTAATTTCAATATCGGCTTGATAGTCTTCGCCCCTTTGTGGAGCACCTCGGCCTGGGCTAAATCCTCCGCCCGCGCCACCGCCAAAAATCGATTCGAAAAAATCTGAAAAACCGGCTTGGCCTCCTCCGAAGCCCCCACCGAATCCCTCGGAGGACGGTCCCTGATTCCCACGGTTCGAAGTACGACCTCCTCGTGCCCCGCGCGCTCCCGCTTGCTGACGCATGAAATCATTGAAGTCGAAACCCGCGCTTCCTCCGGCCTGATTCCACTGGGCGCCCAGAGTATCATAGCGCTGCTTTTTTTCAGGATCGCTTAGCACTTCATGCGCTTCATTGACGGCCTTGAAGCGATCTTCAGCTTGTTTGTTTCCGGGGTTTTTGTCAGGATGGTATTTTCCGGCCATCTTCCGATAGGCCTTTTTAATGGCCGCCGCATCCGCGCCTTTTTCGAGGCCGAGGGTTTTGTAATAGTCTTGGAATTGCATGCTCTCAAAGTGAGCAAATTCTTTGCCGGGATCGGCTTTCAGCCGATCGACCCTCCCCAGAGGAGCCGACCGGCCTACGGCCTAGATTCATCGCCACTTAGCGGTTCATATTGACACGCGCCACCGTTTCAGCTTCGGGCGCCTCGGTGCGTGCGCCCATGGCACGCAAAAATTTCATGGCTTTTAAACGACCATTGGTGGAAGCGGCCAAGTAAGGCGTCCAACCCTCGGAATCGATAGCATTGATGTCGGCGCCTTGGCGAATCAAGTTCACCATTTCCTGGGTTTCGCCTGCTTCGGCGGCGCGAATCAGGAGAAGGTCCTTGCTTTGCGGTGAAGAGCCGGCGCACCCAATCAGGGATATTGCCAAAGACGCCAGGGATAAGCCTAGGCCGACTTTAGGAATCAAGCGAGCCAATGGGCCCTCTCGATATTGCTTAGTCAAGTCCATGTATTCCCTCCCACCTCTCCACAAGATTGTGACGCCGACTCAAGTCGTATGCAATGACTAAATCGAGGGATAGGCCGTTACTTAAAGGCTGAAAACGGGGTAGGTAATGAGCCATCGTCATTTGCGCAACCGTTTTTTTCAACTAGGTTGGGTGGGACTATCCCATTTTCTCAAAATGGGAAGAATCGTCTCAGGGATTCCCGCGATTCATTTCCAAATTGTTTACCGGATTCGTGTTCAGCCTGCCCTGAGATCTTGGTAACATGTGTAGTACCGTAACTCAAAAGATACCTAGGTCCCCTTGCAAAAGGATTTCGACAGCCTCCAAGTGGGATGCTTGACGCACAGGTTCGGAGTCCAAAGACGGGTAAGGTCAGGTGCGCGAAATAACTTCGGTTCTTTGTTAGCCTCTGCCCGGCAAGGCCGAGCCAAAAAGGCAAGACTCTTTGTTTAACCCTGTTGCGGTCGGCTTTACCTGTATGCTAAGATGGAGACGCCCCGACCCGTGGCAAAAACGATGCAAACACTTGATAAAAGCGCCCTAGTCAATCTCTACAATATCGGCGGTAAGGATTTCCTCCTCCGCATGATTGACAACTTCTTGGCCAATACCCCCGCCCGCATTAAAGCCGCGCGAGGTCATTTGCAGCGCCGTGACTGGAAAGCCGTTCATTTGGTGGCGCATTCCCTCAAGGCCAGCGCAGCCAATGTGGGTACGGTTCAGGTACGCGAATTATCTGAGCGAATAGAAGAGATGGCCAGTCTTGAGTTGGAACAGGATCTCGACGAGGCTCTGACCATTCTTGAATCAGTATTATTCGAAGCCTTGCGCACCTTGCAGAATGAGCGGAATCACTGGGGTGAAAACGAGTTAAGCCAAACTCAAAGCTAGCTGGCTTTCTTGGCAACCTTGTTGCAAAGCCCCGTGTATCCTCGCCAACCAACGTCCCTGACTTCCGCTTTCTAGTCCGTCTAAGGTGTCCAGCAAATACCCGACTTCTTCAGGGCTCATGACCAGCAGGGGCGCCTGTCCCATGGCACTGCGTAGTAAATCGAGACTGGCCCAAATGCCTCCTTGCAGATTCGCCACCACCACGGTCAAATCGGGCCGACGCGATGCCGGTGCGCATTGGCGCATGCCTTCCGTCACGCTTAGGGCTTCGACAACGAGATAATCCGCCGCTTCTAAAACCACTTTAAGCACCCGGCGCGTCAATTCCTCGCCGCAAATCAGCAATAGGGTACCTGCTATGTACTGCCCCTGTTTGCCACCCTTGGCCGCGGGGATTTCCCTCCAGGATCCGCCGCTGACCCTGTCCTCGCTATGGTGAATCGCATGTCCGGTTTTCGCGAAGCGTTCCATGGTCATAAAGCCTCCTTGCCCGTCCTTGGGGCGAACAAACTTTACCCCTCCTAGAGAGACAGAAATTGTCTCCCTAATCCGAGGAAAATTCGCGTCTCGGCGGGCTACTATTTCACTCTTAACCGGAGGTTTCCATACATGCTTTATGACATTCTGCTTCTGCTTCATTTCATCGGCCTAGCCATGGGCGTAGGCACCAGCTTTGCCACCGTTCGCCTGGGTCTTGCCACCCGATCCATGGAAAAAGCCGAACGCACGCGCTTCATGCTCACCGCCTTCGCCCTGGGAAAAAACGGCAGCATCGGTTTGGCCCTCCTGATTCTCACGGGAGTCGGCATGTTATTCGTCAAAGGACCTGCCGAGGTCATGCATTGGGGTGGAGGGGCATTTCACGCCAAGCTCACCCTCGTCGTCATTCTTTCCGGGCTCTTCGGTTATACGCAAGTGCTCGTGAAAAAAGCACGTCTTGCCCAGGGTGGACCCGCAATGGCTACCCTTCCCAAGGTGGGTTTGGCCATGTTGGTAACCGGCATACTCATCATTGTTTGCGCAGTTTTCGCTTTTCACTAACACGGTTTGGAGGGGGAAGCTTCCCCCTCAGTCGAGCCTCCTCGTCGTGTACGGGGCGGCTGACGTTGCGGTCTGAAAAAGGGCTCGCGGTCCTCGGCCTGGATGGCCTAAGCCCTGAAGTCTTCGGCCTGCGGAGCGAGCTCTTTTTCAGACCTCCACCGCCGCCCCTTTGCCCTGCCCGGGAGGTTCGGCGCGGTGGAAATTCCTCGGCTTTTTTTCGCGCCATGTAGCTAAGCCCTGTAGTCTCTCACGCCTGCGGGGTCTCTCCCTGCCCCCTCGAACGGGGGCTAGGCCCCCCGTAACGCACCCATGATTTTTAGCTGTGACTTGATTCAGCCGATTGTGAGGGCGATGGATTCACCATGATTTCGATTTCCCCCCAGCTAAAGCGGGAGGAGTTGCTCTCGCCAATGAGCACGGCGCTGAGGGCCATGGCTGTCGCCCAAGTGGGCGAATGAATGCCTAGGGTTTTGAGGCGAGCCCAACTGCGGGAGAACGGCACCCACTTCACAAAGCGGTTCATAGACGAGGGCTTCCGGTTTTTCGCCAACAGGGGGTGTTTTGGAATAAGGGTTTTCATGGTGCCTCTTTCCATAGAAAGCGTCGAGTGTCTTGGCTACAATACAAAGAGGCCGTGGTCTAGGCAGTACGGAGATTGCCCCTTCTTTTTCTGTGCAAAAGAAAAGCGCGGCGATTGCATCGCCGCGCTTCGAAATCCCGTTGTAGAGCCTGAAACCCGAAATTCGCGAAAGCCTAGGCCACCGCGGTTTCTTCTTCTGCGGCATTGGACTCTTCGCCTTCTGCGGCGCTTTCGCCCTCGGCTGCCGGCTCGCCCATGTCGAAATCGCCGACGCTGAAACGCAGGTCGAATCCTTCGGGAGTGACGCCCACGAAGAGATGGGTGTAAACCACATTGGCGGCCATTTGGGCCAATAACTGGCGGGAGATTTCAGGCATGAGGCGCTGATCGAGAATATTGTCAATATTGCGGGCACCGCTTTGGGACACGGTGCACATCTGCACAATGACGCGCACCACCTCGGGAGCCACGGCAAAAGCGAGCTTATGCCTATCCATGAGGCGTTTGCTCAGCTTCATCAATTTGAGCACCACGATTTTGCCCAAGTGTTCGGGACCCAGCGGCAAGAAGGGCACCACCTTGCAGCGCGCCAAGAGAGCGGGCTGAAAGTGATCGGTGAGTTCTTGCAAAATGGCTTGGCGATATCCGTCGAGCAAGGTATCGGGATCTTGATTCCACATGTCGGTGATGGTGCCAAGGCCCAAATTGCTGGTCATGATGATGACGGTATTCTTGAAATTGATGTCGCGGCCTTCGCCATCGCGCAAATTGCCCTTGTCGAAAACTTGATAGAACATGTTGAGCACGTCCTTGTGAGCCTTTTCGACTTCGTCGAGAATGACCACGGTATAGGGACGCTTACGCACGCCCTCGGTCAAAACACCGCCGTCGCCATAACCCACATAACCAGCACTGGCACCCTTGAGCTGGGTCACCGACATGCTGTCCTGGTATTCGCTCATATTGATGGTGACGATATTTTTCTCGCCGCCGAAGAGAACATCGGCGATGGTCATGGCCACTTCGGTTTTGCCGACACCGCTGGGGCCAGTGACGAGAAAGACGCCCATGGGTTTTTCCGGCGGGGTGAGGCCAAGCTTGGCCGAGCGTAGCGAGGCGGCGATTTCCGATACGCCTTGATATTGGCCGACCACGCGCTCGGTAATGGTTTTTTCCAAATCAAGTAAGGCTTGGGCCTCATTCTTGAGCATGTTGCCAGCGGGAATGCCGGTCCACTCGGAAATGATGGCGGCCACCACGGCGGGGGCGACATGGGCATGCACCAGCGGGGTTTCGCCTTGCAATTCTTCCAGGGCTTTCCACTTGGCGTCGAGGTCGGCACGCAGCTTTTCCACGGTGGCGACATCAGCCGGTTTGCCGTCACCCACGGGTTTGCCATCCTTGCCTTTACCGTCTTTGGCGGTTTGAATCTCATCTTGCAGGGCGATGATTTCCTTCACCGCGGCCAATTCTTTTTCCCACTGGGCTTTCACCGAGGTGGCATCTTCTTGTGCGGCTGCGAGCTTGGTGCGCGCCTTGGGCAAGGCCTCAGCATTGGTGAGAGCGCCCGTGGACTCGTCCTTTTCCAAAGCCGAGATTTCAATTTTCAAATTCTCAATGGCCTGTTCGAGATTCACTAAGGCTGCGGGAGGGGCGGTGAGGCCCATTTTCACACGTGCGGCGGCGGTGTCTAGCAAGTCCACGGCCTTGTCAGGAAGTTGCCGACCGGCGATATACTTATTGCTCATTTCGCAAGCGCTCTTAATGCCCTCATAGGTGATTTTCACTCCATGAAAGCTTTCATAACGCCCACGTAAGCCTCGCAGCATGACGGCGGCAGATTCTGCGGTAGGCTCGGGCACATTCACCATTTGGAAACGGCGAGCCATGGCCGGATCCTTTTCGAAATACTTGCGGAATTCGGTGACCGTGGTGGCACCGATGATTTTGAGTTCGCCGCGCGCCATTTCGGGCTTCAGCAAATTGGCCGCATCGCCTGTTCCCTGTTCGCCGCCAGCGCCAAATAGGCTATGGGTTTCATCGATGAAGAGAATGATGGGCTTGGCCGAGCTTTTCACTTCCTTGATGACGCCCTTCAGGCGATTTTCGAATTCACCGCGAACACCAGCACCGGCTTGCAATAAGCCCATGTCCAGCACGCGAATCTCGACATTCTTCAAAATGTCGGGCACCTTGTTTTCTGAAATCGCCAGGGCCAAACCTTCCACCACGGCGGTTTTGCCTACGCCGGCTTCGCCGACCAAGATGGGATTGTTTTTGCGGCGGCGCGAGAGAATATCGACGACCATGCGAATCTCGTCGTCACGACCGAAAATCGGATCCATTTTGCCGGCCTTGGCCTGCTCGGTCAGATTTTGGGTGAAGCGCTGCAGGGCTGAGCCGTCGGCAGGAGCGCCATCCGTGCCTCGACCGGCACCTTCCGGAGAATCTTCGGTTTCCTTGGAGCCCGCCGTGATTTCGGAGAACTTGGTGATCAAGGTTTCGACGGGAATTTGTGCCAACAAATCGCCTAAGCCGGGAGAGACCAGGCCGGGATTGCGACGGGCCGCCAAAAGCAAAGCGGCAGTTCGGATTTGGGTTTGCCCGAGATTGAGCGAAGCCTCGGCCCAAGCGCTTTCCAGTATGCCCATGAAGGTGGGCGAAAATACCGGCTTGCCGGTATTGCCGACTCGTAATTCCTTCAAGTCCTGATTCAGGGCGGTCTTAATCAGGCCGCCATTGATTTTGAAAAAAGCCAGGATATGGGTGAAGTCCCCCTTGCCTTCTTCAAGGGCTTGAGCCAATAAGTGGCTGAGAGTGACTTCATAATGGCCGCGCGTGACGCAGGCTCCGACGGCACCTTCCAGCAAGGTCCGCGTGTATTTATTGAGCTTTTCCAATATGGCACGAATCGAAGTGGCTATCATGGCGCTCTCCTAAACGGGTATTAAAAACGAGTCAAACAGCGCTCGCAAATGTACTCCGAAACATTGAGTTTCTTACGGTTTCCAGATGGGATAGTTAATACCATTGTGATGCCATTGCACTTTAGCGGTGGAAAACTATGCCATGGCCAAAGGCCAACCCTCTTCGAAAAAGGCCGACACGGCCAAAACCTACGGACGCTATCGCGTGCTTTCCCCCTTGGGGCAAGGCGCTATGGCTTCGGTATTTCTCGCCGAAGATCCCTCCTTGGGCCGGCTCGTCGCCATCAAGGTGATTCACCTGCATTTGGCGGCCCAGGCCGATTTACTCACCCGCTTTACTTCCGAAGCCAAAACGGCTGCGAGCCTTCGCAGTCCCAATATCGTCGAGGTTTTCGACTATGGCATGGAAAGCGGCGCCCAGTATTTGGTGATGGAATACATCGATGGTCCGACCTTGCAGCATGTGCTGAATCAGCAAATGGGCTCGCCCTTGCCTATGACTTTGGCGGCATCGCTCGCCGTGCAGGCGGCCGAAGGCCTTTTGGTGGCCGAGCGCAAGAGCGTGGTGCATCGCGATATCAAGCCTGAAAATCTGATGCTGACCAGCAGCGGCTTGCTGAAGATTGCTGATTTCGGCATCGCCCATATCAATGAGCAAAACCTCACCCGCACGGGTAGCATACTAGGCTCTCCCAGCTATATGGCTCCCGAACAAATCGACGGCGGCAAACCCAGCCATCAAACCGATATGTTCGCCTTAGGTGCGGTTTTCTATTCCTGCCTAACCGGACGCAAACCCTTTAATGGCCCGAATATCCCCTCGATTTTCCGGGCTATTTGTGAATTGCCCCATGTGCCGGCGCGCGAAAGCAATCCGGATTGCCATGAACTCTTGGCGACCATGGTCGACACCTTGCTCAGCAAGGCCCCGGAGGATCGCGGCGCTGGAGCCAAGGCCTTGTCCGGGCAATTAAGGCAATGGCTGAATCAGCAAGGCGTTTATGATCCGGCAGAAGAGGTGAGCCGATTTCTCGGTACCTTGCAGCCGGAAGGCGACAAGACCATGATGGAGTCGGCGCAAGCGAATTCGGTACTCGAATCCGAGCCCGAACCCGAACCGATAAAGCCAGGTGCCAAGCGCGAAATCAAAGCTGCCGCCAAGGCCGCAGCCAAGCAAGCTTCTCAGGCTCAAGCGGCAGAAAAAAAATCAAACGAAGCAAAAGCCGAAACCAATCCATCCGCGCTGAAATCTTTGCGCCTTCCTAAATGGGCCTTATTTTCCATGGCAGGTAGCATGGGGGTTTTGTTTTTGGTTGTCATGCTGGTGGTGGCTAACTCGGGTGGCAAAAAGAAAAGTGAAGTGAAAGCCCCGCTTCCTCAGTCCAATGTCGCGGAAACCGTTTTGCCCCAAGCCAAGGAAAGCACGCCTCCTGTTCCGGTGCCGACCGCGCCTGAAATTAAGCTGGTGCCTAGTTCGCTTGAAATGAAGGTGGGGGAGACGAGCTCTCCGGTCTTGCAGGGTTTGCCTAACGATTCCTCCGCGACCCTTACTTGGACTTCTTCAGCACCCAATGTCGCGGTTTGGCAGGATAGGCAAATTCTCGCCAAGGCTCCCGGGCAAGCCATGCTGCGTGCCCTATGGCAAAGCCAAGGCCTAAGTGCCGAGGCCAGTGCGAGCGTGATCGTTTTAGCGGAGCCGCCGACTCCACCCGCGGCTTCCTTGCCAGCGACCCTTCCATCTCAACCGTCCCAGGCATTGCCTCCATCAGGAACTGCAGGGCAAGCCATTGCCGGATCAACTGCGACGGCGGCGAAAACCGACACCGCCGCCCAGGCCTCGGGACCTTGTTTGCTGAGCGTCACCTCCGCTCCGCCCTTCGCCGAAGTTTTTTTAGACGGGCGGTTTATAGGAGCGACACCGCTCAAGGGTAAGACGGTGTCCACCGGACGACATAAGCTGCTCATTAGTCATCGCCGCTTCGCTTCAATTGACACCACTTTGCGCGTAGTGTCTGGCCCGCTCTCCTTGAAATTTCGCTTCACCAAGGAAAAGCAGCCTTAAGGTTCCGACGTAAATGGGTTGTCAACCCCGCGTTGGGTTGATGCTTGCCTGGTAAGGCACAAAGAACTCCGCCTTCTATTCCGGTGCAACAACCAAAATCCAAAACAAAAAAAATCCCGTCTGACCTAGGTCAGAACGGGAAATCTTGAGAAATGAAAAAGCAACTCTGAGCCGAGCTCTCGCTCGGATCCCAGAATGAAGAATTACTTCTTCTTCGCTTTTTTCTTGGCGGGCTTGGCTGCCTTCTTGGCTGGCATCTTCACCGGCTTAGCTGCTTTCTTGGTCACCTTTTTGGCGGCCTTTTTAGCAGTCTTTGGCGTAGCCTTGGGAGCGACCTTCTTAGCGGGCTTAGCCGTTTTCTTGGCCGCCTTTTTCGCTGGCTTCGCTGCCTTTTTAGCAGGCTTTGGCGCAGCCTTAGGGGCAACTTTATTAGCGGGTTTAGCCGCTTTCTTAGCTGCCTTTTTTGCCGGCTTGGCGGCAGGCTTAGCCGCAGGCTTTGCCACCGGTTCCGGTGCTGGCGGAGCAACCGGTGCCGGCTTGGGAGCCTTTTTCTTCACCGCTTTTTTCGCAGGCTTTGCTGCGGGAGCGGGTACCGTAGTTGCAGCCGTTTCGGCGGATGCAGTGTCGGTGGATTCGGGTGCGGCGGTGATTTCGTCGTCGAAAAGTGCGGTCATCTCCATCGTCTCCTTGGCTGAAGGACGGACAAATTCCGTCTTGAGAATATAATCAAGAACGGTACGCGTCAATATCGATATAAAAATTCTGCTACACGATAGCGAGATTCAAAGTTGCTACTCGCTAAATAGTCGACAAGCATTTGGACTTGGCTGCATGCGACTCTCAGGGTTTGGTAACGAGTTCAGCCTTGATGGACCCGACGGGAATTTTGCTCTGCATTTTCACCGGAACATGTCGGTCATCGTCGGTCAACCAAATCAATAAGGTGCCTTTGGCTTTGAAAAGTCCATCCCCTTTTAGAATGGGTTCCACCACCAAAGCATCAAAGGTTCCCGCTGGAACGGTGACCTTTTCCTTGCGATGGCAAATCACGCGAAGGTTATAGGATTTCTTCCCGGATACCGCCGCCAAATCGAAACTATCGCCAACCTTAAGTGGTTGAGTTCGAATGAAATAGAAGGCGGATAGCACATCGTGTGTGAAAGGCGCGATGGTGAAACTGGTGTCAGGAGATGTCAATAAATGAAGCCTTTGATTGTAATCGGCTTGTCCGCGAAAGCGATAGCTGCCCTCATTCAAAATTTTGGAAAAGCGCAGGGGATAAAATCCCTGCGCATGTATCCAGGAGGTCACGGTATCGTGCACGGGATAAAAGGACTGAAAGAAGTCATTGCACCAAGCCAAGGACCGCATTTTCACGATTTGGGGTGCCGAGGTGGGCAAGAGTTCCAAGGTGGCTTGCCCCGCATAAATCCAACGAAAACTCCAACCACCCCAAACCAAATTGAAAAGCAGCTTCTCTGGAGCGCGCAAGGATTTACCGAGGGGACGGCGCAAGGTGGTGGTGTCGAATTCCACCTTTTCAACTGGATTCGGCCTAATTTCCAAGGGCAGGGGGGATTTGCCGCTGGAGTCTGTGCTCGTGCTAGCAATGACCGATGGGATTTTTTCCCCAGCCCATGGCGATGGTATTGTGGCCAATAGCCAAAGCAGGAGGGCCATGCGCCCCGGTCGCATCCATTGCATTAGGACATGCCACGCAAACGGCGCAAACCACGATGTCCGATGTCACGGCGTATCATCAGGCCCTTGAAATCGAGGCGCGCCACGCCCGCATAGGCCCGGTGTATGGCTTCGCTCAAGGTGGCCCCATCGCCGACCACACCCAGCACCCGTCCGCCAGACGAAACCAATTGGCCATCCTTGCTTTGCGTTCCGGCTTGCAATACTTGCACCCCCACCAATTTTTCCGCCGCCGCAATGCCTGAAATGGCATCGCCCTTTCGGTACTGCCCTGGATACCCTTGTGCGGCGACCACGACCACACAGGTTGCCCTATCCGGTTTGGCAACGCGCATGTCGGAGAGTCTGCCTTCGACGGCGGCTTCGATTAAATCGAGCAAGTCCTCGTGTAAAAGCGGCAAAACGCATTGGGTTTCGGGATCTCCCAGCCGACAATTGTATTCCACCACCTTGATGCCCTTGGTCGTCATCATCAAACCCACGAATAAAATACCGCGATAAGGATGTCCTTCTTCTGCCATGCCGCGCAAGGTCGGTTTTACAATGGCTTCGGCCGCCTCATCGAGAAGGGCTTGAGTCATGATGGGC
>JAYUVP010000230.1:0-14596 GCA_043753995.1 Fibrobacterota bacterium
CAAGCCTTGCGCGCCACCTTGGAGCAATCACTTCGGCAGGATGGCTTTCCCTTCGCGAGTTTCACCTTTCGCCCCGCTGACCAAGCCGCAGGGTCTTTGCGTCCACCGCATTCGCTTATCGTCGTCATTGCCATTCAGGCGGGTGATGGTTTCAAGCTAGGTGGTTTCCTGGCGCAGCAAACGCGAACCCATATGGATGTATTGCTTCGTCTCTCCCTTTTGGAATATGGCGAAACCTTGAATGAAGGTCGATTGGCGCAGGCCTTGGCACGTCTGCGGCGCTGGGGATATTATGATGCCGTGGACTCGCTGGGATGGGTTCGTGATCCTCGTCGTAATTTGATTTTCCCTATTTTACGACTTGCCGATTATCGCGGGAACCGCGTGGGCGGCTTGCTAGGCTTTGATAGCGAAGCCGAATCCGACCAGCTATCTGGTTTCGTCGATGTGCATTTGATCAATATTCGCGGTACCGCGCGCGATTTTGACTTCAAATTCGAAAGTCGGCCTCAATCCCAGGGTCGATCGGATCGGGAGGCTAGCCTGGTTTATGTCGAGCCTTGGCTGCCCGGCCTGCCGCTGGGCCTCAGGGTTACGGGTTCGGTTTGGCTGCAAGATTCGGTTTATAATCAAATCGATGGTGGTTTGGCCTTGCTCAAGGATATCGATTTTCACTCTCGACTTGAGTTGACCGTATCGCGGCAATATTCGCATGACATTCTTGCCAATCGTGAGAGTGAAGCTTTTTCCGGAGGCCTAGGCCTCGTGATCGATGCGCGGGATCAAGTGCCTTTTCCACTCAATGGAGCTCGGCTTGATGCGAGAATCAGCGGCATACGCCGCGATATTGGCGACAGTTCCCGTTTTCTTATACAGTCACGCTTGCATGCTGAGGCCTACCTTCGCTTGAGTTCGCATTGGCTTTTGCATACCCGCGTGGAGTCCGGCGGAAATTGGCCGCGTCATCCCCTGGCCGAGCGCGGGGATCGATTCGAAGTCGGCGGGGCGCGCTCTCTGCGCGGCTATCGCGAGCGTGAATTCTCCACGGACTTATTCGGCTATGCCGATACCGAATTGCAATGGTTGCTGGCAGGACAGGGGCGGCTTCTGTTTTTTGCTTCGCCGGGGCTCATCAATAAACAAGAATCTTCAGTGTGGTGGCGCAGAGTGATCGGCTATGGCGCCGGATTCGAATTGGGTTCCAAGGCTTGGGCCGTGGGATTGATTTATGCCTTAAACCCCGATAGGCCATGGGCTCAAGGCCTATTGCATATGACGGTGGAGAATCGGTTTTGAACGTATTAGTTCACAACCAATTGCACAGGGTTCATTTTTATTGGTTTTACTATGTCAAAAGACTAAAAGTGGGTGGAATAGGAGCAAGCTTAACCTTGGGTATAGTACTCTTTGCTTGTCTTTCTCAATCTTTGCATCCTTAAGACTTTCTCCTGAAGCGGCCGACTATGCCTATTGAAAACCATCTCTTAAAATTCAATCGAGTCTTTGCGGCTATCGGCATTGGCCTTCTCGCAACCACGTCGATTTGGTCGCAACTTCCAACGAATATCAAATACACCAAGGCTCTAGGCACCAATGTTGCGGGTTTTGATTTCGAAAATCCGATTTGGCTTGGCGAAATGCCGGGTGCGCCCGAGGTCTTCATTGTCCTTGAGCAAACCCTTGTGTCTCAGTCGAATACCGGTCGCATCCAGGTCCTTGAAAAAAATAATTTGGGAGTTTGGACTAAAAGCGTTTTTCTGACCTTGCCGGTTCGATATGATGGCAGCGACGAGAAAGGTCTGCTGGGCTTTGCCTTTCATCCCCAATATGCCACCAATCACCGGTATTTCCTATTTCGCAATATCGATCTAAATGTTCAGGTCGAAGAACGAAAATCAGATGCGACCTTTAGGAAAGATTCAGGGGATCCTGCCAAGGTCTTGCTATCGGTGCCTCACAGTGCGCCAAATCACAATGGCGGTGGTCTTGTCTTTGGACCCGATGGCTTCCTCTATATCACCATCGGTGATAATGGCCAACACCTTCTTTCCCAAGACCTAACGTCCTTCTTTGGGAAGCTTTTGCGTATTGATGTCGATCAAGTTTCCGCATCCATTCCTTATTCCATTCCCACAGATAATCCGCTGGTAGACAGCACGCGTACCGGAATTCGCAAGGAAATTTGGGCCTATGGTTTTCGCAATCCTTGGCGCTTCTCTTTTGATCCCCTGAATGGCAATCTATGGCTAGGCGACGTGGGGTCGGATGGGGCCGGGCGCTTCGAGGAAATCAATTTGGTTCGTCGGGGTAAAAATTATGGCTGGCCTTGTCGGGAAGGCAAGCAGGCCACAAGCGTTGGCGGGAATTGCCCGAATTCCGTTGATCCCGTGGATGCCTATGCTATTACTGGCGCGATAAGTGTCATTGGTGGGGTCATTTATCGAGGGAAAACCACCTCCCCCTTCTATGGGAAATACGTCTTTTCCAACTACTCCACCAGCCCCAGTAGAATAGGTACCGCAAATCTCAATGACACCGTTTCCAGCGGCCTCACTTTCAATGCTACCAATGCTGCACCTCAGGCTTCCCATGTGGCCACGGATAGCAAGGGGCGTATTTATTTCACGGTGCGCATCCTTGGGGGTGCAATCTATTTGCTCGATCATCCCGACCTGCTCCCTGACTCCTCCGGCAATCAGCCTCTGCCTCCTGCTGCGCCTACGGGTTTAGGCATTTCTGTTGGCGTCGGCCAAGTCACATTATCCTGGAGTCCAGTAAGTGGAGCCTCCTCGTATCGCATTTATTATCGAGCTGGCACAACAGTCACCAAGGCCAATGCTGCGATAAATATTTTGGGCACCAGTCCGCAATTGATTGGATCTCTTTCCAGTGATTCGACCTATGCTTTTGTGGTGACAGCCACAGATTCTGTGGGTGAATCGGTGGTAAGCACGGTCATCACGGGCAAGCCCTTGGCTTCGCTCGCAATCTCTACCGCGACCTTGCCTGGTGGGCGGGCCAATTCGAATTATTCCACCGCCTTGCAGGCTACGGGTGGAGCCTCCCCATATACCTTCGCCGTGAGTGCAGGAAGTCTTCCTTCAGGAATCACTTTGACCGGCGCCACCTTGAGCGGCATTCCCACTCAGTCAGGAGCTTTCAATTTCACTATTGAGGCCACCGATGCGGGCTCTCGAAAAGCGACCAAGGCTTTTACCCTTACCCTGGCTGCCAATCGAGCTCCGAAAATAACGTCACCCGTGACAGCCAGGGCCACCGAGGGCAGCGACTATGCCTATAACGCCACCGCGAATGATTCGGACGGAAATTCATTGTCCTTCACCTTCCGAAACCTGCCCACATGGATGACCTCGTCGGGGGCAAGAGCCCATGGCATCCCAGGCATCAGCGACTCCACGACGACATTCTGGGTTTTCGCGAGCGACGGCAAGTTGAGCGACTCCCTGCAAGTTTCCGTGCAGGTCATCCATTCCAATAAAGCTCCCATACTGGACTCCACTTTCGCCGGTCCAGATACCTTAGCCGAAGGTGACAGCGCCTTCTTTAGAGTCGTGGCCCGAGATCCGGATGGTGACTCCCTGATTTTTAGCTGGTCAATTGATAGCGGAAGCATGGTTTCAGGGGTGATGGGTTATCGGTACAAACCAGATTATTCCGCGTCAGGAAAACACACTTTGAATATTCGCGTCGAAGATTCTAATGGCGCTTCCGTTCAGAAAAACTTCAATATCTTTGTTAAGAACGTCACGATTCCACCCCTATGTTTGCATGCCGTGGGGGATGTACCTGATTCGGAAGAATTCGCTTTCGGTTGGAAATCCATTAGAGATCCCGACTTGGACTCGGCAAGCACCGTTTTTCGCATGGAGGCCTTTCAGGATTCCGCCCTCACGGTCTTGCTTTCCTCCCGGGATAGCCTGCCCAGGTTAATGCCCGCTTCGGTGCGCACCAAGTTGCCCAATGGAAGCGCCGTTTATATTCGTGTCTTGGCCCATGATGGGAATTCGAAAAGCACCGGATTTGGATTGCCGGGTCGATTCACCTTTCACTATCCGGTAGCCATTCGATTGGGACCCTCCAGCAAAGCCCGTAAGGCTCGTGCCTTAAGCATTGCCACCAAGCCTGGGCTAAGGGTGATTCGTGCCGACGGTCAGCCCACCCGCATGGATGCCAAAGGTCGCAGTCTTACCGAATAAGGCGGGTCCTATCCCGAGGGAGTGAAAGTTTTAAGTCACTCCTCGCTTAGCGCCTTCGCCTTGCACCTCGCGGACCAGTTTAGGCACCATATATCCTTGCACCTTGAGCTTTAAAGCTTCGATCATTTCCTTCGCTCTTGCTTCTTCGACTTCGAAATGGGACGTGCCCGCCACACGATCGAGCATATGCAAGTAATAAGGCATGACGCCGACTTCTATCAAGCGCTGCGACAAATTTTTCAAGGCCTCCGTTGAATCATTGATGCCTCGCAGCAATACGCTTTGATTCAACATTAAGAGGCCGGCTTGCTTTAATGCCCGCAAGGCCTCTCCGACCTCCTCGTCGATTTCTTGCGCATGATTGGCATGAATCACCATCACTCCGGTTTTCACCAGGGTCATTTCCCGCACCAGAGCCAGAAAGCGGTCATCGATGCGCGAAGGCAAAACCACGGGCAAGCGGGTATGCAAACGCACGGCTCGAATTTGGGGAAGGTGGACGGCGCGCTGCCAGAAACCGCGTAAGCGATGGTCGTCGAGTGAAAGCGGATCTCCACCGGACAGCAAGACCTCGTCGATTTCGGGATTTTGTTCCAAATAAGCCCAAGCCGCCTCCCAAGCCTCCTGGCCCTTGGGCAAATCTTCATAGGCGAAATGGCGGCGAAAACAATACCGGCAGTGTACCGCGCATTGTGCCGTGGGAAGCATTAAGACGCGATTGGCGTATTTGTGCAGCAGCCCTGGGGCGCACTGGGAGGCTGTGTCGCCGACGGCATCCAAGGTGAAACCAGGGGCCGACTTGCCTTCGAGGCCCAGGGGGAGAACTTGGGCCAATAGGGGGTCTTGCCAGTCGCCCTTGCGCATACGCCTGGCAAAGGCCAGGGGGACCCGCAGGGGGAATTCTGGGTTTTGCTGCACTTCGAAGGGGGCGGACCGTAAGTCCAACTCCAAGAACTCCAGCAAATCGGGGACGGCGCGGAAAGCCTGCCTTAAATCGGCTTGCCAAAGGGGTGGCCCAGTCCTCAACATCGATTCGGCCACAGCTATGAACCCTTCTTTTTCTACACTTCCGCGCCACTTCGACCCGGTGGATTGCGACCGGGAAAAATAAGAGCTAAGAGGTTCGTCATGGGCATGGTTTCCACCAATGAATTCCGTAAGCGCCTGCGCATCATCGTCGACGGGCAGCCATGCATGATAGTCGATAACGAATTCGTGAAGCCCGGCAAAGGCCAGGCTTTCAATCGCGTCCGCATCAAAAATTTGCTGACTGGGCGCACCATAGAGCGCACCTATAAGTCTGGCGATACGGCGGAAGAAGCCGACATTTCTTATACCAACATGCAATTCCTGTATACCGATGGCGAGAACTACTCCTTCATGGACACCAAGTCCTTTGAGCAGTTCGAAATTTCCAAGGAAGCCATGGACGGTGCCGAGAAATGGCTTATGGAAAATACCGAATGCGAAATCGCTTTCTGGGGTGAAAAGCCCATTTCCGTGACGCCGCCGATTTTCATGGACCTCGTTATCACCTATACCGAGCCAGCCGTTAAAGGCGATACCGCCAATAGCGTTACGAAAAAGGCCACGGTCGAAACCGGTGCCGAAATCAATGTTCCGCTTTTTTGCGCCGAAGGCATGAAGGTGCGCATCGACACCCGCACCGGCGAATATGTCGAGCGCGCGAAATAAGTGATGTCCGGTGACGGCTTGGGGCCAAAACTCCAAGCCATTGCCCTTAGGCGGGCTGAGGCCTATGCCAAGCTCAGGCAATTCTTCGTCGAGCGCGGTGTATTGGAAGTCGAAACACCCTTGCTTTCCCGGGGGGTGTCCCTAGACCTTCACATCGATTTTTTCTCCTGCCTTTATTTTCCGGGTGGCCATGGCCAGGCCACGGGTGCCTCCTCCCATTATTTGCAGACCTCACCGGAACCCCATTTAAAGCGCTTACTTGGACACGGCTTACCCGATCTCTTTCAAATCACCAAGGCTTTTCGCAATGGCGAAGCCGGTCGGCGTCACAATCCCGAATTCACTATGGTGGAATGGTATCGTCGCGATTTCGATTTGGCGGCCATGGAAATGGAAACCTTGGAGCTTTGCCAAGTGGTGGTGGGCTCCCGTGAGGTGCAGCGCCTGACCTGGGAAGAAGCCTTTGTAAAAACCTTGGGCATTAATCCTTTGCAAGCTCATCGCGAGACCCTCTTAGAGCTTCCGATCATTCAGAACCAGGGGCTGAATTCCCAACATTTTCCAAAGGATGTCGATTTGTGGGATTATTTAATGGCTCATGGCGTCGAACCGGCGCTGAACCCGCAGGTTTTAACCTCAATACGCCATTATCCTGCGGCTCAGGCAGCTCAAAGCCAAGTACATGCCGAAAGGCCGGATCTTGCCTTGCGATTTGAAGTTTTCGGCCATGGTTTGGAATTGGGGAATGGGTACCAAGAATTACTAGACGCCGGGGAATATCGTCGCCGGTTTGAGGGCGAATTACTCAAGCGGCAGAAGGCCGGAAAGCCTCAGCCGCCCTTGGATGAGGCCCTGCTACAGGATTTGGAGCGCCACCCCTTGCCTCCCTGTTCAGGAGTTGCGGTTGGACTGGACCGGCTCCTGATGATGGCCACGAAGGCCGATTCCATCGAAGACGTGCTGCTCTTCCCCTGGGGTTCACACTAGGTACATCGACCTCCCCCTGGGGTCAGGTTGTCTCTAAACAACCGCTGTCTAAAGCCTTGTCAGTAAGGGCCTTAGTTATCTTATGCCCCCTGTCTAGGGTCTACACGGAAAGCCGCAAAGCCGAAAGGCTTCTTGGGTTGTCGTGCCTGGCTGCCAGTTTTAACCGTTGCCAGCCGTTCAGAATTTTTCACGAACGGCATTATGGAGAGTCGGAATGAGCTCCTCGCCGAGGTCTTGGATTCGCGCAATCCTATCGAAAACTATTTCCCGCGGACAAAGCAAGGTAGCTGCCTCCGTTTTAGTCGGTTTGCTCGTGGCGTCGCCGCTATTGGCTGCACCGCAAACTGCTGAGGATTGGTATCAGCAAGGCAATAGCCAATATCAGGATGGCGATATTGACGCCTCCATGACTTCTTTGCGCAAAGCCATCGAGATGAAAAAGGACTATGTCGAAGCCTTTGTGCTACTCGGCAATGCCTATCTCGAAAACGGCAATTTTCAAAAAGCGATTCCTGCGTTAAGACGCGCATCAGAATTGAAGCCCAATGATTATGCGGTATTGTCAGCTTATTCCGCCGCCTTAGAAGGGGCAGGACAAAGTCAGACGCAAATACCGGTACTCGGCAAACTTTTCAAATTGATTCCCTCCGATTTGGTGGTGGGTATCAAATACCTCACCTTAATCGAGCACCTGGGGGTGGACAAATTTCCGAATGAGCATGTCGAGGTCCTTGCCGCTCTCCTTAAAACACCCAATCCCGATCCCTCTTATGCTCCGAAATTGGCCAAGGCCTATGCGAAAGCCGGTCAATCCTCCCAGGCCGCGGAAGTCTATGGGGACTTGGTTAAAAAAAATCCCGATGCAGCAGAATATTGGATTGGACTCGCACGCGCACAAGCCACTTCAAATCCTTCGGCAGCCAAGGCTTCCTATGAAAAAGCGATTTTGCTCACCGAAAATGCAGGTGAACGTTCGGTCTTACAAAAAGAACAAGCCAATGTGGGCGGCACTCCCGAAGTCGCCAAACCAGTAATAGCCGAGGCAGCGGCAATCGATAAAGCCGCAGCCGACAAAGCGGCCTCGGACAAGGCAACGGCCGATAAAGCTTCTGCGGATAAGCTTGCTGCTGAAAAAGCATTGGCCACGAAATTGGCAGCAGACAAGGCAGCCTCAGACAAGGCAGCGGCCGATAAAGCCACTGCGGATAAGCTGACCGCCGAAAAAGCATTGGCCACGAAATTGGCGGCAGACAAAGCGGCCTCGGACAAGGCAGCGGCGGATAAAGCTACTGCGGATAAGCTTGCTGCTGAAAAAGCATTAGCCACGAAATTAGCAGCCGACAAAGCGGCATCAGACAAGGTAGCGGCCGATAAAGCTACTGCGGATAAGCTTGCTGCTGAAAAAGCGTTAGCCACGAAATTGGCAGCCGACAAAGCAGCCTCAGACATGGCAGCGGCCGATAAAGCTTCTGCGGATAAGCTTGCTGCTGAAAAAGCATTGGCCACGAAATTAGCAGCAGACAAAGCAGCATCAGACAAGGTAGCGGCCGATAAAGCTACTGCGGATAAGCTTGCTGCTGAAAAAGCATTAGCCACGAAATTGGCGGCAGACAAGGCAGCCTCAGACAAGGCAGCGGCTGACAAAGCTACTGCGGATAAGCTTGCCGCTGAAAAAGCATTGGCCGCAAAGTTGGCCGCAGATAAAGCGGCCTCGGACAAGGCTGCAGCGGATAAAGCTACTGCGGATAAGCTTGCCGCTGACAAAGCATTGGCCACAAAGTTGGCCGCAGATAAAGCGGCCTCGGACAAGGCTGCGGCGGACAAAGCTTCTGCAGAAAAGCTTGCAACTGAAAAAGCATTGGCCGCAAAGTTGGCGGCAGACAAAGCGGCCTCGGACAAGGCAGCAGCGGATAAAGCTACTGCGGATAAGCTTGCCGCTGAAAAAGCATTGGCCGCAAAGTTGGCCGCAGATAAAGCGGCCTCGGACAAGGCAGCAGCGGATAAAGCTACTGCGGAAAAGCTTGCAGCTGAAAAAGCGTTGGCCACAAAGTTGGCCGCAGACAAAGCCGCCTCAGACAAGGCAGCGGCAGAGAAGCTTGCCGCCGAAAAAGCGTTGGCCGCAAAATTAGCGGCAGACAAGGCCGCAGCCGACAAGGCAGCCTTGGCGGAAGCCAAAAAGCAAGCAGAATTGCAAGCGAAGGCCGAAGCCGAACGCAAGGCTCAGGCGCATAAAGATTCCCTGGCATTGGCTCAAGCGGAAAAGGCCCGCAAAGACAGTTTGGCGCGCGCTGAAGTGTTGTTCAAGAAGGAAGCTGAACGCCTAGCCTTGGAAGAGAAGAACCGCCGCGAACAAGCAAAACGAGATTCCATTGTCCAAGCCCAGGCTGACAAGCGCCTACGGGACAGTTTGGTTCGCGTCGAAAAAATTCGCGTCGAAAGTGTCGCACGCGCCGAAAAGGCCTATAGGGACAGCTTAATTCGCGCTGAGGTGGCGTATAAAGACAGCTTAGTCAAGGCGGAAAAGGCACAGCGTGAAGCACTGATATTGGCTGAAAAGCAGGCTAAGGCTGAGGCCGCGCGCCAAGCTTTGCTAGAGAAGCAAAGGCAAGACAGTGTCTCCCGTGCCGAAAAGCGTTTTCAGGATAGCCTTGCCCGCGTAGAAAAATTCCGGGCTGATTCCATGATGCGCGCCGAAAAGTCGCGCTTAGATTCGTTGATGCGCGTTGAGGCATTGGCCAAGGCCCAAGCCAAGAAAGACAGCACCGTGCGCGCCGAGGAAGAGAAGCGAGTTCGTCTTGAGGCCGAAAGAAAAGCCAAAGAAGAGGCTGCGCGCCTTGCAAAGGAAGAGGCGGATAGACTCGCCAAGGAAAAAGCCGATGCTTTGGCGAGGGCCGAGGCCGAACGAAAAACTCAGGCCGAAAAAGAAAAAGCTTTTCAAGATCAAGTTACGGCGGTTGTCTCTGGCTCCTCGGCCAAAATCGATACTGCCGACCTGCAGATGAAAATCATGGAGCACCGCTCCCAGAGCAAAGTACCGGATTCCAGGCTTTATGAAGCCGAAGGCATCCTGGCTTTCAAGCAGTGGAATTTTGCCTTAGCCGTGGAAATGCTTCGCAAGGCGAAAGCCCTCAACCCCTTGGCCACACGCCTCTTAGCCATGGCCTTGACTGAGCAGGGTGAACATGCTTCGGCGTTGAAGGAATATGCCAAGGTTTCGGACACCCATGTCGATCGAGAAACCTGGACCCGCTATATCAAATCACTGGCGGCGCAAAAGCAAGGCCCTAAGGCCGCGCAAGAATACGAAGCCTATTTGGCAAAATATCCGGATAGTGATGAAGCTCTGGTTTGGCTCATCGGCTATTATCGCCAGCCTTTGCAAAAGGACAAGCTATTGCCAAAGCTTGAAATCATGCTGGCGCGCACTCCGAATGATGCCGGCTTATTAGCGGAAATTGTTTCTTTGACCGAAGCTACTTCACCCAAAGCCATTGAATATCGTGAACGTTATCTCAAACAAAATTCTGACGACATCAAAGCCAAGCGCGAGCTGGCCGGCTTGTATGAAGACAAAGGCCGCAATGGCGATGCCTTAAAGATTTACCAGGAAATTGCCCCCAACTTTGCCGCCGATAAGGCCTTTTATCTCAAGGTCGGCGAAATGCTCGTGGCAGCCAAAAAGCCCACCGATGCTGTACCCTATTTTGAGGCCGTGGCCAATCTCGATGGCAACAACAAAAAGCTGCTCTTGCGCGTGGCCTCCTTGCATGAAGAAATCAAACAGCCGGAGCGGGCCCTCGAATTCTATAACCGTGCCTTGGCTTTGGAGCCCAAAGATGCGGCCGTTCAAGGCAAGGTTGCGCAATTAGCTGCCACTAAGGGAAAGGAAGCCCAGCGCGAAGCCCTATTGCGCATCGCCGATGGCGATGCCACTGCCCATGCAGCGAATTTTGAATTGGCCAAAGCGGCTTCGGCGGAAGGTGACAAGGAAAGGGCCTACGGCTATTTGGCTAAAGCCCTCAAGGTTCAGCCCGCCAATACCCAATATCAGGCCTTATTGCCCGACGTGGTGGCAAACGATGCCCAGGTCGCCGAGCACTTGCCCAGCCTGGAAAGGTTGGCAGGCCAGAGCGGAGCCAAGCCGGCTTTGATTTTACTTGTGGCCAAGTCCAATTTGGCGAGGAAGAATATTCCCGGCGCCGCGCGTTGGTATGGCCAACTTTATTCCACATCGCCAAAACTGCTCGAAGGCCAGCGCGAAGCCATAGTGGTTCTCGCCGAGGCGAAGAACTTGGATGCTGCCGGACTTTTGGCTGAACGTTTTCTCGCCGCCAATCCCCAAGACAAAGAAATTCGAAAAATCCAATTGAGCGCTCTCATGGCATCGCCCAAGGGTGATGCCAAATTGCGAGAAGTGCTAACCGCCTATTGGGTAGCGGATCCGGATGGCGCGTCGCCGCATTTACTGCACTTGGCGGAATTGGATTTGGCTGCCAAGGATATTCCTTCGGCTATTACTCATGGCAAGGCTTGGCTCACCAAGAATCCCAAGGATTTAGCGGGTCATCGCTTCCTCGTTTCTTTGCTAAAGGATCGCCAGGGGGAAGAAGACGCCTATCTCGCAAGCCTCACCTTACTATCTGCTCTCGATCCTGCCTCCAAGGGGCGCTTTGAAAAAGAATTGGCTGATTTGCTATATGCGCGCGGCGATTTTGAAGAAGCAAATAAACACAGTGAAAACCTTTTAAAGTCTGCGCCGAATGATGCCGCACTCTGGTATCGCTCTGGTGAAATTGCCCAAAAATTGCGTAAGGAGGACATGGCTAAAATCCGTTTCGGAAAGGCGTATACCCATAGCTCGGGCAATGCCAAATATGCCCGTACCTATGGTCAATTACTGATCACCGACACTGAATTGAAGGCCAATCTTTCGCTTTGGAAATTCATGTCCACGCAAAACCCAACTACGGAAGAGCGCGTTAAACTCGCTAAGTCCTATTTCTTAAACGAGGATTTCGCCGGATCGGCGGCACAATGGGATGGCTTAGTTAAATCGGATGCCGGATTGGCTGCCAATGAGCCCCAGGTTGCCGAGTCTTTCTTGCGTTCCGGGCAAACCGGCAAGGCGCGCGCCCTCTATGAGGAAAGGCTCAAATCAAATCCAGAAGACTTGAAATTGCTTGAGCAGGTAGCCCAACTTTATAAGCAAGAGGGTAATGCTGCGGGTTATGTGACGACTTTGGAGCGCATTGTCAAAATCGATCCCAAGCTCAAGGAATATCAATTGCGTTTGGCCGAGGAAAAAGAAAAAGCCAAGAATTTCCCGGAAGCGCTGGCGAATTACGATGCCTGGGTATCGCGCCATGAGTCTGACATGGTGGCCTTAAAATCCATGCACCGCCTCAGTGAACAGCAAAAAGACACCACGCGTTTGTTGGAAGCCCTGGTGCGGTTGATTCGCCAGAAGAATCCCCCGGTGGAATACAAAAGGCAAATGGCGGAAATCGATTATCGCCGAACGGGCAATGTGAAAGGTGTGGAAAGCCAGGTCAAAACGGATCCCGCCTGGTCGCAAGGCCGTTCCTTATTGGCGCATGAATATCTCAAGAAAGGCGATCGCGTCAAGCTTTTGCCCTTTGTTGGATTCTTGGAAGAAGAGAGCAAGCGAGATGCCTCCTTGTTTGAGCCCCTGGGCGATATTTATGCCTTGCAGAAAAAATCACCGCAAGCGAATTCGGCCTATTTGCAAGCGGTACGAGCCGAAGGCAAGGATCGCGCGCTATTCGATAAGGTGAATGGCTTTGCCAAACAGACCAATTCTCCTACGCAATCCGAATTGCTCAAGCTCGGCGTAGCGAATTTTCCTGACGATGCTGAATTGAAGTTGTCTTATGCCAAATCTTTGGGTAAGACCCAAGCTGCTTTGGATGTCTATCAGCAAATTGTCGGTAAGGATGCCGGCTTATCTGTATTAGAGCAAGCCATAGACGTGGCCGTGACCCTTCAGCGCTATGCCATGGCCTTGCAATGGCTGGAAATTTGGGCGCAAAAAGAGCCGGGTGAAAACAAGGTTTGGGAGCAGACGCTTTCCGTCGCCAATGCTTCTGGTAATAAGTCCAAGGCCGGCGAAGCCCTGGAAAAATTGAATTCGATTAATCCCGGGAATAAGGTCTATGCCTTGGCCCTCGCCAAGGCTTATGAAGAACAGAATAAGTTGGATAAAGCCGTCGAGGTCTATAAGCGCATCCTGGCTATGGACGCCAAAAATCGACCGGTCTTGCTGCGGTTATTGGCTTTGTCCAAAACCGAATCTCAAACCGCATCTTTACGTGATCTGCTATTGCAAGTCGATCAAGCGGATCCTACCGCACATGAAGCTCAATATCAATTGGCCAAGCTTTTCGCCAAAGAGGGTGATAAGGAACGTGCATACGGATACCTGAACAAAGCCTTGCGCAATCAGCCTATGAATGCGGAATACCAAGCCCTGCTCCCTGAGGTCATCGTCACCGAGGGGCAGGTGGCGGATCATTTGCCTGCAATTGAAAGGTTGGCGGCAACCCCGGGTTCTAAGGCGGAGTTGCAAATGCTTGCGGCTCGTGGAAACTTGGCCAAGAAAAATTCAGCAGGTGCGGCCCGTTGGTATGCCCAAGTATTCCAATCCCAACGCAGTTTGTTGGAAGGCAAGCGCGAGCCCATTCTTTCCCTTTTCAGCGTCAAAAATTATCAGGCCGCCGGAACCTTGGCCGACCTTTATCTCGCGAAGGAAGCCAAGGACAAGGAAATCCGTAACATACAGGTGACTTGCTTGCAGGCTACCGCGACGACGCCCGCGAAAATGCGTGAAGCACTTTCCGCCTTGGTCGAGGTCGACTCCATGGCGGCTTCCAAACATTTATTGACCTTGGCCAATCTGGACGTCGCCGCTAAAGATTCCATGGCTGCCTTAGAGCATGGGAAAATGTGGGTGAAAGCCAATCCCAAGGACTTGGCCGGACATCGTTTTCTGTATCCCCTGCTTAAGGGTCAGGTCGGACAAGAAGAGGCCTATCTCGCCACCTTGATAGCCTTGTCCAGCTTGGATGCGACGGCCAAGGGACGCTATGATGTCGAGTTGGCCAATCTGTATATACAGCGCGGCGACTTCGATGATGCCCAGAAATTGCTCCTCAAGGCGATACAGGCGACTCCTGGAGATGCCTCACTCTGGACTAAACTCGGTGATTGCGAAACCAAATTACGCAAGGAGGAAAGCGCAAAAAATCGTTATCAAAAAGCCTATTCTCTGGCTCCAGGCAATGCCACTTACGCTCATACATACGGAGCCTTGGTGAAAGGCGATGTCGAAATCAAAGGCACCCTAGCCTTGTGGCGTTTTCTTGCCAGCCAAAATCCAAGTGCGGATGAACGCCGCAATTATGCCAAGTCCTTATTCTTGAATGGAGATTTTGCGGGATCCGCCCTGCAATGGGATTGGTTTGTGCGAAATGATCCGCAAATTGGGGTGACCGAACCCATGGTCGCAGAAGCCTTTTTGCGATCGGGTCAAACCGCGCGTGCCCGCACGATTTATGAGGAACGGCTAAAATCCACGCCTGATGATTTGAAATTACTGGAGCAAATAGCCCAACTGTATAAGCAAGAGAACAATAATTCAGGTTATGTCGGAGCCTTGGAGCGCATAGTCAAGGCCGATC
>JAYUVP010000231.1:0-7625 GCA_043753995.1 Fibrobacterota bacterium
CTGCTTGGCCCTGGTATTAGTGCGCGGCGATCTCGAAATCAGCGAGGTCAAGGTCAAGAATTATCTCAAGTGCACCTATTTGCAGCCCGCCCAAGACGATTTCATTCGCAATTTCGGCTTGGTTCCGGGCTATGCTTCGCCGCTTGGCCTCAAGGAGCATGCCGATTTACGCGTGCTGGTCGACATTTCCGTAGCCGAGGCCAATAATCTGGTGGGCGGCGCCAATGAAGAAGGCTTTCATTATCGCCATGTGAATTTCCGGCGCGACTTCCAGACGCCGCATACCGGCGATTTCGCCAAGGCCGTCGGGGGTCACCGGGCACCCAATGGACAGAGCGAATTGCATGCGGTGCGTGGCATCGAAATCGGTAATATTTTCAAATTGGGAACCAAATTCACCGAGTCGATGAATTGCAACTATCTCGACGAAGCCGGCAAAAAACAAGTGCCCATCATGGGCTGTTATGGCATTGGCGTTGGGCGCCTGATGGCTGCCGCCATTGAAAACAGCCATGATGAGTATGGTCCCATTTGGCCCGACTCCATAGCGCCTTTCCAGGTGCTGATTGTCTCCATTGGCCGCGAGCCCGAAGTGCAGGAAGCCTGCCTCAAGCTATATGGGGAATTGAAAGCGTCCGGATTCGAAGTGCTCTATGATGATCGCGACGAAAGACCCGGCGTCAAATTCAAGGATGCCGACTTATGGGGAATACCCCTGAGGCTGTCGGTGGGCAAAAAGACCTTGGCCGAAGGCGGAGCCGAATTTAAGCAGCGTCGCGATAAGGACTTCACCGTCATTCCCTTAGCGACGGCGGTCGGGCGCGTGAAAGCCCATTATCAAAAGGATTAATTCGCCCTCCTGAAAACCGGGTTCGACTTGTGCCCGGAGCCCGCAGGGGGTACAATGTTGCCGATGTCGCTACTTATTCCCAAAGTTATCCCTCCATGCGCGTGACCTTTTGGGGCGTGCGTGGCAGCATACCGACTCCCGGAGCGGAAACCGTGCGCTATGGAGGCAATACCTCTTGCGTATCCGTACAATTGGGCGATGACATGGTGGTTTTCGACGCGGGCACCGGTATTCGCTTATTGGGAAATCGCCTCATGGCCGATGGCGCACCGTCCCGCATACACCTCTTCCTATCGCATGTGCATTGGGATCACATTCAGGGCTTTCCTTTTTTCGCTCCAGCCTACAATGCTGGCTTTGACATCATGGTCCATGGCCGCGGCCAGGCTGATTTTACTCTGGGACAAATTTTGGCCGGGCAAATGGAAGGCCCCAATTTCCCCGTCAGCCTCGATCAACTCGACGCCAAACTGGCTTACCACGACCTTGCGCCCGCACAAGAAATTCATTTGCTAAAAGCAGATGGCCGTACTTTAGCAACCCTAAAATGCATTTCAGGCAATCACCCCAATGGAGTCTTGGTTTATCGACTCGAGGATCCGGTTTCCGGACGGTCCATGGTTTATGCTACCGACACTGAGCATTATTCGCATGGCCTCGACCAAGCCATTACCACCCTTGCCCAGGGTGCAGACTTGCTGATCTATGATGGCATGTATACCCCCGAAGAATACGAGAGCAAACACAAGGGCTGGGGCCATAGCACCTGGGAACAAGGACTTGCCATTGCACGAGCGGCCAAGGTGAAGCAATACATGGTTTTCCACCATGACCCTTCGCATGATGACGCCTTTCTAGACTCTTTGTTGGCTACCGTAAAAGGGGAGGCCGACAAGACAGCGCCTGGAATCCAAGTAGGCCTGGCACGCGAAGGCTTAAGCCTCGATTTGAATTAAGAGTGCCAGGGCCCTAAGCCCCTGGTATTTTCCCCGGTTTTATTTCGGGCCTTGAAACAAGGCCTTCAACGTTTCGAGAAATCCAGTCGTGTCTTGCTGCGCGGCATTGGGCTTAGCGATGGGATGCGGCATAGTCGCTAAAGCCGCTTCATGCAAAGCCGCAGTACAGCGTGAACGCGGAGGGAAATTCGGCAATTGCCAATCGGTGGCGAGCGAATCGCAAATGGGTCCGGGTAATAGTCCACTGCGCCGACATAAAGTGATTTTTTTTAAGTCCGGAGGCGCTTTGAAATCCTGATGGGGATGACCTCGATGCAAGGCCATCATGAGGTCGCGCCAAACCGGCATGGCCGCATCGGTACCCGTAAAGTGGCCGTCCAAAGAGGCAAAATCGTCATTGCCCAGCCATATCGCCGAAGTATAAATCGGGGTGAAACCCACATACCAGGCATCACGATTATCATTGCTGGTACCGGTTTTACCGCCTGATGGAAAGCGAAAACCTTGCGCCCAAATTTCCGCGGCGGTACCGCGTATGTTCACATCGCGGAGCATGTCGCAAAGGATATAGGCCGCCGCTGGGGATACCGCGGAGTAAGCCGGCGGCCGGGAAAAAGTCAAGTCCTCACCGTGGCGATTGATCACTTTTTCCACCAAAAACGGCTCGCGGAATCGGCCGCTATCGGCCAAGGCGCGAAAGGCCGCTGCCATTTCCCAAACATTGGTTTCAAGACCACCCAAGGCCAAGGATGGAATGGCGCGCAGAGGCGACCGTAAACCGAAGCGATGCGCGGTTTCGACCAGGGAATCCAAGTCGCCCCGCAAAGCCACGCGAATGGCGGGAATATTGCGCGATCGATAGAGGGCACGGCGATAGGTTTCTCGTCCGTCATAGTCGTATTCGAGATTGTGGGGCTTCCACTTTTCGCTTGGCTTATCTGGATCAGGTAAGGCAATAGGCGAATCGTCGACGATGTCGGCAGGTGAGGCCCCGTGTGCAATGGCATTGGCGTAAACCAAGCCTTTAAAGCTCGAACCTGGGGATCGACCTGCCTGAGTCGCTCGATCATAGCCGCCTCTCTTAGGATGCAAGCCGCCAATAAGGGCCCGAACCGCGCCGGTGCGTGTATCCAATACGATTAAAGAAGCCTCTATCGATTTTCGACGCAAGGCTACGGGGCAAGCGCGCGCTGCCGATTGGGCATCGCCCCGAAGAAAAAGCGAGTCGAAGCGCGGCCAGGCCACATCCATATTGCCCAACAAATTCTCTTCTGAACGATGGAGGCGCTGAGGCATTTGGCACCCCCATAGCGTTACGCGATCGAGACGCCTTTGCAAAGTGTCGGCATGAAATCGCAAAATCGAATCGGCCAGCTTTTGCACGCGCAGATTTAAAGTGGTGGTGATGAGGACGCCAGCGCTGTCCGCGAAACCCTTTCCGAAATAGCCGTCCACCTCCTCCTGCAGACGATCTGACGCAAGTGGCGCTATATCGGCGGAGAATTGCAAAGGCCGAATGCGCAGGCCCAAGGGCAAATGACTTAAGGAGTCGGCCTCGCCCTCGGTAAGCTTTCCATTCTGCACCATGGCATAAAGCACCACCTTGCGGCGCGACAAGGCCTGATCGGGAAAGCGATCAGGACGCAAGGCCTCAGGTTTGCGTAATAGGCCAGCCAGGCAGGCTGCTTGTTCGATTTTCAAATCCTGCGGTCGAACACCGAAATAGCGCCAGGAGGCATCGGCAAATCCCGAAGTGCCGGCGCCCAAATACACTTCATTGAGATAAAGCTCCAGCAATTCCGATTTGGTGTAAAGACGTTCGAGCCGGAGGGCGATTAAGAATTCACGTAACTTGCGCAATGCGCTTCGTTCCGGACCAAGGAAGGCATTCTTGGCCAATTGCTGGGTCAAAGTCGAAGCGCCGCGCGCGCGATCGCCCCTTAGGGCGGGACTTAAGGCTGAAGGTAAGGCCCCCAAATCAATGCCCCCATGACGCCAGAAGTCGCGGTCTTCAATGCTTATCAAAGCATTCACTAAGGATTTCGGAGCGTCCTTCAAGGCCAGCCATTGCCGCCGGTCGCGCCCAAATTCGGCGATGGCCTGTCGACTACTGTCCATGGCCAAACTGGAAAAGCGCGGAGTGAATCGTTCCAATTCCCGCAATCCCGGGGTGGTGCGCAATCCATAAACCAAGAGCACGAAAAGCACAAAGACCATGGCTTTCGCAACGCGATTAAAGCGCCAAAACCAAAGCTCAAAGTCCCGTTGAAATGCGGCTTGCCGCCAGGGTTGCGGCATTCGTGGCTCCAAGCGATGCCATGTAGGACGCCATAGATGGGTGCGAACCCAGGCTTGTCGCTTTAATTTCCAATCATAAAGTTGGAGACACGAAGCTTTCAGCTTCGCTGGGGCAGAACGAAAATTCATGGAATTAAAAGGTTTTTCGCACTCGCGTATCGCCCTTGGCGCCTCCGCCGCGGGTATTGCCGCTTTCCGGCGGTGGATCCCTGCGACGATTGGCATTCGAAATATCGGTGCCTACTGAGGCCCGCGAATGATGCTCTGGCGTGCAATTGTCCTGAGGCACATAACCCGCCAGAAACCAATCGGTATTGGTGGCCTTGCAAAAGGATTGCGCCAGCAATCCGCTCTCCTGGCAAATAGTCGCTTGCACCACGCCTGAGGGCTTAGGGAAATCCAATCGCTTTGAGTTTTGATGCGCAAATTTCATGGCGGCCAGCCAAACCGGCACGGCATCATCGGCGCCGGTATGACCAGGACCCATGGGCGTGTGATCGTCTGCGCCCACCCATACGCCACAAGTGTAACGCTTGGTAAAACCAACATACCAGGCGTCGGTATAATCATTGGTGGTGCCGGTCTTGCCACCCGAGGGATGATTGAATCCGCTTGCCCAAATCGAAGCCGCCGTGCCGCGAATATTCACGTCCTTCAGCATATCCGCCATGATCCATGCGGCCTCGGGCTTCAACACTTCCTGGGTTTGCGGCAAATTCTTGTATACCAAGGCGCCATTCTTATCGATAATTTGCTGAACAAAAAACGGCACCGACCGTACACCGCCATTTGGAAAAACCGTATAGGCCGAAGACAATTCCATCAAGGTGGCTTCGCATGTGCCAATGGCCAAGGAAGGCACCGCCGGCACATTGTGGGTAAGGCCGAATTTATGGGCATAATTCTTAATATTAGTGAGACCGTATTTCATGCCCAATTCGATGGCGGGCAAATTCTTGGACTTGTAAAGTGCCCGGCGCATAGAAATGCGGCCATCAAAGCCAGGCTCGAAATTTTGTGGTCGCCACATTTTATTGGAATCCACCGGGTCGGGTATGGTGATGGGCTGATCATTCAGCATCATGGCTGGTGAAGCGCCATTGTCGACAGCCGTAGCATATACGAAGGGCTTGAAAGAGGACCCAGGCGAACGTACGGCCTGTAAGGCCCGGTTGTATTTGCTGATATCGAAATTTTCGCCGCCTACCAAGGCTCGCACCGCACCCGTTTCATTGTCCAGCACGATAAGGGCCGACTGCACCTTGCGATAACGCAAGGAGTCAGGATATCTGGGCTCAAGCTTGCTCGTGTCATTCTTGATATAGAGACTGTCGAAACGCTGATAATAGTGATCCCAATTGCGCACTAGAGTATCAAGAGGCTTTTTGAGAATGCGGGCCATGTCGAAGCGACGAGCCGTGCGGTATTTCATGCGCACTTGCACGTGATGCACATTGGCCACAATCACCGAGTCGCAATATTTTTGCAAAGCCGAATCGAGGGTGGTATATACTGAGACACCCTGATTGTAAACGAAGTCTTCATTCCACTTTTTTTCCATGAATTGCCGCACGGTCTCGATGTAATACGCACCCAAGCCTTCTTTCACTTGATGAGGCACCACCTTGAGCGGAGCATGAGTGGATTGCTTCCATTGGGCCTTGGTGATGAAATCGGTGGAGCGCATGGCGCCGAGTACAATATTACGGCGGTCACGATTCGCCTCAGGATGATAGTCCGGCCTATAGTTCTCTGGCGCCTTCAACATGCCCGCCAGGGAGGCGTATTGTTCCAAAGAAAGCGAATCTAAAGGCTTTGAGAAAAAGCGCTCGGCTGCCGCCGCAAAACCATAGGCACCCCCTCCGAGATAAACCTGATTGAAATAAAATTCGAGTATTTCTGCTTTGGTATAGGTTTGCTCAATGCGCAAGGCCACCAGCAATTCCATTACCTTGCGTCTTACCGATCGCTCAGGAGTTAAAAACAAATTCTTCGCCAATTGCTGGGTCAAGGTCGACGCGCCACGCATACGCCGTCCAATCAGGGCAGGCAAAATGGCCGAAGGATAAGCCGAAAGTGAAACGCCCCAGTGCTTATAAAAGTTGCGGTCCTCAATGGCAAAGACGGCTTTTGTTTGTGCTTCGGGAATTTGATTGAAAGGCTTCCAAATGCGCCTTTGGATATAAAACTCGTGCACCAGACGTTTGTCTTTGTCATAAACCTTGGTGATGAGGCTGGGCTCTATGCGCTCCATGCTCTCCAAGGACGGCAAAGACTGGGAATAAAACCAAACGGCTATCCCCGCTCCGACCATGCCCAGTACCGGGAAAAATCCAAGCACTAAAAACCAAAAACCAAAACTGCGACGATAGGCCTTTTTCTTGAATTCTTTGGCCACTAAGGCCAGCCAAGCTTTGAGGCCACCCAAGAAACCACGGAAAAGAGAACGCACCATGAGACCCTGAATAGTACTTTCGGCCTTCAATTTCCCCCCGTGAAGGATTGGAAAAGGCCATTTTCCGAGCTATACTTTCGCTCCGCTTTTTGCGAGCGTGGCCAAACTGGATAAGGCACCTGACTACGAATCAGGAGATTTCAGGTTCAAATCCTGACGTTCGCACCACTTCTCTTTTCCCTCCTCCCCAGTTGTACATTGATACCCATGGATTTTGATACCATGGCGTCCACCCTGCTGGACAAACTCAAGGCTATAGCCCAAACCGAAACCGTGGTGGGAAAGCCCATTCAGGTCGAGGGAACCACTTTAATTCCTGTTTCTCGCGTCTCGGTGGGATTTGGACTTGCAGGCATTAATTCCAAGTCGCAAACCGCCGGTTCGGGGGGTGGGCTAACCGTGGAGCCCATTGCCTTTATCGTCATTCAAGGTGAGAATGCACGCATACTCAGCCTCACCCGCGATAAAGATTTGATTGGCAAGGCCATCGACCTCGTTCCCGAAGTCGTGGCCCTTTTCAAGAAGGGCTAAGCCCAGAGGTTTTTGAACCGGCTTTAGGCCAGCGACAAATTCAACTTGGCCATTCGCTCGACCAAAACCGCCTTTACCTTTTCGACATCCGGCGCGCATTCGCTTATGGGGTTTGCATAGCGGGCCAAAATGCCATCGAGCTGCTTTTGGTGATAGCGCATTTTGAATTCGCTGAATTTAAGGCCATGTGCCGTGGACACCACGATAATGCGATCCTTGGCCGATACGGCCTTGGCGTCCACCATTTGCAATAAAGCCCCAAGAGCCACGCCCGTATGCGGATCGCAATAGAGGCCGGTACGATCGGCCAAATGAGCCGCATTGGCCAATTGCTCTTCGGTGACTTGATACACTTGGCCGTCAAAGGCTTTTAAAACTTTCACGGCGCGATCATAACTGACTGGATTGCCGATTTGGATGGCTGAGGCGAGAGTCGAACCTGCCGCCATGGGCGCGAACTCGGCAAAGCCCTTGCGATAGGCTTGATAAAGAGGATTAGCTTGGGCGGCCTGTGCCAGCACGGGCGATACCTCGG
>JAYUVP010000232.1:0-2569 GCA_043753995.1 Fibrobacterota bacterium
GGCATTTTCCGATCTGCTAAAACACGGTCCAACCGAAATATGATGCTCATCTACCGAGAACTCATACGGTCAGGTCTTGTTCTTCTTGAAGAGTGGTCCCATTCTTGAATATTTCGCAAAGCATGAGCAGCATTAGGCTGACCAGCAAGGTGGTGAAGTTGAAGGTGAGGATGGAAAATCCGATCAGGAGCTTGCTCGTTCCCGCCGTGGTCATGGCATTTTCGCGGCTAAAAATGATGTTGTGTTTAAAGTTCGTGAACAGTCGCTGCGCCTTCTTCATGATCAACAAAAGCAAAACGGTAATGGCCGTGATATAGGGGAAAACGAAGAGCTTGGTCGTAGCGGGCATTTTCCGAAGCTCGACCCATTCGGGATCCGTCTCTTCCATGGCTACTTGAACGACTTGCGCCGTGAGGGGATCGCCAAGGGTGATGTCGAATAAGCCGAGCACCAAAAACCCGCTCAAGGCCAGGAAGAGTATGAGGACGACATACCAGGCCACTTGCAATAGGCGGCTTGTCCAAGACGATATTGACCGGTCCCCAAAGTATTTCAAGCGAAGGTGCCTCATGATGTTGTTCCTCAAAGATATACCCATGGACATTGAAAAACAAGTAATATTTATCGTTTTACGATAAATATTTCCCGCAAAACAGGTTAATGCCAAAGGGAATGACTTAACCGAGGGTATATTTGGGTCTATTTGCCGGGAGATTTCATGTCGGTATGCCATTCCACTCTTCTCACCTTTCTAATCGGCACAGCCATCCCAGGTCTGGCTCAGGCCCAGGCTCCGCATACCCTGCCTCTCGGCCTTGCCGCCCCAGGAACGCCCACCTTGATTCCCAAGCAGGGACCCACCACCTTCAGCGAGGGTGTCGCAGCCGATTGGGCTGGGAATATCTATTCCAATGAAAAGGACAATGCCGATCGGACGATGTGGCTTCCGGTCGCGGCCGACACGGCAAAACAATGGCGGAAAGCCAATGATGATCCCAATGGGATGTGGTTGGACACCCAGAACCGCCTCGTCATTTGCCAAACTCGCGCCATAGTGCGCGTCAAGGCCGGGGCAGCTTTCGACAACCGAACTGACACACTTTACAAGTACCCCACGGGCGGTTCCGACTTCAATGATGTGACTGGAGACTCCAAGGACAATTTGTTTTTCACCAATTTCAATGGACGGTCGGTTTTCTTCCGCGACGCGTCCACCAGTCAGACTCGGGAGGTGCTAAGCGCCAGACCCAAACCCAATGGCGTAGAATGGGACGAAGAACGCAAGGTTCTTTATGTCAATGAGAATGAAGTGGGCAAGGTGGCAGCCTATACCGTGGGCACCGACTATTCCCTCACCAATCGGCGTGATTTCGCTGATGTTCCGAGCGCGGATGGCATAGTCCTCGACGCTCTGGGGAATATTTATGTGGTGGCTTATGCGGATAGAGTGCATGTCTTTAATCCAGCCGGGCAGAAGCAAGGGGAAATCGTATTCACTGATAGTCCGAATCACCAGCTCACCAATCTCGCCTTCGGCGGTACCGATTTCAAATCTCTTTATATGATCACGAATAAAGGACTGTATAAGCTTCCCATGAATGTAAGGGGCTACAAAACTGGAAATCCCGCAGTTTTTTTGCCTAAACCCCTCCTTCGCCATTCATCCAGAACCTCGCTACCTCCCTTCTCCCATAGCGTGATCCGTATTGACGGCCGACGGCGTTCCGGCTCTCCCCTGCTTCTATCGCGACCCTGAGGCGAACTCAACCTCCTTTGAGCCCAGCATTTAGATTTGTTTAATGCCGGGCGACTGCAATTTGAATTTTGGATCCGGCTCTAACCCACCGGACCCCCTATGTTGCTTTATGATCGCTATCGCGTTTTAAATGAATTAGGTGAAGGTGGTATGGCCAGCGTTTTTCTGGCTGAAGACAGTCACCTCGGCCGCAGGGTGGCCATCAAGGTGATTCGGCCTGATTTGGCGGCCACCCCTGATCTATTGCAAAGGTTTCAGGCCGAGGCGAGAGCCTGCGCCGGTTTGCATCACAGCAATATCGTCTCGGTTTTCGATTTCGGTTTGGCTGGCCGCGAGCGATTCCTGGTCATGGAATACCTCGATGGCCCCAATCTTTCGCGACTTGTGAAAAGCCTGGGCCGCCATTTGACTGATGTCGAAGCTGCTGCTGTTATGGTGCAAGCCGCCGATGGCCTAGCCCAAGCCCATGCCTCGGGCCTTGTTCATCGCGATATCAAACCAGAAAACCTGCTCATAACATCGGAGGGCATACTCAAGGTTGCCGACTTCGGCATCGTGCATCAGTCTGGGCAGGAAGGTATCACTCAAACCGGGGCCGTCCTCGGTTCTCCGAATTTCATGTCACCCGAACAAGTGGATGCCGCACCCGTCAGCGAGAAAACCGATCTCTTTGCCTTGGGTGCCGTCCTGTATTTCTGCTTGACCATGCGCAGCCCCTTCCAAGGGGGATCGCTCACGGCCACCTTGCGCAATATCGGTGTCGCCGAGCCCACGCCTTTGGGCGACCTTCGCCCCGACTTGGATGCCTTCTGG
>JAYUVP010000233.1:0-3761 GCA_043753995.1 Fibrobacterota bacterium
GCCGAGACCCCTGACGAAGTCAAAAATATTGCCAAGGCCCGCCAGCCTCGCCTCATCCTCATGGATGTGGTTTTGGGTGATGCAAGCGGCATCACCTTATGTCAAGAGCTGAAGCAAAGCCCTTATACCAGCGCCATTCCCATTATTCTGCTTTCCGGAGCGCTGACTGACGAAGAGTTTCAGCTGCAAGGATTCGAAGAGGGCGCGGACGACTATTTGCTCAAGCCCATTTCAAATGAATTGCTCATCGCGAAAGTGAAAGCCGTTTTAAGGCGTTATGCTTCGCCCGATGAATTGGCCGATGTATTACGTGCAGAAGGGCTTTCACTCGACGTAAAATCGCGCAAAGTATTTGTGAATTCGCAAAGCGTCGCGCTGACACGCAAAGAATTTGATTTGCTCACCGCCCTGCTTCGCAAGCGCGGGCAGGTCGTCTATACCACCCAGCTTTATCATACGGTTTGGGGCTATGGCGAATCGGCTCCGGTGGATTCGCATACGGTGAAAGTGCATGTGTCTTCATTGCGCAATAAGCTAGGTGCCGATCTCGGCAAGAAAATCGTGAATTTGCCCGGCTTGGGATATAGGTTCGACACTTGAACCCGGCGGTTGGGCCCTTGGACCCCGCCGCCCTGCCAGCTTTTCCGCGGGCCGATGAGCCAGGCTTTCGTCAAATCCTGGAAATGCTCTCCGAAGGCATTCTCATTTATTCGGAGGGCATCACCCTTTATTTCAATCCGGTGGGTCGGCGCACCTCCGCGATTCCCGAAGGCAACCCTTATCGCGGTCGCCCGGTGTCCGATTTTTTTCGACCAGAGCAGCATGCCGAAATCAATGAAGTACTGCGACTCATGGAATCGCTGGGCAAAGCCAGCGAGCCGCGTGAGCAGCGCTTTCTTCGTCATGACGGTGCCGACCTTTACATCGAAGTTTTTTCCGTTCCTGTGCTGTTTGAAAACCGCGTTGCGCGCATGGCCGTATTCCGTGACATCACTCCGCGCAAGCAGGCCGAGTTGGCGCTTCGTGAAAGCGAAACCTATTTGCGGTTATTGCTTTCGCATTTTCCCGGCCTGGTATGGAGCCTCGACAAGCAAATGCACATCACCTCTTGCTTGGGCACGTCCAATCAAAGGCATGGCCTGCGTGCTGGACAAATGGTGGGCAAAGACCTTAACGAAGTTTATCCCAAAAATTCCGATGGCAGTGACAATCGCGAGGTAGCCTTTCATAAGCAGGCGCTTCAAGGCGAGGGTGTGGAATATCGCGTCCAACGTGGCGACCTCACCTTCGAAACCCGTTTGGAACCCCTGCGGCACAGCAATGGTGAAATCGAAGGCCTATTTGCCGTCAGCCGCGACGTAACGGCCAAGGCACGGGACGAAGAAGCTCTCATTCAAAGCGAGGCCCGTTTGCGTGCCCTCGCCCACCTTTCTCCCGTAGGCTTATTTCGTATCGATGAGCGCGGCCAATGCACCTTCGTCAGTGGACAATGGACGGCCATGACCGGCATGTCCGCCAAGGACGCGGAAGGACGCGGCTGGATGCTGGCCATACATCCCGACGATCGCGAAAGCACCCTGAAGGCTTGGAACGAAGCCATGGCCGCGGGCTCAAACTTCCAACGTGAATTCCGCTTGCAGCGCCGCGATGGCCGCCGCGCCTGGGTCATCGCCCAAGGCCTCCCCGAGCTCCATGCCAGCGGCAAGGTGGAAAATTATCTGGGAGCGCTCACCGATATCACGGAGCGTAAAGAAGCCGAATTGCTATTGGCCGTGCAGAAAAGTCATTTGGCCCTCATCGCTGAAGCCTCACCACTGCAGGAAATCTTGCTCTCCCTGCGCAATTTCCTGGAAAAGGAAATCGCTCTGGGTAGCGTCATGGTATTGCTTCATGACGAGGAAAGAAAGCGCCTCTCCGCCACCGAATGCTCGGCACTATTAACGCCCCTCGCCGATCAATTGCTGTCGCCCCAAACGGAAGACAAGCAAAATCCCTTTTTCCGCGCCTTGCAGACGAGACGGAAAATCGAAGTCCCCCACTTGGCTGATGCGGGTCCGTGGGCGTCCCTGCTTTGCATGCACGGATTCAAAGCCATGCATATTGAACCCATGACCGGTCTCAAAGGGGAAGTGCTGGGGCTCATCGCCGTATTCCGGCCGACTTCGGTTCTCCTAGACGATTTCGCCAGGCGGGCCATTGAAACCGCCGGGTATCTTGGCGGCGTCGCCCTAGATCGCCGGCGACGCGAAGAGGCGGAACGCAATAGCCGCGATTTGCGCGAATTGAATCGCCGTATTCTCGAGGCCAGTCGCATGAAAAGCGAATTCCTGGCCAAGATGTCCCATGAATTGCGGACCCCGCTCAATGCCATCATCGGCCTTTCCGAATTGTTGCTCGATCGACGTCCCGGCCCTTTGACCTTGCGCCAAGCGGAATATGTCGGCGATGTTTTGCAAAGCGGCATGCATTTATTGCGGCTCATCAATGATGTTTTGGATTTAACCAAAATCGAGGCCGGCAAAAGCGAATTGAAAATCGAAGACGTCACAGTCGATGAAATCACTGCCGAGGTTTGCGAGGTGCTGCAACCCCTGGCCATTGGGCGCGGTATCGATTTGGCCTGGACATCCGCCCTGAAGCCCGGCGAAGAGGCGCGCATCGACGCCCGGAAATTTCGCCAAGTGCTTTACAATTTGCTGAGCAATGCCATCAAATTTTCACCCGAGGCCAAGGGCCTTGTGCGTGTGCATTTGGCGCGCGACGTCGAACGGGGACTGCATATTTCCGTCTCCGACAATGGCCCAGGAATCCGACCTCAGGATAGGTCCCGGCTATTTCAGCCGTTTACGCAATTTGAAACGACATCGGGAAGCAATCATCAAGGCACGGGCCTAGGCCTGGCCATTTCGCATCAATTGTTGGAGCAACACGGCGGTAACATCACCGTATCCAGCCCGCCAGGCGAAGGTGCCACCTTCACCGCCATTTTTCCCCAAGCCTTGGCGAATTGACGGGACAATTCGGCACAAGGTTTACCCGGCTAGCTTACCCAGGCAGGGTATTTTAATAAATGGGACTATTTTCAACTTCATGCCTCAAGGCTTGCATGAGGATGGTTGGAGGGCGGGATGTTGCCACGGACCGAAGATGATGATTGGGTTACCCTGAATGAAGTCCCGTTATCTGACCTCACGAGTCGGTTATTGAGGGAACATGAAATTTTTCGCCGGGAACTATTGCCGGCTTTACGCCAAGCCTGCGACCTAGGTGAAAAAACCCAGTATCCCGACAGCTATGTCTTACGCCTGTTTTTGCAAGAGTGCTTGAATTTCGAAGGCATGCTTCTAATTCATATGCGCGATGAAGAAGAACGCATTTTCCCTTATATCTTGATGCTCGAAAAAGCGCATACGGGAAAAACGGATTGGCGACCCGCACCGGGCGTGGCCTCACCTCTCATGCACTTTTTGAATCATGATCCAGAAGCCGGGCTGCGGCAAATGATCGTCGCCATCGAGGAAAAAATCCGCAATATCGATTATGGCCCGGCCGCAGCTTCGGCCCTCACCCACTTGGAAACGGCTTTCGGAAATTTGGGCCTATTGCTCAGGAACCATGCCGACTTGGAAAATCAAATCGTTTTCGCCCGCGCAGCTCGATTGGAGTCGCAACTTCAACAGACTGCGGTAAGACCTTTCCATTCACCTGAACTTGGGAGCCCCCAGTGAAGAAACCCAGTAAAATTCTCATCGCCTATGATG
>JAYUVP010000234.1:0-59132 GCA_043753995.1 Fibrobacterota bacterium
ATAGTTGGCGGGAGCATAGGTGGCCACGGCCCGGATTTTTTCCGGATATTCCAAGGAAAGCACATACGAGAACATGGCGCCGAAGCTGAAACCCGTGACAAAGACACGCGTGGTATCAATGCACAGATTGCTTTCGATCGAAGTGAGTACGTCGTTCCAGAATTTCGAGTCATTGGGTAGACTCCACATACCATTCGACTCTCCCTGCATAGCAACATATATGGCCTGGACATTGTCTTTGGTCGCCATGGTTTTTATGGAGTAATAACCGCTCAAATCATCTCCCGCCCCTCCATTATCGGCGGCTGCGACTCTTTGGGAATTGGCCCCTAAGCAGTGATGGCCGAAAATCAAGCGGTAGGGAGTATTTGGATCGTAATTGGTCGGTATATCGATGATATAGTCTCCTCTGCCTCCACTACTAGCAATATGCATGTTACCTGATTTGATAGTGCTGAGCGCCTTGCCGCAGCCTGCGCTCTTTACCGGAGCATTCTTGAGTCCGCCCCAACGATCGCCGCTGGCTTCCAAGGTCACATTGGCCGTGGTGTCGTAGACGGAAAGCAAAATCGTTTTCGCGGCCAATCCCGTGGCGCTGATCTTTAGCGTATCCACCGTCGCCGCGACCTTGGCGAGCCTGGCGCTGACTGGAGCCGATGAAGTCATCGATATTCCCGCGACCTCTTCGTAAGCCATGGGCAGGTATTGAAAGGTTTGTGCCTCGTCGCCAACGGAGGCGCGGACAATGGACATCTTAGTTGAGTGGAGTTTTCCCCGAAGGTCTACGCGATAGCTTCCATACGAAGCTTCTCCGAAGGATTCACGACTCACCAAGTTACCCTTGGCATCGAAAACTTCGACCTTCACCTTGCCTGGACGAGCCAAGGACAAGTCCAAGACGCCATTGTTGAAAGAGAAAGTGTTCGGTAGGGACTTGGCCATCCCTCTCAAAGCGGTGACTGTTCCCGTGATGGAATACATGCCATCCGCACCCGTGGTATCCTTGAGCTTTAGCTTCGCAATTTCGACAATCGCATTGGCCACCGCCGCTCCGGCAGCATTAGAAACCTTTCCCCGGACATTGACTTGCTGTGCATGGGCTCCCCAGCCCACAAGTAGGGCCAAGCCCAAAATCTTTTGCATGTGCATACCTTCTCCCCTTGACTTAAAGTCATCGTTTCGATGCCCACTAACTTAAGGGTTCTTGCCCTTTGCTGCGCGGTATCTTTTTCGACTTTAAGGCGTGCCGTGTACCTTTTGGTGCATAAAAAGTCGCGGGTGTCGGGTTTTTAAACGCTTATTTATTTGGGAAGGACGCTACGCCTTTGTCCTTTAGTCATAGGGGCGACGGCTCGGCCCTGGGCGTCGATTAAAGTTGCGGTGGCTGGCGATGATGATGGGTGCAATTCAAAAAGTCCTCCAAAGTAGGAGACATAAACCTTAGGACTAGCAAGGGATCGCTCAGGCTTTTGCGCGACTGAGACGGCCGCACCCAAGGAGAACTTTTTGAAAAAGGTCCACACCTCTTCGCTGTTATTCACCTTGGTTCGGGTGTCCATGGGCCATTCATGCGGTCCACCCTGAATCGAATCGGCGATGACTTCAGTGCCGTTCTTACATGGGCCATAAGCTATGCGCGTCACCAGGGAATTCGGATTGGAAGCCGGATAGGGGCGTGAGAGGGTCGGGGTGGTTGGGCAGGCATTGAGCTTGGCCCAGCTTTCCGTGCTGCTCATGAATTTGGCTGGGGTAGCGATATCCTTGGTGCCGAAAGTCAGGAACATGGGTATGGCGCGCGAGGGAGTGCAGGTAGCGGGTATGTTACCTGAGACGGGAGCAATGGCGGCGAATTTGTCGGCATAATTGCAACCGAGGGCATGGGTCATGCCGGCACCCTGGGAAAAGCCAGCGGCATAAATGCGATTGCGGTCGATTTGGTATTTAGCCACGAGGGTATCGAGCAAGGCGACGATATAGCGGAAGTCGGAAGTTCCGGCCTGATCCCAAATCATGTCTATGGGGTCAGGATAGGCGACAATGAATTTTTCCCGGTCGGCAATCTTATCCATTTGGGTCGAACTCTGTTGCTGGGCGCCAGTCATGCCGCGACCGCAGAGGACAAACATCAGCGGAGGATTGGCGGGGAGGCCGGTAGGAACGTGAAGGACATAGGTCCTATTCACCCCTCCGAAGGACATCGACTTGCTTTGGGCAAACACCGTCGATGCTATTGAGGCGAGGAGAGCGGAGGCGAGGAGAAATTGGCCAGGTTTCATGGACGCACCGAAAAATTGGGGGAGAGAAAGATCATGCACCAATATAGGGCAGAACCGAAAATCAGGCTGCAGAAAAGGCCAATTGCATCCCTGGAGGTTTAACTTCTGGCGGGGCTGAAAAATGAGAGCGAAGTCAAAAAAAGGTATTAGACCGGTCTTCATCGCAATCACGGCCACCGTCATGGCCACAACCGCAGCTATTGGGCTTTCACTCGGCCTATTCTCCTGCCTGGGTGATTCGCATGCCGAAACCTTTTCGCTATACATACAGGACGCGAACGGATTGCTGCGATACGATCGCGTCCTGCTCGTGGTTGAGCGCTCGGACCCAACCCTAAGCGATACTTTGTTTGACGGGCATGCGACCACGGTCGAGGATTTTCAAGGATTTCGGCCGAAACATTGGGCAGGCGGATCCGCCCTGATTCGCTTGCAAGGTTTTCAAGATACCCTGCCGACCTATACCCAGGAATTTTTCTTCGAGGATGCCGCCGGTCCGATTGTTCTCACGCCTGAACAAATGCGTTTGGAGCATTTCGTTTATGCTGGGTCTCCGCATTTTTTTTCGGGCTATGCCTTCTCTCCGAAAATAGCGATTCGTTCGGACGGCATTCCCTTTGTGGCCTTTGTCGATGCTTCACAAGAAAATCAGGTAAGGGTGATGCGCTTCGATTCGCTGGCGCAGGCATGGAAGCTAGTGAAGCCAGAATACTTGACACCGGGCACGGTGGGGCAAATTGATTTGATCAAGGATGCGGTCGGTAACCTTTATTTAGCCTATACCGACAACCAAGATTCGGGTCGTGTCACGGTTTTGAAAGGCGACGCCCAATCGGAAACCTGGCGCATCTTGGGGACTCGCGGCATTACCTCGCCCTGGGCCAGCGAATTGTCTTTGGCAATTGGGCCTGAAGGCGAACCCACTCTCGCCTACAAGGATGATTCCTGCGAATGGAAGGCGTCGGTCATAAAATATAATTCATCACGAAATAGATGGGAAGCGATGGGCAGTCCGGGTTTCACCGAGGGGGAAGTGCTTTTCTTGTCGCTTGCCATTTCTCGAAAAGGTGTGATTTATGTGGCGTATTACGATGAATTGAATGCCGGTAAGGCCACGGTAATGCGCTATCACAATGAATTTAAAGCATGGGAATTGGTCGGCGATGCCGGATTTACCGGCGGCAAGGCCATTGGTGTTTTACAAATCGCCAAGGATGAAACGCCCTATTTGGCTTTTTCCGATGGATCTCAATTCCATTTTTCTGCCACGGTATTAAAATTCAACCAAGGTAAAAGTTGGGAGTCGGTAGGCCCGGTTGGTTTACCTTCGGGACAGGCCAATCATCTCGACTTCTCCTTCAATGCTTTGGGCCATGCCTGGTTGGCTTATAGCGATTATGACAAGGACGGTAAATTAACCGTCCTGCGCAAGAAAGCCGAAACGGGTTCTTGGCAGTCCTTGGGCATGCCGGGCCTTTCCTTGGGGACAGCATGGTCCCTTTCGCTGGCTATGGATGAAGCCGGGCTTCCTTGGGTAGCGTTCACCGAAGGGCCTGGGCATCGCGTTTCGGTGATGAGGCTATTGGATGGGCCTTGAGGGTGTTCGCCGGTGAAAAATGCGATAAATCACCGGTAGCACGAACAAGGTCAAAACGGTGGATGACAGAATGCCGCCAATGACCACGGTGGCCAGAGGCCTTTGCACTTCCGCGCCCGTTCCCGTCGCCAACGCCATCGGCACAAATCCTAGCGAGGCCACCAGGGCCGTCATCAATACCGGACGCAAGCGAGTCAAAGAGCCTTCGCGAATAGCGGCCTCTAAATCGAGGCCGCGGCTGCGCAGGGTTTCGATAAAGCTCACCATGACCATGCCATTGAGAACCGCGACGCCCGAGAGCGCGATAAAGCCGACGCCCGCGGAAATGGACAGGGGAATACCGCGCAGCATCAAGGCGAAAATGCCACCGGTAAGCGCCAGGGGTATGCCGGTGAATACCAGCAGGGCATTGCGCAGGGATTGTAGGCTACCGTAAAGCAGCAAAAGAATGAGGGCCAGTCCGATGGGAATGACCAGGCGCAAGCGTCGCGAAGCCGAGATCAGGTTTTCGAATTGCCCTCCCCATTCCATCCAATAGCCCGGGGGCAATTGCACCTTGGCGGCCAGGGTTTTCTGGGCTTCGGCGACAAAGGAACCCAGATCGCGATCGCGCACATTGGCAGTGACCACCACATTGCGCTTGCCGTTTTCGCGGCTGACTTGATTGGGTCCGGGAGCCGTCGTGATATTAAGCACGGAACCCAGTGGAATAAAACCTCCCTGCTCGCCCAGTGGAACGGGGATATCCCGGATGGCTTCCGGATCTGCGCGCATGGCATCGGGCAATCGGACAAGCAAATCGAAGCGGCGATCCCCTTCGAAAATTTCTCCGCTGACCTTGCCGGCCAAGGCGATTTCAATCACTTCATGCACGTCCTCGACGCTTAATCCATGGCTGGCCATGGCTTCGCGATTCAAGGCTAAAGTCATCATGGGCAATCCAGTCGTCGCCTCGGCCTTGACGTCCGAAGCACCGGGTATTTCGGCTAGGATTTTTTCTAGGACTTCGCCCGAGGCTTCAAGTTGTCGCATGTCGTCACCGAAAATCTTGACGGCGACATCGCTACGCACTCCGGCTATCAATTCGTTGAAGCGCATTTGGATGGGTTGGGTGAATTCATAATTATTGCCGGGTAGCTGGCGAAGGCTGTCTTCTAGTTCTCGAACGAAGTCGGCCTTGGTTCTTTTGGGATTAGGCCACTCGGATCGGTCTTTGAGCATGACGAAACCGTCGGCTACGCTTGGAGGCATGGGATCGGTGGCTACTTCGGCGGTGCCCAACTTCGAAAAAACAGTTTTGACTTCTGGGAAAGCTTGAATTCGTTTTTCCAAATCGATTTGCATGTTAACCGCTTGGGTCAGGCTGGTACCTGGAATGCGCATGGCATGTAAGGCGACATCGCCTTCGTCGAGCTGGGGTACAAATTCACTACCCATTCGGGTGGCAGCCAGACCGCTGAGGCCGAGCAAAACAACCGCGAAGGTCAGCACCGGAACCGGCATTTGCATGGCCTTGTCGAGCCAGTTGGAATAGATGTTTTTCAAACCGCGTTGCAAACCGCTTTCTTTTTCGGAAATCTTGCGTGACAAGAAAATCGCCACCGTCGCTGGCACCAAGGTCAAGGAAAAAATCAAGGCTCCAGCCAAGGCGATGATGACGGTCATGGCCATGGGACGAAACATTTTGCCTTCCACCCCGGTTAAAGTCAGTATGGGCAAATAAACGACCATGATGATGAGTACCCCGAAAACACTGGGTCGCATGACTTCGCGTGTGGCCTCGTGCACAACTCGCAAGCGTTCGTTCAGGGGCAGCAAGCCACCGGTTTCTTTTTGCCTATGGGCCAGTTGACGAATGCAATTCTCAACAATGATTACGGCACCGTCGACGATGAGGCCGAAATCGAGGGCTCCCAGGCTCATGAGATTGCCGGTGATGCGACCCTGCACCATGCCCGAGATGGTGAAAAGCATGGACAATGGAATGACCATGGCGGTGATTAGGGCGGCCCGCAAATTGCCGAGAAACAAAAACAGAATCACGATGACAAGAACGGCCCCTTCGATCAAATTCATTTTCACGGTGGCAATGGCTTTGTCGACTAGGTTGGTGCGATCGTAAACCGTGACGGCCCGGATGCCCTTGGGTAGGCTGCCCTGCAAGCTTTCCATTTTCGCGGCGACGCGCTGGGAAACCTCGCGGCTGTTTTCGCCGAGGAGCATAAAAACTGTGCCAATCACCGTTTCCTTGCCGTTTTTGGTGGCGGCCCCGGTGCGTAATTCCATGCCTTCGAAAACTTCAGCGACATCGCGCATGCGCACGGGAGACGTGGCCGCTCCGCCAACCACGATATTGCGCACGTCTTCCATGCCGCCGATTTGTCCCGGAGATCGAATCAGGTATTGCTCGCCATTGCGTTCGATATATCCCGCGCCGAGATTGGCATTGTTTTTCGCCAAGGCGGAAATCAAATCGCGCAAGCTGAGGCCATAGGCCAATAGCCGCTGCGGATCGGGAGCAACCTGGAATTGTTTTTCGTACCCGCCTATGCTATTGACTTCGGTGACGCCTGGAATATTTCGTAATTGCGGTTTGATCACCCAATCTTGAACCGTACGTAAATCGGTGCCGGTAATGGGTTGGCCATTTTCATGGACTGCCCCCGAATCCGCTTCGACCGACCACATGAAGATTTCACCCAGCCCCGTGGAAATGGGTCCCAAGGTCGCCTTGGCGCCGGGAGGCAATTCGTTTTGCGCCGCTTGCACGCGTTCATTGACGAGTTGCCGCGCGAAATAAAGGTCGGTACCGTCTTCAAAAACCACGGTGACAGCCGAAAGACCATAGCGCGAAAGCGAGCGAGTGCCTTCCAAATGAGGCAGTCCCCCGAGGGCATTTTCGATCGGATAGGTGATGCGTTGCTCGACCTCCAGGGGAGAATAGCCAGGGGCTTCCGTCATCACCTGCACTTGCACATGGGTGATGTCGGGCACGGCATCGATGGGCAAATGCCGATAGTTATAAACGCCAAGGCCGCCTATCGCGACGGCGATGAGAAGAATCAACCAGCGCTGGGCTATGGAAAAACGAAGCAAAATATCCATTGGGCCTCAGTGTTCGTGGGACGCGCCAGCTTTGCCCAGCTCGGCCTTGAGAAGGAAGCTATTCTCGGCGGCATAAATGGTGCCGGGTATAAGACCCTCCAGAACTTCCACCCATTCGCCGTCTTTGCGACCCAAGGTGATTGGCTGCACTTGAAATGCATGCCCATCATGGGTGAAAACCACATCGCGATTTTCAAGGGTTTGCAAGGCTCCTGCGCGCACGGCCATGGGCACGGATTTTTTGGCCAAGACCACCTTGCCTTTGACGAAAAATCCTGGTCGCCATTCGCCGTGTCGATTGACGATGACGGCCCGAGCCAACATGGTTTGTGTATTCTCCGTTCCGAAAGGCGAGATATAGGAGAGGGTGCTTTGCATTGTATCTCCCCCATCGGCAGCTTCTATGCTCACTGGCTGCCCAATTCGCAGCCGCCCATAATCGTGGCGATAGACGTCGAAGTCAATCCACACTGTTTTCAAGTCAGCCACGACGAATAAAGCCTCCTCGCCGGTGGCCGCTTCGCCTTGGGTGGCATGCTTGGCGATAATGGTTCCCGTTAAGGGCGAAACGACTTCATAGGCTTGCAGGTTTTCATTGCTCTCGACTAAGGCCAAGACTTCTCCTTTTTTCACAGCATCTCCCAGTCGTTTGCGTATTTCACGCACGACGCCGGGAAAGCGCGGCAATACATGGGCCATATGCTCTTCATTGGCCTTGATTTTTCCATTGAGCCCAAGGGTTTCACGTATTTCTGCAAGCCCAACCGTGTCGAAAACCACACCCGCCCGCATGGCCGCTGCCGAGTCCATTTCAATAGGACCGGCAATTCCTTCCTCCTCCTCGTGGTGCGCCTCCCCATGCTCACCGGGAACATGCTCATGCGCGTGGGACTCGGTGCGCTTGGTTTCACGCAGCAGGAAAAAGGCTGCGACCGCGCCGGCGGCTAGCAAAGCGAAAACGAGACCGGCCTGTTTCCAGGGTGAGAGGATCATGGCTTATTCTTTTCTTTTAAGGTTTCAAGGTTGGCCGCGAGCAGGCCTTCCAGTTCATACTTCGATTTGTGATATAATTTTCGAGATTTTAATAATTGAAGTCGAGTGGTCAAATAAGCCTTTTGGGCTTCCCATAATTCAAAATGACTGTAGCGGCCGACTTGAAAACCAGGCTGTATGCTTTCGTAGGCGCCCTTAGCGGCGGGCAAAACCGAATCTCGCAAGAGGGTGCATTCCACCTGCGCGGTCAGCATGACATCATGCGCTTCGGCCAAGGCCTCGATCAAATCAAGCTGAGATGCACTCGCCTCGCTTTCAGACATGGCGACACGATGCTGGCTTTCTTGAATGCGGCTTTGATTCCGTTGGAATAAAGGCAAAGGCAAGCCAATACCCGCCACCACGGCATTTTCCCCCGGACCGGAAAGACGGCGATACCCCGCGCGCAAGGAAATTGAGGGAGAACCATTGGCTTGTTCCACGGTAACATGCGCTCGCGCTACTTCGATTTGCGTTTCGGTCACCTTCCATTTCGGGCTGCGGCGCAAGACGAGAAGCAGGCCTTCCAATGCGGGCGGAGGAGGACCGAAATCCGTGGAACCGACGGCCATTGCAAATCGCGGAGGATGACTACCCCATTGAGCGGCCAGGCCCTCGCGGGCCTCATCGAGCTCATGCCTAGCCCATTCCAACGCAATGCGGGCTGACCCAGCTTCGGCCTTGGCTCTCAGGGCAATCCACGAAGCCAGCTGTCCGATACGCACTTGCGTGTCCAATGAAGTCACGTTTTGCGCAATGAATGTCATCTCCTCGTCGCGCAAGGCTTGTTCTTCCTGCGCATTCAAGACGCGCAAAAAGGCTTGAGAGGTTTGGGTGATGACGGTCCACTTCGCGGCATCGATGTGATGAGCGAAGGTTGCCGACTCTGCACGAGCAGCCCTTCCTTGCGCCCGGCCCTTGCCCCCCAAATCCAAGGATTGTTCCAGCTGTACCGTGGTTTGCCCTTGATCCATGCCACGATAGGGGCCTGATCCCAGGGCATCCTCCACGTCGACGAGCAGTTCAGGATTGGCGAAAACCTTGGCCTGGATTTGACGTGCTTCAATGGCGCTACGCTCGAATTGCTTGGCCCGTAAGTTGGGATTCCTTGCCAGGGACAAGGACAAGGCCTTTTCCAAAGTCATATCACCTTGGGGCTCGGCCAAGGCGATCGAATCTGTGGCGGCAATGGGTGCGGCGAGTGACAGCATTAGCCCCACACCGACAAAGCAGAAAATCATCGCTGATCTCCAGAGGTTATCGAGCCGGATACAAATCCTTATCGGGGTCGCCCGGCTCAAATGGATGGATGGGAATGTCCGGAATAGGCATGCGAAACCCATGGCGAAAAGCTAGGGGCATGCGACGGATGGAGATGAGGGGGGGGTTAAACGCGGAGTAAGACGGAATTCAGGCGGCGCAAATTACCGTCACCCACCGAGTCCTCAGCGGATTTCGCCGGTTGATGTGTCCGACGCTTCGAAACGGGAAGAATTCGGCTCACCACGGCCAAGGCTTTAATGCCTAAGTAAGTCCCGTGTGAGCTAGAAGATTTGATGGCTGTTGCCTCATTCTCGCAAAGGATGAAGTCATGGTCGGCAGGGCCGCTTTCCGAGGGGTTTTCTGCATCATGCCCATGTATGCCCGAATGCCGGGTTTCGGGTTCATGCACCCAGGCGATTTGCAAATGGCCCTGCACGCCTTGGGCTATGTCGAAATGGTGGCCATGATTGGAAAAAGCGAATGTGATGGCTTCGCCTAAACCGTGACCGAATAGACAAGTGATATAGGCGAGGAGGGTGAAGGCGGAAACGGCCTTTGCCATTCCGCGATGAGAACGCAAACTTCGAAAACTTAAAGCTCTCAACATGGATGCCTAATGATACACATAAATGGAATTCGAGGCGACCCAAAAAATAAGGATGGATTACCGAATGTCTCGCCGTCTTTAGGAGTGCTTAGCTGGAGGAGCACTCCCTTTGCGCAGTCTCAGAGCATTCGCAATCACCGACACCGAGCTCAAGCTCATGGCGGCAGCGGCAATCATGGGGCTAAGCAATAAGCCGAATTTGGGATAGAGAATTCCCGCCGCAACCGGTATCCCAAGGGCATTATAGAAGAAGGCAAAGAAGAGATTCTGTTTGATATTGGTAATAGTTGATTTTGAAATCTGCCTCGCCCGGACTATGCCGTTCAAATCACCCTTGACCAAGGTCACACCGCCGCTTTCCATGGCGACATCGGTTCCGGTTCCCATAGCAATGCCCACATGCGCCTGGGCCAAGGCCGGTGCATCATTCACCCCGTCGCCTGCCATGGCCACTATGCGACCTTCGGCCTGCAAGCTTTTCACCTTGGCGGCTTTTTGCTCAGGTAAAACCTCGGCCATCACCTCATCGATGGCGAGTTTACCCGCCACGGCGCGAGCCGTGCTTAGGCTGTCACCGGTGAGCATCACAATGCGAAGGCCTTGCTTGCGCAAAGCCTTTAGGGCCTCGGCGGCGCTCGATTTGATCGGGTCGGCCACCCCGAGAATGCCAGCGAATTTTCCGTCGACGGCGGCGAACATCACGGTTTGTCCGTCCTTACGCAAAGCTTCGGCCCGCTCCGCCAGTATGGAATAATCCACGCCCAGGCTTTGCATCAAGGCAGCATTGCCCAAGGCCACCGAAGCTGTGCCGACGCGGCCCTGTATGCCTTTGCCCGTCACCGATTCGAAATTTTCGGTTCGGGTGAATGCCATGCCTTTCGCTTCAGCCCCATTCACGATGGCAGCCGCCAGCGGATGTTCGCTCCCTTTTTCCAAAGAGGCGATCCAAGGGAACCACACGGACTCGTCGAATCCCGGACCGGACACAATGGAAACCAAGCGCGGCTTGCCTTCGGTCAAGGTTCCCGTTTTATCGATGACCAAGGTGTTGACCTTGCGTAAAAGCTCAAGGGCTTCGGCATCGCGAAAGAGTATGCCTTGATTGGCGGCTTTGCCCGTGGCCACCATAATGGAAATCGGTGTGGCCAAACCCAAGGCGCATGGGCAAGCGATGATGAGCACGGCGATGGCATTGATCAAGGCATGTGCCATTTTGGGATCGGGGCCCAACCAGGACCAAAGTCCAAAGGTGATAACCGAAATCACAAGAACGGCGGGTACGAAATAAGCGGCCACAATATCCGCTTGCTTTTGAATCGGTGCGCGACTGCGTTGTGCCTCGGCCACCATAGCGACAATGCGCGCCAAGAGGGTTTCCGATCCAATGGCCTTCGCTTCCATGATGAGGCTGCCCGTGCCATTGAGGGTGGCGCCGACCAACTTATCGCCTTTTTGCTTTTGCACGGGAATGGATTCGCCGGTCACCATGCTTTCATCGACCGAACTCAAGCCTTCCATTACCAAGCCATCGACGGGAATTTTATCCCCGGGACGAATGCGCAGCCTGTCGCCGACTTGCACCTGATCGATGGGGACGTCCTCTTCTCCTCGGGGTCCGATGCGACGCGCCGATTTGGCTGCCATGCCCAATAATTTTTTAATGGCTGAACTGGTTTGGCTTCGGGCCTTGAGTTCAAGCACTTGGCCCAGTAAAATCAGGGTCACGATGACGGCAGCGGCTTCAAAATAAACCGCGACCTCACCCGACATGCCGCGAAAAGAAGCGGGAAACCTATTCGGGAAAATCGCAGCCACGAGGCTATAACCAAAAGCGACGCCTACGCCCAAACCAATCAGGGTAAACATGTTCAGGCTGCGATGACGTATGGATTGAAACATGCGCTCAAAGAAAGGCCAAGCCGCCCAGGTACACACCGGTGTAGCCAAAAGCAATTCCAGCCAGAGGCGATAAGGCGCAGCAATCCAACCTTTTTCGCCGTGGGAAATAAACATGTCGGACATCGCCAGGATGAAGAGAGGCAAGGTTAAAACAGCGGCGACCCAGAAACGCCGCGTCATGAATTTCAATTCTGTATCCTCTTCAATCTTTTCGCCGTCGGCTTGCGGCAAAACGGGCTCTAAGGCCATGCCACATTTGGGGCAGGATCCTGGCCCCATTTGCCGGACTTCGGGGTGCATGGGGCAGGTGTAGGCAATGGATTGAGAGTTCGACTTCTCCTGCTTCGGCGCGCCTTCGCTAGGCGAAGCCGGTAGAACATGCGACCCGGTTTTATGCGAACAATGCGCTCCGCAACTGTGTTTGTCACCCATTATCAACCTCTTGGTTAAGACTTAACCCATACAACGCAGCACTTCTATGGGCATTACACCCCTTTCTTTAAGCGGCAATGGCAATCCAGGCAATGATGATCGGAGCAGCTTCCACACGCGACTTTCAACTTGGCTTTTAAACCTTGTCTGGCCCGAAAAAGTCGTACTCGCAAGTTATTGGCGGAAATCCCCATATTTGCCGCCACTTTATCGGGGGCTATGCCTTTGAGATCCACATCTTGAAGCAAACGAGCTTGTTCCACTTTCATGGTTTGAAGCAGTGGCCGCAAACACCGGCAAAGTGCCTGAAAGTCGGGTTCGCCTCGAAGCAAATCCAATTCCTTTTCCGCCACCCATTTCGGCAATGCGGCGCGGCGAACGCCCTCTCGCCGATAGTGGTCCACGGCAGCATGCCGCAGTACCGTGTAAAACCAAGGAACGAAATCTTCTTCACGCTGGGGCGTATCGGCTCGAATTAAAGCCTTCATCACACCGCTTTGCAGTATATCCTCGGCATACTCCTTGTTTCCAAGGCGACGAACCAAAAAATTCTTAAAGCGCCCTCGATGCTTGAGCCACGCGTCCAAGTTCAATTTGGATTGCTTTTCCATGGGACTTGTCCGCATGTGAGCTTAGCCTATTTCAGGGTCCACACATTGGCCATGGTCGGATGGCGAATGCGCCGCCTCAATTTGTTATCCTGCGAAAGGCCGTCCATGCTTTGACGTATGTCGGCATTGACATGCCCGTTGAGGAAATAACTGTGTTCGACCAAGCCTTGAACGAGAGGCGAGCAATCGAGTTGTTCGATTTTGCGATGCAGCTGCATAGGGTGGGCGGCACCGGTTCCGCCTAGTCGATCGGGATTGCCCTTGGTGAAATCGGAAATCACCATGGCAAAGTCACCCTTATTGTGATAAATCGTCACATGACGCGCGATTTCATGCACCTTGGCCAAGGCCTTGCCTTCTTCCAGGGCATTGTCATCGACATCCGGTGCGCAAAGAAAAACATGCTCGAATAGGCGCGGCAAAGCCTCACCGGGCGTGAAGGCCTCGACGCGTTCCAATGCATTTTGCAGCAGATAATTGCCCATGGAATGGCAGAGCAAATGCAAATCTTGTCCGCAGAGGCTTTCCGTGCCCTTGGCGGATCGATCGCGCAAGGCGGCGAGATAATCCCGCAGCTTCAAAAAGGCGCGGCCCATGGCAGCGCCCGATCCCTTAGCTTCCGAGCGATCGGATTTGTAGGAAACCCAAGGTAGGGCAAGTCCATCTGAAGGCCAAGTAAAAAGCACCACCAAGGCATTTTGATCTTTGGCACGAGTTGATGAATTTTGCAACATGAGCTGCAAAGCCAAGGCGGAGCCAACGGCGGCCTTCCACGTCACATTGAAGCCATGGATGAAAAGCACCACATCGCTGCTTTTTTCCATGTCAGCCTTGAGATCGGCGAACATGGCAAGCGATCCCAATTTCGCTTTGGGTTGGGCGGCCTCATGGATGGCATCTTCGATTTTTTCGGGATAGGCTTCAATTACGGCCTTATCCACGCATTCGGAGAGATACTCGCCTAGTTTTTCGCCATTGCCCGTTCCCAAGGGACCCACCTTGGCCTGCAATAGTTTGTTGACCTTGGCATCGTCGGCATTGACATGCAAGCGACCGAAACGAAGGTTTTCCATGCCGTCATCGCTGAATTTTTTGCCATAAGCCGTTGGCTTAAAGCGATGGATTCCAATATGTCCGCGATTCGTGGCATAATACAATTTGAGTAAGGCCATACCCTGTCCTTGGGTTTGTTTTGGCAGGAAAAGCTAAATCGATTGCCGCTGATGCATGCCACTCCCTCCGACGTCCGGACCGTTTTTTTTCATTGAGGGGGAAGGCGGCTTAAGTCAATCACGGTGGGTATTGCCGCCCTCCCCCTCGTCCGAGCCTCCGCGCTGCGCTTACGGGGTCTCGGCCTACCCCCACGGCCCCAAGGGGCGCCTCCCCTGACGCCTATTCGAGTTCTACGAACCCTTACCCATAAGGCGTTGGTCGCGGTGGCTGTCGTCTACGGGATCCAGATGAATATTGATGCTCCACCGGACCTGTTCCAAAGCGCGAATGCGATTTTCGATTTCATCTGATATTCGATGGGCTTGTCCGAGCGTCATCGATTCGCTAAGCACCAGATGAAAGTCTAGGAAATAGGTATCGCCCGCCAACCGCGAACGAATTTCATGCATGCCATTGACCATGGCATGGCTTTCGGCCACCGAGCGAATGCGCTCGACCAAAATGGGGTCGAGGGATCGATCGAGTAATTGGCCTAAGCCTTTACGCATCAGCGGCAGAGAGGCTGCGGCGATATAAATGGAAAGTGCCAAGGCGACCAGTGGATCGAGTATTTGCCAACCCGTGAGACGTATGGCGATGAGAGACCCGAGCACGCCTGCCCCGGTGAGTAAGTCGGTGCGATAATGCATGGCATCGGCTTCGAGAATTAGGCTGCGGGCGATTTTCGAAGCGCGCTTGAGATAAAACACCAAGGTTCCCGTGACTGAAATGGACAGGACAATTACCGCGGCGGCAATATTTAGGTCGGCAGGCAAGAGGGTTTGCGGATGAGTCAAGCGCTGGATGGATTGCCAGGCGATATAAACCGCGCTGACAAGAATGAAAGCGCCCTCGAAGCTTGCCGCTAGCCCTTCGAGCTTGCCGCGGCCATAGTTGAAAGCCTCGTCTGAAGGGCGTCCAGCTTGGCGCACGGCGACGGCATTGAAAGCCGACACTAAGAAATCGAGGCAGGAATCCACCGCTGAGGCCAGCACGGTGATGGATCCTGTCATGAGTCCCACGGTTAGCTTGATGGCGATAAGCCCGAAGGCCGTAACCGTTGTGATCAAAGTCGCCTTACGTGCAATAACTCGCGCGGCCTCCGGATCGGCGAATCCGGTTGCGGCCAACCTTCCCTGGGGGGCCGGTGAAGTTTGGGGTCCATTCATCGAAAGGAGAAGGTAGCTCCCCTGGCCGAAGCTTGAGGAGAATCAAAAAGCACCAAAAACTTGGCTTGGGTTTTGGGTAGCCCGGTGGCATAATTGGCGGCAGGAGCAAGGCCATGATAACCAAGTTGAAAATCATTTGGTCCCTGGTGGCTACGGTAAGTGGCACCACGGCCTATCAGGCCTATGAGAATCGGGCAGAATTGATAGCGGCGGCTCGAAGCGAATTGCCGGCTGGCATGGCGGATTCCCTGGCCGCATTGGAGCCTCCGCCGATGGAAGCTCCGAAGCTCAGCCCCGAAGATACCGCTGGCTTTTCCTCAAGAATCTCGGGTTGGCTTGATTCCGCCCGGGGAACTTTGGCCGCATCCAATGAAAAAAGCTGTATGGGTTATTGCGATACCCGTGCCGCCAAGTGCAAGAAAATTGCCAACCGTGATCTAGAGCTTATTGGTGTCTGTCAAGATGAACAGGACCTCTGCCATGTGGGTTGCAAAGGGGGGGACAAAAAGGTTGGCTCTAGCGAGTGATGGCGGGGCGGCTGATGTTCTGGCCGTGAAAACGGGCTCGCGGGTCCTCGGCAATGGTTTTGCTTTGTAGTCGATGGCCTGCGGAGCGAGCCCGTTTTCAGGCCTTCACCGTCACCCCTTGGCGCGCGATTCACGCGCAAGTGTTAAATACTGATTGAGTTCGGTTTGGAGTTCGCTGTCCTTGGGGCGGAGAAGCGCGGCCTTTTGCAAGATAGCGGCGGCGCGTTCGTTGTCGCCGCGCTGATGGTATTCATAAGCGAGATTGCGTAAGCCTTCGAGGCCTTCATTATTATTGCGTTTGAGCGCCTCGAGGTAGGCGTTCTCGGCGCGATCCCACCATTTGGAATCAAAGGCAAGATTGCCGACGAAAATCCAGGCGTCGGTGAAATCGGGTTTCACCACCAGGGACTTTTGCAGCCAGTCCATGGCGAGAAAGGGCTTTTTATCCTGGGCAAGGACATCGGCGAGTTTATACATCGCTTCGGCGTCCTTGTCTCTCAGGGCAAGTCCCTCGCGATAAGCCGCCGCCGCTTGTTCTAAATCACCACGGCCGCGTTGCAAGTCCCCGATATAAAAGAGAAAATCCACTTCGGCGGGCTTGCGGGCGAAGGCTTCGCGCACCAGGGCGATAGCCTTTTCGTATTCCTTGAGATTGGCATGCACTTCGGCCATTTGATAAATGATGGAAACGTCTTCGGGGTCAAGACCGCGCGCCTTTTCCAAGGCGCGCAAGGCGCCGACGGCATCGCCCGTACGTGAATAAGCATCGGCGAGATAAAGCCAGGCGCTGAGGTTGCCACCATCGACCTTCAAGGCGCGTTCATAGGCGGCAATGCTCTCGCCGTATTGCTCCAAACGAAAAAGCACGGCGGCTAGATTGAATAGGGCGGGCAAATACTTGCCTTCGGTGAGCCGCACCGCTTTACGGAAAGCCGCGGCGGCTTCGGGCAATTGGCCGAGGCGATATTTGCAATTGCCGATATTGAAGGCTGCGGTACCGGCGTCGGCGCCGCGCGCTTCGGCTTTTTGATAAAGCAAAATGGCCTTGGCGAATTCACCCTGGGCATACAGGGCATTGCCTCTTTCCAATAGCTCGCCGCCCGCCTGCACGGTGATTTGTACTGGGGCAGGGGACGGTTTGGTTTTGGCGGCTTCAGGCTTGCCCAAGCTGAGAAGGACGATCAAGGTCGCGATTGCGTAAATCTTCCAGCTTAACGTATGGACCTCGAAATGCGGCTGGCGCGGTAGGGAAATGGGTGAGTGACGTCGCATAGCCGTTACCTGGGTCAGTTTGAGAAGCGGACTTCGAAGGGTTGTTCCAAGCCGCAAAAGGCCACGGCCATGCCCGACTTGCGCGCGGGTTGAAACGAAGTTTGTTGAATGGCGTCGCGGCCGGCGCGGCCCATGCCCATGCCCTGGGGCTTCTCTTCGAGAATGCGGATATCATAGGGCCTGCCCTGGGTATCCACGCAAAATCCGAGCATGAGATAGGCATCCTTTTCGGCCGATTTCACGGCATCGGGAATGCGAAAAGGCGGAGGCTGCACGGGAGAGGGTCTTTCGTCGACATCGCCGGTTTCGCTGGAGTTCTTGGCTCCACCTCCGCCGCTGCGCTTATTCACGATATCGAGGGGTGCGGCCGCCCCGCTGGAACCGGCCACCCCCAAATCCATTGCGAAGCGCGGGCCAGCGCGCAAAGCCGTTTGCGTGGGCCGCGATCGCACGGGCTTATGCACTTCGCGCCGCGCCATTTCCTTGGGCTTGGGAGCCTCGATGCTTTTCATTTCCACTGCGGCGATAATGCGTGGCTTTTCTTTGCCGGAATCTTTATGAATGAGGCTATTCACCAAAGGCAAGCATATGGTGGCAAATACCGCGAGGAAAGCCGCGATCAAGGCGAGGACTATGTTGCGCAGGGTTTTCATTTTCCCGACATCGCCGCCACGGAGATTTTTTTCGCTCCCGCGAGATTGCAAGCATCCATCACATTGACCAAAAGGCCGGTATTGCTCTCGCGGTCGGCGATGAGAATAATTTCGCCCAAAGCATTCTGGGTGAGCATGCGCGTGAGCACGTCCTTGAGTCCGTCAAGATCGACTTGGCGCTCATTAACATGCACGGTACCGTCGCGCGTGATAGCCACCATAATGCTTTGCCGGTTGAGCTCACCTGCAGACTGCGCCTGTGGCTTGTCCACCTGCATGCCGGTTTCCTGCGTGAGAGAGCTCGACAAAATCACGAAAATCAAAATCACGAAAACAACGTCGATGAGAGGGATGACATTGAGTTCGAAGCTGTCACGCTTGCGCGTGCGCAGGACAAAAGGATCCATCAGGTTTGCCTCGCGTCGGGAGAAAGAGCGGGCCGGTCATGGCCCAGATGATGCGGCACGCCATGTCCGCCGGAACTATAGCCGGCGCTGTCGCGCTGGAAGTGGTGTAGCAATAAGGTGAGGCCGTATTCCACTTGCTGTTGCAGCCATTGCACGCGCCCTTCGAGGCGCTGGCCGAGCAAGATGAGGACTATGGCCACCAATAAGCCGGTTTGTGTGGCAATCAAGGCTTCGGAAATTCCCGCCGCTAACAATTGGGTATTGCTGGAACCGTATTCCGTCATGGTGCGGAAGGTGTGAATGAGTCCGCTGACTGTGCCTAAAAGACCCAGCAAGGGTGCGGCGGCAGCCATGCCCCGAATCAAAGGCAGGTTGCGTTCCATGTGATAAAGCGAATAACCAAGCTTTTCGTCCAGCAAATGCCTTAAGGCTCCGCCCTGCAGGCTGCGATTGTCGAGTGCGAGTTGGACGCCATAACGTACGAGTGGCGGCAAGGTGGCCATGAGTTCGCGGGCTCTTTCCTCCTTGCCCGCAGCGACGGCCTCGCGGATAAGCTCAAACTTGCTGGCGAAATTCACACGCCATAACCCCGCGCCCAATTCCACATAGGTTTGCAAAATGAGATAAAAGCCGATAAAAGCCACCAAGAAAATGGGGATTAGGACGGGGCCGCCCAGGGTCCAGGTTTGGTGGAGAATGGCTAGCATGTTCAGCTTTTCGGCCACAAGCGGTTCAGCACTTCCAGACCGCGTGAATTGAGGGCGGCGCTGAGGGTGTCGAGGCGTTCATTGAGCCAGCCATGGATGAGCAGCACGGGAATGGCGATGGCGAGACCGGTTTCGGTATTCACCAAGGCTTCGGAAATACCGCCGGCCAAGACTTTCGGATCATTGCTGCCGAGTTGATTCAGCACTTGGAATAAGGACACGAGACCCGAAACGGTTCCCAAGAGGCCCAAGAGTGGGGCCGCTGAGCCCAATGCGGCCAGCAGGGGAAGGCGTTTTTCCAAGGCCGGGATTTCCTTGAGCAGGACTTCGCGCATGGACTTTTCCGCTTCAGAGCGGCTGTCGCCGGCGTGGCGGAGAATGGCATACATAACTCTGCCGAGGCTTTTACTCGAACGTGAGCAAAGTTCGGCAGCTTCCCTGGTCTTGCCCTGGGCCAGCAGGGCATTGATGGGCTTCATGAAGCGCTCCACCGAAGTCATGCGCAGGGAGAAAACCACATTGCGCTCGATGATCATGAAGAGAGCCAAAAATCCTACGGCGAATAGGGGATAGAGGGTGACGCCACCGGCCTTGAACCATTCCTTGAATCGTTCCCAGAGCGATTTTTGTTCGCCGCGCACATAACCTGATCCCGTGCTCTTGAATTGCAAAACGTCGAAGGGGAGGGTCACTTGCAGGCTACCCGCTGGAAGCGCAGTGGCCGCACCTTCGCCGCCCGTTTTCGCGACAGCTTGCTGAATGCCTCTGGCCAAGCCGTCGTTAAAGTCCTTGGCGAGATCGCCACGCCAAACAAAGGTACGGCCCTGAAGTTGGCCGGTGCGCAAGAGAATTTGCGATGCGCCCTGACCGCCTTTTTCCAGCTCACCAGCGAAGATGGTGCCCAGATGCAGTCGCCAAACGGTGGCCGCGCGGCCATCGCCAAAAACCGACTGACGGGTTTCCACGGTTTGATTCAAGGTGAGATCGAATCGGCGTAATTGCGCAGCCATCCAAAGGCCGGTGCCTTCGGTGAGGTCGGCATCCTTGCGTTCCAAGGCCGCGGTGGCCTGCGATAGAAGCTGGGTGCGGCTTTCTAACCCGAGCGGAATATCGGCAGAAAGCGTGGCGGCGGCATCATCGGCGGCGCGCTTGGCGACGATGGCAATTGCGGTCCAGCCTTCTTGAGTGGCGGTGAGCGCATCGGCCTTTTCCTTCACTTCATTGCGGGCTTTGACGAGTTCGTCTTCTAGCTTACCGGTTTCACCAGCCAAACGTGCATAGCGCTCTTCGAGCCCCCGGGCGCGTTCGTCGTTTTCCTTAACCTTGGCGGTTTGTTTATAGCGCGATTCCCATCGCTTGGCCTCGGCCGCTTCCACTTCGTCGAGCTTGTCGGACTTGAGTGATTCCAAGGCGGAAAGTTCGCGCTTGAGTTCGGCGATTTCTTTTTGACGCTGGGCTTCGCGTTCGCTTTCCTTGTCGGCGGCATGCACGGTCAAGTGGAGGCTGAAAGCCAAGGCCAGGGCGGAGATGGCCATGAATTGAGGACGCATCAGCGGGCTCCTTGCGATTTATCGGTGGCGGCGCCAGCAGTGAAGGTCACGTCCAGAGGCACAAGCTGGGGAGGTTGTTTTGCCGCTTTGACTTCGATGGCTTTTTTCACGGCTAATTTCTCCTCAAAGCCTTGCACTTCGCGAGTGACCCAGCCTTCGGAGGTTTTTTCCAGGAAACCGTGACGCTTGCCATCTTCATCCATGAAAACCGCGAATTGATTGCCGACTTTCAGGACTTGAGCATTGATCGTTTCTCCACCCTTCAAGGTGAGCGGGCGATTGAGCAAGGCCACCTCGTCCCCCGAACGTATTTCGTCCTTGAATATGGCAGTGAGGCGTCCAATGCTTTCTTCCGGCGAGGCCGAACCGGCGAGCAAATCGTTTTTCAGAGCGCGTACCCGCTCTTCGCGGGGTTCGCGTTCCAGCGGGGGACAGCTATGCACTCGCAATAACAGGGAGTCACACCAGGTGGCGAGATAAGCCGAAAGGTTTTTGCGACGAGCTTCGATTTCCTCGACTCCATTGGACGCGCGCGCAGTTTTGCTGCGCTCGAGATCAATTTGTTTGCGCAAATCGAGGACATGGGCATTGAGGCCGGAGATTTCCTTTTCGCGCCGCTCGCGGTCCTTTTGCGAGCGCTCTTCATTGCGCAGGCCAAGTGCGGTTTCTTCGCGGCTGAGCGAATCGGTTTTACGCAAATCGGCTTCCGCCTTTTGCAAGTCGCGCTTCACCTTGGCGATTTCCGCTTTCAGGCGGGGAATGTCGAAGGCTTCATCGCCTTGGGCCGAAGCCATGGCGGCGAATCCCAGCAGGGCAAGGCAGGCCATTGCCCAGGGGGCGGCATAGGGGCGGCGGGTGGCGTTCATGGCGCACTCCGTTATCGGGTTGGGGGGAGACGATTTCATAGGCAGGCCGAGGGCTTGGGGTTTTCCGTGCATAGCTTCGCCGCCGCTTTGCAAAGCGCCGGAGCATTGGGCTTTTTGTCGCGGCAATAAGTCACTTGGGCATTACGGCAAGCGGGTAATTGCCAATCGCGAAGATTGCATTTTTCCCACAATTCTTCCTTGCAGGCATTAACCCCGGGGTCGCGTTCGCATTGCTTTTGAACGGAGTCGCATCCCGCGACATTTTCAGGATAATTTTCCTCGATGCAGTAATGGACCAAGCCTGCGATGAAGGCCAGGCTGTCTTTCTTGGACTGGGCGAAAACCGAGTCGCACATGCCCCCTAAGGTGTCTTGTCTCCAACCAGCGCCAAGGCAGGCGCGCACGGCGTCTACGCGGCAAGTGGCCGGCACCCATTTTTTCCCCGAGCACCAGGTGCGGTAATAGTCGATGCAATCGCGATCCGAAAACCAACCTAGGTCTTGGCAATAATTACTGTGGGTCTCGGTCAAGGCATAGGGTTGGTCGGTGGTGGTATCGGCCTTGATGAAAACGTCAAAGCTATCGACGGCCAAAGCGGCCAAGAAGCCGCGACCGCCGCGCACATTCGAATAGGCCGTGATCTTAGGATTGTCTTCCGGGGAGTCTCCAGCCTGAGTATTGGTATTCAGGTAGGTGGCATAATTGGTGTCGCAGGCATAAAAATAAAGTCGGTTGCGGCCCGTGAAAAACCAGGTATTCACGACGCCGATGCTGTCAAGAAAATTAAAACCTTTAGTGGCATTCATTCCATCTGGAAAAACTTCAAGCCTATGCACATCACCGGGGAAATAAAAGGAAGCCGAATCGGGTTTTTGTCCGAAAAAGGTTTGAAAAGGATTGACGACGCGACTGGCGGTATCTTCCCACCGCTGGGTGATTAATACCGCTTTCACTCCATGACCGCGCAAGGTGGTAAAGGTGTGCGAAAGAGTGTTTAAGTCGGCATTGGAGATATAAAAGAGTTTATCACCCTCGGCATAGGGTTCTTGATCATCCTTGAGCAATTGCATTAAGCGACCAATCATACGCGCTCCTGGAGGCGTATCCTTGCTTTTGCCATCGCCGAAGAAAAAAATCCGTTGACCCGCCGTGTCATCATTTATGCTCAATTCGGAAAGGGTTTGAATTTCGGAAGGAAATTCTTTGTTGATTTGGTCCCGAATCTCCACCGGTAATTTCAAATAATTCTCTAAGCTGAAGGCTGTGCCATTGGAGCCGAAGCCTCCAATAAAAGCAACCGACGGGGCCATGGCCGTATCCTTGACCGCAAAGCTGTCAGTGATGGTGGAGGTGGCACTCAGGTTGGAGACCACTTGAGCCCCCGCAGAATCCCAAACAAAACGAGCGTGTAGGGTATAGGTTTCGCCTTTGACGCCGCGGCTGGCCGTATCACCGACAAAGCAATTGGGACGCGAAGCCTTGGGGCGCAATTGAAGGGTTTTACCGCCGTCGGAAAAACGACCTTCTATCCCCACTTCGGCGCTGTCATAAAAGGCGAAGGCAGGTGTGGACGTTTCTCCCAATGGTTTGAGCTTTTCAAAGCAAACGTCGGTTACGGGCCTATCCGCAATGACATAGGCCTGCGCCCAAAGCCCTTCAAATACAGGGGGATTGTTAGGAGTATAATCCCAAGGTCCCTGTATGCAGCTCGTCAAGAGCAGGCTGAGCAAGCCCACCCATTTCGCTATCGGTTTGAGGTTCATTTCAGAAATACCATTCATAATTCAGCAAAAAGGGAAAGCGAGGAAACTGGGTGATGTCGATTTTTTCGGGAGGGTTTTTGCTTCGATCGTAGGAGGGGAATAACACATTTTCGTGATTGGTTAGATTCAATATGGTAAAGCTGAAATTCCATTTGCCCTCCTTACCCCAGTCAATCACCTTGGCATCCCAACGGAAATAAGGCACAACAAAGGCTTGGTTGTAATTGGCGCGTTGCAATTGAATATTGCCTTGGAATTCAGGATTAGGACCGCCGGCCTGTATGCCGGTGTTTTGGTCGACGAAATGCCCGTCGATATATCCCGAATATTCGGTATAGGGTAAACCCGTGGCGTATTTCAATTGCATGCTGCTGCGGAAGTATCGGCCTTTGCGCGCATTCACCCACAGGCCGTCCTTGCCGCTCCAATTAATGCCCAAATCACCCTTGAAGCTATGAGGTTGATGCCATTTCGGAAAATAGGATTCGGGCCGATTCTGTTCTTGAATGACGCTATAACCCTGGCTATAGCTGATGCCGCCGAATAAAAGGCCGTCAGGGTGGCGCACGGACGTCTCATAACCCAGGCTATAGCCTTCGGCCTCTTTAAACAAATCACCAAGATCGCGATCGGTAGTAAAGGTGACCGAGTCGGCCTTTTCATTGGGCGCGAAAACGGCGAGGTGATTGAGGGTTTTGTAATAACCTTCCAAGGAAAGGTCGAAACGGTTCAGCCACTTTTCCTTGGACCAGCCCACGGCCAGCAAAAGCGAGGAGGTGGGATTGACCACTTGGAATTTGGTTTTTTTGGCGGGGTAATAAAATTCATTCAGGCTTTCCTGATCGGTGAATAGAATGCTGTTGATGAATTGCTCATACCAACCCACATGAAAATCAATGGATTGCTTCCACGGCAATTGGCGTTTCACGGTAAGGCGCGGTTCGGTGGTAATGCCGTCCAAGGTGGACATGACGCTTAAGCGCAGATTCGGGCTGATTTCCCAGGGATTGAGATTCCATTTATCCTGGAAATAAAGGCTGGTTAAGTAGAAATTGGTGCGGTCGACCAATTCTGTTTTGGCTATGGTTTGGCTATTGCGAAAAACCGTCCGCATATAATTGGCTTCAACGCCCGCCGTGATTTTGTGATCTTCGATGCCATCATAGTCGAAGCTTTGCTTGACCTGCCAGGTGATGATTTTATTGTAGAACTCGAAGATGCGATTGAGGCCGAAAGTCTGTGAAAGAAGGGAATAGGATAGGGTGCTGCGCGATTGCAAATGATCGCCCAGTTTCCAATTCAAATTGAAAGGGATGATGGTATTGCCCCATTCGATGACGAAAGGGGAGAAATCGAGCCGATCGCGGCCTTGATAAATGGTGAGCATGGCCCCCTTATCCTTGTCGAGGCTGTAATTGAGGCCACCCTGAATGTCATAGAAGTAATAGTCGAGCACCAAGTCGGTGGCATTGATGCCGCGCAGATAGTCGATGACTTGCTTCACATAGGTGGTTCGTCCCGCCAAGAGCCAGCGCCAATTGTCTTGGCGACCTTCCGTATGCAATTGGGTGGCGAAAGTGCTGACCTTGACCGAGGTGGCCTCCATCCAGCTATTCGCTGTGTCATTGCCGCCTTTACGCGATTTGATGTCGAGTACGGAAGACAATCTGCCGCCGTATTCGGCAGGAAAGCCGCTCTTGTAAAAGGTGACGTCGTCTATGCCTTCGACCAAAAAAGTCGAGAACAGCCCAAAGAGATGCACAGGCGAATACACGGAAGCATTGTCGAAAAGAATCAGGTTTTGATCGCTGCCACCGCCGCGCACGTAAATCTTGGTGCTGAAATCTGAGCTAGCCACCACGCCGGGCAGGCCTTGTATAGATCGAATCACGTCGGCTTCCGCCAAGCCAGGCATGCGCTTGATGAGTTTGGCCGAAACGGTTTGACGCCCCAAGGCGCGCTTGGGCGCGCGCTGAGCCCGCACCAAGACTTTTTTCAAGGTGACGGCCTCTTCGCTGGTTTCAGTACCCGCGGCCTTGCCAGTGAGAGTCGAATCGGCGGCTTCCACTTGACCCAATTCCGATGCCACGGGCTTGGTGGTGGTGTCGGCGGCGACAATCAAGGTGGCGGAACCACCTAGGTCTGCATGTATCACCGAGTCCCCGACAGAAGCGGAGGGGCGGCGCAATTCGAAGCACTTCTCCTGGGTAACGCCCGCAGCTACCGTATCGCTAGCGTTACCTTGGCCCAGACGCCGAATGCAAATATTCCAAAGCGTGTCGGCGGGCAGGGGCAATACAAAAGCCTCGCCGGCTCGGGTCCGCGCGCTGTCGCCGCTTTCCAGCACCTCGATTCGCAAAGGCGTTCCAGGAGAAAAATCCCCGTCTGCCACCTTGCCTTCGAGCTTCAAGGCGTGGCTTGGCACGGAAAGGGCAAGCGCCAAACCCAGGATCGGTGCGAATCCGGTGCGAGCGAATTTTGCGTGAAAAAGTTTCAAGGACGGGTCCGTCGAGAAAATGGGCACCGGAAAAACCGGAGGTCGAAAGGATACAAAAGAGGTTCGCGATCTTTGTTCAACAAAGGGTTAACCCTTTGTAACACTTTGTAATAGCCTTCGGGTGTTTTGGTATTCATCACGGCTCATTCAGGTTCCGAGTCGCAAGCCCAAATAGGCTCCGGGCCAAATGCTGACCGAAGTGGCCAAGGCGCGGAATCCCGGATAGCCATTGCCAATGGCCGGAAGTTCGGCATCGGGATGCGAATAAAGATTGCCACTGACACCTCCGAACAATTCGCAATGACCGAAAGGCCTCACGCCTAAGCCCAGACGCAAACGCGTCCAGCCCTCGTCGACAAAGGGCTTGAAAGCAAGGACTTGGCTTTGTATTAAATCGGATTCGAAAAACCAAGACTTAGATCCCATTTGCCGCCAACCCAAGCCTAAAGTGGGAGCGATAATATCGCGACTTCCATCGGTTTGCATTCCGACCGCGAGCAAGGAATAAACGTTTTTGACTCCGGTTCGCAATCCGACATAAGCCAAGCCGGTTTCATCGCCCCAGGCCGTGACATGAAAGCTACCCTGGAGCGACATATTCAAGAGGCCGATGGGATAGCCGCTGCCATAGCTTTTCGAAACATTCACGATACCGATTTGATAACCATCGACATGGCCAGCGCCATTCAGCAAGGCCGATGCCTGAACCCCGCGCAATCGTCGCGCAAAATTCACACCCGCTGTTCCTTGAATGCCAGTGACTTCACCCCCTGCGACATTGACCAGCGCCGATCCTTGGGCTCCGGTGACCCCGCCGCCGGCCACATTGAGTAGGGCTGTACCTTGCAAACCCACCACGGAGTCGACGGCAATATTCAATAAGGCCGATCCCTGTCCGCCGGTGACCTTGCCTACGGCCACATTCGCCAGCGCTGTGGCTTGTGCGCCATAGACCTCTCCGCCAGCAATATTGAAAAGCGCCGATCCCTGAAAGCCCCTCAATCCTTGACCGGCCACATTGAATAGGGCCGCACCCTGGCTTCCGGTGACCTTGCCACCCGCCACATTGAAGAGGCCAGCTCCCTGAGAGCCCCGCAGAGAATCACCCACGAGATTGAAAAAACCCGCGCCTTGATTGCCTTGGGCTTTGCCGTGCACGAAATTGATGCCACCCAAGGTGGCCTGATTTCCTTCAAGATCGCCATGCACACCATTCCAAACGGCAAGGCAAACTTGTTGCCCCTTCAAATTGCCGGTCACTTGATTGAAAACCAAGGATATTTGACGGCCATGTCTATCCCCACGCGTGATGGATCCCCCGACGTCCCATTGCGTGCCGGTATGGATTTCGTTTTGTTTTTCACTCGGAGGATCGGGCTCGCGTTTCGATCCGCGTAATACGGTCGCTTCCCCCGCTAAAGCCCGGAAATTCGCTGGCTCAAGGGACGTGGATCCAGTCTGATTCAACCGAACTTCCGCTTCTTTCCAGTGGCCGCCATGAAACAGTCGCAAGCCATAGCGGCCCGGCTCCAGGCCTAAGCGCATGGCCCGTCCCGCGGGCTTCATCACCTCGACGGCAAGGTGATCGGCGCTGTCGCGCACAAAAAGACGACCTTGCAGCGCCTCGGCCAATTCCAAATAAGCAGAGGCCTGACGTAAGTCGGTGAGCACCACGTCGCCGGTGCCGGAAAGTCGCATGTCATAGCCCGCATGCTGGGGCCCACCCTGTGTCGCTTCGGTGCGGGCCAAGGTTTCCTGATAGGCGAATTGATAGGCCTCATGCAAGGTCACCTTGCCATCTTGCGAAGCATCAGCGGCGCCGCGTAAACCCGAATTCAGGGCATGGGTGAAATACGAACCGCCCACGCGATCACTTTCCTGGGCCGCCTCGCTTTCCGAACTCGAAGTGAGTATGGCATAGCCCTGGGAACGCGTACTTTGATCGACTAGGAAAGCAGGCACTTGCTTGCCGCCTTTGAGGCGAGTCAGGGCTCCCGAAGCGCAAGCGTCGACGATGGCGATGCGTACATCGGCTTCAAGGCCGTCCATGCGATCACGAAAGGTGCGATAGGCCAAACGTTCGTGGCCTAGCAATAGACCATGCTCATCGGCATGGCCGGAGTAATAGACAATGGCCTCAGTGCGTAGGCCTTGTTTTTTCATGGCTGCCGCTTGCGACCGCAATTCTTGAAAGGCGCGCATCAAGCGGCTACTGTCGGGATCGACAATCAAGGTCTGGTGCGCCGCTTCCAATCCCCCTAAATCATGCAAGGTTTGCGCGAAGGCCTTGGCGTCGGTGGCCGCGAAAGCCAGTCGCTCGCGGCCGGGACCGCCATCGTGGGAACCAATAATCAGGGCCAAGCGATGTGTCGCCGTCATGGATGCCGAACCCGGTAGGGCGGTTTGCTTGGCTGGCGTCGTGGCTGCGACCCAATTTAAGGCCATAACGAGGAGGGGTGAAATCAAGACACGCTCACTTCATAGGCCATGGGGAATAGGATTTCTGCTTTTTCCAATTCACTTCTCCCTTAGACTTATGGTTGTGAAACACCACACCCAGGCAAATGTGTCACCCAGTCGGAAACAAAGCCAAAAATCGCAATCCTTTACACTCTTGTTCACCTTTCGGGGACCTTTTTCGGGTTTGCGGCGCTTGGGGGCAAACCTTCCCCTTTCAGGTCACTATATTTGCGTCCCCGTTTCGGTGAATCGACCCCATGACAGCCATCGCCATGACACGTGAAGAGTTGCTTGCAACCGTGCAAAAGGTTTTCCTCGATCTTTTCGAATTGGAACCCACCAAGGTCACCTTGCAAACGCATTTATTCACCGATCTCGACCTGGATAGCCTGGATGCCATCGATTTGGCCGCCACGCTCTCCAAACAGGCGGGAATCAAATTGGCCGAAGGCGAATTAAAAGGCATTCGCACCGTGGGCGATATTGTCGAGCTCGGCTTTCAAAAACTCAATCCTGCTCCATGACGCGGGCGTCGGCCAGCCCGTCGCCTGCCTTTTCCGCAATCCTTGACGGCGCCTTGGGGGAAAATCTCTTCCTCGCCCCTTCTATCGCGAATTGGCAAATACGTCTAGCGGCCCTGGCACGCGACCGGCAACCCCTCCTTTTTTTCTCCGCTCCCGCCGACTTCACGGCCTGCTTATTGGCCTGTTGGCGTTTGGGCCTGGCTCCGATTCTTCTTCCTGATAAAAGGCCAGCGACCTTGCGGCGCTTTTCCGGTTTCAGCCTTGTCACCGAGGACGGAATTCAACCCATAAAAGCCGAGGCGGAAATCCAACGCGAGTCTGAGGCTAAGCCCTCGGGTCTTGCCCTGGAGCTTCTCACTTCGGGATCCACGGGCGCAGCCAAACGCGTCGGAAAAACCTTTGCGCAATTAGAAAAGGAAATTTCCGCGCTTATCCTGGCTTTCGGTCCGGCTCCAACGAGTTCGCTGGCCGCCACCGTCACCCATCAGCATTTTTATGGCCTGCTTTTCACTGTGCTTTGGCCCTTGCTATCCAATCGCCCAGTCCTGGCCCGGCGCTGTTTTTTCCCCGAAGAGTTGGCGCTGGAATGGAAGTCCGACCAAGCCTTTACGGTCCTGAGTTCCCCTGCGCATGCTCGCATGCTGGCGGATCTCTTCCGCGAGGAAATTCTCAAGGGAAGACAAACACCCCTTACGGTTTATTCTTCGGGCGGTCGCCTGGACGCCACAGCCGCGCAATCCTTGGTGGCCGTCGGCGCAAAAGTGGTGGAGATTTATGGCTCTACCGAAACCGGTGGCATTGCCTGGCGCGATTCCGCCGGTTCGGCTTGGCGGGCCTTGCCCGGAGTGACTTGGTCCTTACGCGAGCAGGCTTTGTGGGTAGCCTCTCCCTGGTGCGATGGCCCGGAAAACCAGCCCTATGCCGTGGGCGATAGGGCCGAAGCCGTAGGCGAAGGTTTCGCTTTGCTGGGCCGCCTCGATCGGATTGTGAAAGTGGCCGAAAAGCGCGTCAGCCTCGATGAAGTCGAAGCCGCCTTGCTGCGCAGCCCCTGGATAAAGCAAGCCCATTGCCTTTTGCTGCCACGCCTTTCCGGCTGGCGGGAAGAAGTGGGAAGCCTTTGCGAATTGACTGCCTCGGGTGAAGCTCATTTGCAGGCAGTCGGTATCGCGGCCTTCCATCGCGATTTGCGTCATGGCTTGAGCGATGCTGTCGAGCCCGTGGCCATGCCACGGCATTGGCGCTTCGGGGCTTTGCCCTTCAATACCCAGGGGAAGTTGCAGCGCCAAGATGTTTTGGCGAAATTGGATTGGCTCCATCTCGACGGGCTGTGGGCGCATTGCACGGAAAAAAGCGACACCCAAATCAGAGCCGAAATGTGGGTGGATCCGGACTATGCCCGCTTGCAAGGCCATTTCCCCGGCCATCCTTTGGTGCCGGGTGTCTGCCAGGTCTTATGGGCCCAAAAATTAATTGGCCAAGCGCATCCCGACTTTGCGGCGATGCAGGGCGAAGCGGTGAAGTTTCATGCCATTTTACGGCCTGGGAATCTGGTGCGCATTACCGTCACGGTTCTGCCCCGAAACCGCTGGGCCTTTCGAGTAGATGCTGCCGAAGGTGGCGGCAAATTCGCCTCCGGGAAATTGTCCCATGTCTGAGCGCATCGGCGTTTTAATTCCCCATTACAATAATGGGGCGGTGCTTGGCCAAGTGCTCTCCGGCCTATCCTCACTGGGCTTGCCCACCTTGATTGTCGACGATGGTTCGCGTGATCCCTGGCGTGAGGAAGCGCAATCGCAAGCAGAAAAGTATGGCGCTGAATTTTTGATACGGGAAAAAAATGGCGGTAAGGGCGCGGCCATTCAAACCGGTTTGGCCGCTGTTCTCGAACGCGGCTGGACCCATGCTCTTTGCCTAGACGCCGACAATCAGCATGAAGGTTCGGATGCGGCGAAATTGATTTCAGCCTGCCGCGCGCATCCCGAGGCCTTGATTTTAGCGTCACCGATTTTCGGGGTCGACGTCCCGCGCTCCCGCCTCATTGGACGGCAAATATCGCGCTTTTGGGTTTGGGTGGAAACGCTCAGCTTTGCCATTCAGGATCCGCTTTGCGGCTATCGCCTCTATCCCCTGAAGCCCATGGCGTCTTTAGCTGCCCGTGAGAACTTCGCCGCGCGCATGGATTTCGATCCGCAAATTGCGGTGCGCTTGGTTTGGGCCGGCATACCTGTGATTAATGTGCCGGCGCACGTGCATTATCCCCTGGGCGGGGTCTCTCACTTTCGCATGTGGCGCGACAATGTGCGCATTTCGTTCATGCACACTCTTTTATGCCTGGGCATGTTGCGACGCCTGCCGGGCTGGCTGGCCCGACGAGGTCGCTGGTGACGGCCTGGACGAAAATTCCCGAACGCGGCAGCGTCTTGGGCATGCGTTTTTTTCTGTGGTTGGTGAATGCTTTGGGCTATTGGCCCGCCATCGCCTGCCTTTATCCCGTGGTCGCCATCGAAACCCTTTTGAATGTGCGAGCGCGCCGGGCCACGCGACAATGGCTGATGCGCGCCGGGGCCTTATCTGCCCAATCTTCACGGCTGACAAGGGTCCGGGCCTATTTCCAGCATCAATTCGTCTTCGCCGTGAGCATGATTGACCGTCTTTGGTTTTGGCAGGGCCGAATGCAAGCCTTTCAGTTTGAATTCGATGGACGTGAAGCGCTGGAGTCCATTCGTCATCGTGGAGCCATGGTGGTGGGCGCGCATTTCGGCTGCTTTGATTTGCTTCGCATTTTGGCCGAAGGACAGAAAAAGCAAGTCACCGTGGTCATGTATACCGCGGCGTCGGCCAAATTCACCGACCTTTTGCAAAAAGTGAATCCTGATTTTTCCCTGCGTGTCTTGCGGGCCGATCAAGGGCTCGAAACCGTTTTCGCCCTGCAAAGCGAGGTGGAAGCCCAAGGGCTGGTGGCGGTTTTGGCCGATCGCCATCCTCCCGGCAAGGTGAGGCAAGCACCGATTAAACAGGATTTCCTGGGACAAAATGCCGACTTTCCGGGTCAACCGTGGATGCTAGCAGGTTTATTAGGCTGTCCCGTGGTGGCGGTTTTCGGAATTCGCGTCGGTTGGCGCCGCTATCGCATCGTTTCCCGGCTTATTTTGGAAAAACTCGATTTTCGTCGCTCGGTCCGAGAGGCGTCGGTTCGGGATGCGGTTCGGCGGTTCGCACAGGAATTGGAAATTCAAGGGCGTGCCCACCCTTATCAGTGGTTCAACTTTTTCGACTTTTGGCAAACGAGATAAAGACGAGATGATTAGGAAATGAAGGCGCGATGAAGACGGTGATTTTCGGGTCCCAACCTTTGACCCTCGAAGACGTGCAAGCTTTGGTGCGGCGCGAAGCCAAGCCGCTCTTATCGCCATTGCCAGAATTCCGCAAGCGCATCGACGCGGGCGCGGCCTGGGTAGAAAATCATTGGCGCGAGGCCAAAAGCGTTTATGGCGTCACCACCGGCGTGGGTGATTCGGTCGGACGCGCCATCCCCGCTGATTTGGTGCCGGAATTTCCTCGCCACCTTTTCACTTTTCATGGTTGCGGCATGGGGCAGTACTTAAGCCCCGAAGAAACGCGCGCCACTTTGGCGGCCCGCTTAGCCTCGCTTTGCCATGGCAGCTCCGGCGTGCGCTGGGAATTGCTCGAAGCCTTGTGCGCCCTTTTGCGCGAAGACATACTGCCGCGCATTCCCTCCGAAGGATCGGTTGGCGCGAGCGGTGACTTGACTCCGCTTTCCTATGTGGCCGCCGTGCTCAGCGGTGAGCGCGAAGTGCTTTGGCGCGAAGCCATTTGCCCTGCCCGCGAAGCATTGCAGCAAAGCGGTCTTCCTGTCATCACTCTAGGCCCCAAGGAAGCCCTTGCCCTGATGAATGGCACCAGTGTCATGACGGGCTTGGCCTGCCTGGCCCATGAGCGCGCGGGCTATTTGGCCGCGACGGCTTCGCAGATCACGGCCTTCGCCGTTTTGGCCATGCGCGGCAATAAAGCGCATTTCGCTCCCTATCTATTCGCGCAGAAGCCTTATGTCGGGCAGAGTAAATCCGCCGCCGCCATTGCCGAAGCCATCGCTTATTCGGCTGACTTCGTCCCTCCTCCGGGTAGCCGATTGCAAGACACCTATGCCCTGCGCTGCGCCCCGCATATTATCGGTGTGCTCGAAGACGCACTCACCTGGATGCGTCAGTGGATTGAAATCGAGCTCAATAGCGCCAATGACAATCCCCTGATCGATCCCGCCGACGGCGAGGTGCATCATGGCGGCAATTTCTATGGAGGCCATATCGCCTTCGCCATGGACGGCTTGAAATTGGCCACGGCCCATATTTCCGACTTGCTCGATCGCCAAGTGGCCTTGCTGGTGAATGAGCGCAGCAATCGCGGCCTGCCAGCGAATTTGTCGGGTGCAACGGAAGCGCGTTTGCCGGTGAATCATGGATTCAAGGCCGTGCATATTGCCACCTCGGCTTTTGCCGCCGAAGCGCTGAAGCTCACCATGCCCGCCAGCGCTTTTTCGCGCTCCACCGAATCGCATAATCAGGACAAGGTGAGTCTCGGCACTATTGCCGCTCGCGATGCCCTGCGGGTTTTGGAATTGAGCCTGCAAACGGCGGCTTGCGCCTTGCTCGCCGCGGTGCAAGGCTATGACTTGCGCGCCGAGCGCGAAAGTGTTTCGGCTTCGCCTGCCTTGCTGGCATGGCATCAAGCCGTGCGGCGCCTATCGCCCCGCATAGAGGAAGATCGCGCCTTGGAAAGCGAATTGCGCGCGCTCACGAGAATACTTTCCCAAGGTGATTTGCCGAATTTACGGGGTGTCCCATGAGTGCGACTTGCGAAACACGACTGCGCATACCCTTTCACGATGTCGATGCCATGAGCATAGTCTGGCATGGCAATTATTACCGCTATTTCGAAATCGCCCGTTGTGATTTGCTGCGCGGCATTGGCCTCGACATAGGCGATCTCGTCCGCCTTGGCTATGCCCTGCCGGTGATTCGCTCGAATTGCCGTCATGTCAAGCCTTTGCGCTATGGCCAGGAAATCGAAGTGCACTCCGAACTCACGGAATGCGAAATCAAGCTGGTGGTGAAATACAGTTTGCGCGTGGTGGGCGAAAGCGAATTTTCTGCCACCGGTTCCACCGAGCATGTGGTTTTGCGATCCTCGGATTTCAGCCTGCTCGTTCCCGTGCCCCAAGATTTGCTGAGCCTTATGCAAAAAGGCCAAGCATGAGGCCGGTGGGCATAGAGGCCATGGCTGTGACCTGCGCCTTGGGCGACTATCCCGGCCCGCTTTTGTCGGCAGCATTGTCGGTTATTCCGCCTGCGATGACCTCGGTGCCTTTGATTGGCCGTGCCGGTGCTTCCTTGCCCTGCGGCGTCGTCACGCAAAAGCTCGACGCCTTGCCCGCCCATTTGTCGGATTTTGAATGCCGTAATCATCGCCTGGCCTATCGCGCCTTGCCGTCTCTATTGCCAGCCATTGAAAAATGGAAAAGCAAGGTGGGGCCCAATCGCATCGGCATTGTGGTAGGTAGCAGCACTTCCGGGGTCGATGCCAGCGAGGCCGCCTTTTTGGAAAGGCATGCAGGCCGCCCCATTCCCGCCAGCTATCGCTACCAAACCCAGCATGAAATGGGCAGCTTGGCCCAATTTGTCGCCGCCGTGACCGGTATCACGGGGCCGGCATTTACCGTGAGCACGGCTTGCTCCTCCAGCGCCAAGGCCTTTATCACCGCGGCATCCCTGCTCGATATGGGCATTTGCTCCGCCGTGATTGCCGGAGGTTCCGATGCTCTTTGCCAACTCACCCTCAATGGCTTTGATGCCTTGGCTTCGCTTTCGTCACGGCGATGCAATCCCCTGAGTGCCAATCGCGACGGCCTCAATATCGGCGAAGGCTCCGCTTTTTTCCTGCTCACGCGTGAAGAAGCTCCGGTTTTGTTTTTAGGCGCGGGGGAAAGCGATGACGCGCATCACATGAATGCCCCGCATCCCGAAGGTGTGGGCGCCGAGGCGGCCATTCGCGCTGCTTTGCGCGATGCCGGTCTTTCGCCCCATCAAGTGGGCTATGTTAACCTGCATGGTACCTCTACGCCCCTCAATGACGCCATGGAAAGCAAGGCCCTCGCGCGAGTTTTCGGCGAAAGCATCCTGGTCAGTTCCACCAAACCGCTCACCGGCCATGCCTTGGGAGCGGCAGGCGGCATAGAAGCGGCCTTGGTCGCCTTGGCCCTGCAAAACCCCGAAGGAGCCATACCCCCTCCCCATCATTGGGATGGCGTCGCCGACGAGGCCTTGCCCCGCTTGCCCTGGGTCGCTCCTGGTTCCTTGGCGCGCGCCGAGGGCGCTTGGCTCAGCAATAGTTTCGCTTTCGGCGGTAGCAATTGCGTGCTGGCCTTCGGGAGGCCGCGATGAGCGCCTTGCCCACGGCCTATGTGCTCGATTGGTCTTTCTGGAATGCCCAATGGCCCGGAGCCAAAGCCGTCGAAGATCATTTTCTCCGCGGCCAAAGCTCCGCACCCATGGAACAGCCAGCTTGCCGTCACGTACCTTCCCTGTTACGTCGACGCTTGAGTTTACTCATGCGCATGGTACTTGATTCTGGGCTGGAAGCTTTGCAAAGAGCCGATATCGACCCTTCCTTGGCCGCCAAGGTATTGGCCAGTCGTCACGGGGAAATACACACCTTACTTCGGCTTTTCGAAAGCCTCGCCACTCCAGAACCGCTTTCGCCCACGGCCTTCAGCCATTCGGTGCATCATAGCGCGGTGGGCTATTTCGGCGTCACCCACGCCAATACTCGCCCCTCGCGCGCCGTAAGTGCCGGCAAGAATGGCTTGGCGGCTGGCTTGCTGGAGGCCATGGGGCTGCTGGTCCGCGACCCAGAAACGCCGGTATTGCTTTGTCTTGCCGACGAAAGCTTTCCTTCTGGTTTTCCAGGGGACGCTCCTGACTCCCGCGACGATCTTCCCAGGGTATTGTCCTTGGTCTTGGCCTCGCAAGCGCCCCAGGGCAAACCTCGCATCGCTTATTCTCCCCAATCCTCGCCGTCCACCGCGCCAGAACTTTCCGTGATGGATTTGCTGCCCTGGCTTTGCGGTCTCTCGCAGCAAGGCCTGATTCAAGATGCCTGGCAAGGGAGCCTTTCATGGACCCGATAGCCTTTGAGGAGCCAGCGGCATATTTGCCGCATCGCTCTCCCATGGTCTTGCTCGATCGAGTGATCGAAATAGGCGACCAACATGCTTATTGCGAAGTGCTCATTCATGCGGGTAGCCCTTTCGCGGAAGAACATGGCGTTCCCGCCATAGTCGGGATGGAATATCTGGCCCAAAGCATAGGCGTGGTGGCGGGCTGGCAGGGAAGGCGTGGCGGCCAAGGGGTGAGCCTGGGCTTTTTGCTTTCGGTACCCAAATACGCTACGACCCGTCCTTATTTCACCCATGGCGAATTATTGCGCGTCGAAGTGACTCACGTTTGGGGCGATGCTGAATTAATGCAATTCGAAGGGCTGATTCGCGACGCAGGAGGAAACATTTGCGCTACTGCGGTACTGAATGTGTTTCGGCCCGAAGATTCCGAAAAATATTTAGAGGGAAATGCATGAAACCAAGGGCTTTAGTCACGGGTGCCAGCCGAGGTATAGGCAAGGCCATCGCTTTGCGTTTAGCGCGCGATGGTTATCACGTGACCTTGAATTATCGCAGCCAACGCGAAGCTGCCGAAAAAGTATTGGCGGAAATCGAAGCTGCCGGAGGCGAGGGCCACCTCTTGCCCTGCGACATTTCCGATCGCGCTGGCGTCGCGCAAACCTTGACTGCCGACATGGAAAGCCATGGCGTCTATCGCGCGGTGATTTGCAATGCGGGCATTGCCGCCGACGCTCCTTTTCCCCTTTTAGACGGCGAATCCTGGGACAAGGTTTTGCGCACTAATCTCGACGGCTTTTACAATGTGCTGCACCCCGTGGTCATGCCCATGGTGCAGGCCAAGCAAGGTGGACGTATCGTGACCCTTTCCTCGATTTCGGGCCTCGTCGGTAATCGCGGCCAAGTCAATTATTCCGCCGCCAAGGCGGGCATTATCGGCGCGACCAAGGCGCTTTCCAAAGAATTGGCGCGCCGCCGCATAACCGTGAATTGCGTGGCGCCAGGTATTATTGAAACCGATATGACCCAGGAATTGCCCATGGAAGAAGTGGTGAAGTGGATACCCATGCGACGCGTGGGCAAGGCCGAAGAAGTGGCTTCAGCCGTCTCTTGGCTGGCTTCGGACGAAGCGTCCTATGTCACGGGTCAAGTGCTTTCGGTCAATGGAGGCATGGCATGAAGCGCCGCGTAGTGGTGACTGGCATGGGCGGCCTTTGCCCCCTCGGCAAGGATTGGGAAACCGTATCTTCCGCGATACGTCAGGGCAAATCCGGCGTGACCCGGCAAGAGGCCTGGACCCAAGTGAAGGGAATGAAGACTCATTTGGGGGCGGCCGTTCCCGACTTCGTCGTTCCCGAGTATTACAACCGCAAGAAATTACGCACCATGGGCCGCGTTTCCCTGCTGGCTGTGCGCGCCACGGAATTGGCCTTGCAAGACGCCGGCCTCGCCGGCTCGCCTATTATCAAAAGCGGAGCCACCGGGGTGGCTTATGGCTCGACCTATGGTTCGCCGCCCGCCTTTGAATCCTTCCTCGCGCAAGCGGGCATTGCCAAAGATCTCGATGGCGTGAATGCCAGCACCTATATCAAATTCATGAGCCATACCGCCGCGGCGAATGTGGCCCAATTTTTCGAGACCCAGGGTCGCATTATTCCCACTTGCTGCGCCTGCACCGCGGGTAGCCAGGGCATAGGCTATGCCTACGAGGCCATCACCGACGGAAGACAGGAAATCATGCTCGGCGGCGGCGCCGAGGAATTGCATTATCTCAGTGCTTCCGTGTTCGACATCATGTTCGCGACCTCCACGGTCAACCATGCGCCTGAGACCGTGCCCCGGCCTTTCGATGTCAGCCGCGACGGCCTGGTCGTTGGCGAAGGCGCGGCGACTCTGGTGCTGGAATCCCTCGACCATGCTCTTGCCCGTGGCGCCCGCATTCACGCCGAAGTGCTCGGTTATGGTACGAATTGCGATGGAAATCACATCGTACATCCATCCGTGGAGGGCATGGAAGCGGTCATGGGCTTGGCGCTGCGCGACGCCGGCCTAAAGTCCGAAGACATCGACTACGTGAATATGCATGGCACGGCCACCGAGATCGGCGACATCAATGAAAGCCAGGCCACCTGGCGTAGCTTCGATCGCGCCGTCCCGGCCAGCTCGCTGAAGAGCTATATGGGCCACACCCTGGGAGCTTGCGGAAGCATCGAAGCATGGATATGCATACGCGCCATGCAAGAGGGCTGGGTTCCGCCGACCTTGCATTTGAAGGACGTTGATCCCCGCTGCGCGCCTCTCGACTATGTGCGCGAAATACGGCAAAGCCATCCACGCCTCATCATGAGCAATAACTTCGCCTTCGGCGGCGTCAATACCTCACTTATCCTGGGACGCTGGGATACTTGATGCGCCTTGGGTATAGGTTGGAGAGAAGCTGGCGCATTGTCGGCACGGGCCTGGCCATACTCGCCTTGCTTTGGGGCGGCCTATTTCTCGCTACCAGTGTTGTGCCCTTCATCCTGCTTTTCAGCCGTGACCCGGTAGCGCGCAAGCGCGGTGTCTTGGCCTTGGTTTCGGTTTCGCACCGGTTTTATATCCGTTGTATCGTTGTCTTCCGTGTCATCGAGCGATTCCGCGTCGCGGGCCGCGAGCATATTCCCTCCGGTCCTGCCCTTTTCATCGCCAATCATCCCACCATTCTCGACGTAGTCTCCCTGTTCAGCCAATTGCCCAAGGCGAGTTGCGTGGTGCGCAGTGATTTGAGGCGCCATCGCTTTTGGGGCGGGCTGGTGAGGGCGGCGGGCTATATACCCAATGACGATGGCCCGCAAATGATCGAAATCGCGAAAGAGCATTTCGCGGAAGGGTTTTCGCTCATTGTCTTTCCCGAAGGAACGCGGTCGCCGGCCAATGCCCTTTGGCCTTTTCGACTGGGCGCTGCCCGCATCGCCCTGCATACCGGAGTACCTATAATACCTGTAACGATTCGCGCTGAACCTGGCTTTCTCCGCAAGCATGAGCCCTGGTGGCATGTTCCGGATAAAAGGGCGATCTTCGACGTCACTTTTCATCCTGCCATGGAATGGCCCAATGCCAACGGCGCCGAAGTCGGCGATCCCCTTCGGGTCCGGCGTTTGACCCGGGCCATGGAATCCTTTTATCAATCGCAACTTGGCCTGCCTATGAAAGCCGGCAAAACCGGGGTCTTGTCCCATGCTTGAAAATCAAAGCAAAGAAATGAAAACCGCCTTAGAGGCCCAGCGCGATGCTCAAGCCCTCGGCCTGGCGCCTTTCGCTTTTCAAGCGGCAAAATGCGCCCGTGATATGGGTTTATTGAATGCCTTGGACAAGGCCGCCAAAGGTCTTCGCTGCGACGAGGCGGCGACGCAATGCCGCGTGACGCCCTATTCCGCGCAAGTATTGCTCGAGGGCTGTTTAGCCGCCGGTCTCGTGCTTTCCAATGAGGATGGCGTGTATCGGCTTTCCAAAACCGGTTGGTTTTTGCTGCATGATGAAATGGCCCGCGTGAATATGGATTTCACCCAGGACGTTTGTTATCAAGGCCTATTTCATTTGCAGGATTCTCTCACGAGGGAGCGTCCCGAAGGCTTGAAAACCCTGGGGCCATGGCCGACGATTTATCAGGGACTGATGCAATTGCCCGAAACCATTTTGCGCAGTTGGCTGGCCTTCGATCATCACTATTCCGATTCGGCCTTCGACGAAGCCTTGATACCCCTCTTGCGCTCAGGCCCTAAAAGCTTGGTGGATGTGGGCGGCAATACAGGCAAGTTTTCCTTGCGTGCCCTCCGCGCCTCGCCCGAATTGAAGGTGACCTTGGTGGATTTGCCCGCGCAATGCCGCGCCGCCGAAGCCAATGTCGCCGCGCAAGGCTTTGCCTCCCGCTTTCAAGCGATGACCCAGGATGTCCTCGACGTCACATCCGAGCTACCCAAGGGCCGGGACGCCATTTGGATGAGCCAATTCCTCGATTGCTTTTCCGAACCGCAAGTCCTGGCACTGATGGCCAAGGCCAAGGCGGCCATGAACCCGCAGACCTCTTTCTGGATATTGGAGCCCTGCTGGGATCACCAGCGCTGGGAAAGCGCGGCCATTTGCCTGCAATACCTATCGCTTTATTTCACGGCCATGGCCAATGGCAATAGCAAAATGTTCAAAGCCACCGATTTGGAGCGCATGTTGGCGCAATCCGATTTGAAGGTAGTCGCGGTTCACCGCGAATTGGGCCTGGGTCACACCCTGTGGGAGTGCCGGCTAGCCCAATAATCCGGATTGATTCGAGTTGCGGAGCCCGAACGGCTCCGCTGCTTCTATTCTACTTGCGTGAAGCTTCGGTTTCTTTGATTTTTTTGGCGTCCTCAATGAGGGTGCGCGTGCGCCGGATATCCTTGTCGTATTTCGGCTTTCCGCTCAATTGTTTTGCCTCTTCGAATTTGGCGAGAGCGGCGGGCAAATCCCCTTGCGATTCATGGTATATGCCCAGATTATAAACGGAGGCGATTTTGTCGGCTGCTTCGCCTTGTTCTCCCGCCGTCTTCCAATGACTTACGGCTTCATCCCATTGGCCAACCTTGGCAGCCTTATTCCCCGCCTTGATGTCGGCTGATTTTCCCTTTTCAAAAGTGCGGGTCTCATACACAAAATAGGGGGCGATTTTTTGAACGGTGGGTTCTTGCGCATTCAGAATGGCTTGACGAACCACCTTTTCCCATGGGGTAACATGGTTACGCGCGTCATTTTCGGTTTCCTTCTTGGTGACCACGGTCGCCATGCCAATGGCCTCGCTGGTTCCAATCATCTCGCCGGAATGACGCTTAACATTGAAGCGAATGGTGGCCTTGGCCTTGCGGGTCATTTCATACCACTTCTCGATTTTTCCGTCGCTGTTCTTCTCTTCTTGGGCTTCTCCTTCGTCTTCGACTTCGTAGTAAACCGTTCCTGAAATTACTGCATCACTCGGCTTGTCGCTCTTGCCGTCATTGATTTCAAAAAAGGCATTCTTGAAAAAGGCGGCTTGTAAACCCTGCAAGTGATCCGCTTGCAAAGCCGGATGTTTGCTTTCTCCCAATTTATTCGCCCCCGCACCCGCGGCGGCATTGACCAGGGAGCCAAGCATGCTATTGCTTGAGTTCACCAAATTGAGATTCAAATCACCGGAAACTGAAAAAGGTTCAAGCTTCAGGGATTTTACTCCCGGCAGGTTCAACTCAGGCGCGCGCTGAATTTTTAAGCGAACGCTGGTCGAGCAGCCTGCGAAAAAGGTGCCGACGATAGCGATAAAAACAAAGCGAATCAAGATCGACGGATTGAACACAAGGCCCCCAAGGGTTTTAGGTAAAAATGCGCAAAGGAAAAGACGGTCGGTAATAGTAGAATTCCAAAGCCAATCGTCCATTCAAGCTCAAATGGGAAATCAATTCCTGCCGGCCGCCGCAACCGTTCTCCCCTGAACGATTACCGCGGGATTCGAATCAAGGTTTCGCCAACTCCCTGCATGCACTCATGGCCATCCTTTGCGGGCCTTGGCTATGCACCTCGACTTGCCATCTTTCGCTTACTGAGCTTCGCCGCAACCAAGCTGTGAGCCCATCGTGGCTGCGGCCTAGGCTCAAACTGTCGCGGCCAGAAGGCGCTATCCAGGTTTCCAGCGAGTCGGTTTGAAGGCGACGCCAAGTCGCGCCGAGCAATCGCGCGAGGCTGTCGGAAGGTTGGCGAAGTAATAGGAAGTCTCCTGCCAAGCGATGCGGCTTCCAAGGCATGCCAGAGAACAAAGCCTGCTTGATATACTGCTTGTCACCTTGCCAATGACCTTCGAAAACGACACGGCCAAAAGGGCCAAGGCCAATGGCCGACAATCCGTTTTCGGTTTGTTCGAAGTGCAGGCCTAGGGAATAAGGCTTGGTTTGAGTGGTGTCTGCATCCAGAGATCGAAAGGAAATCCAGCCGTCTTCGACCAGGCAAGAGTCGCTGGCGACCAGCCATATTGCGGGAATAGGAGGTTCACCGGCAAGCGATTCAAATCGGGGCACGGACGATGCGCAACCGATCAAGGCCAGCAGGGCGATGCCGCTCCAGGCGGACAGCAAAAACAAATTTTTCACTTGGGCTGTTCCCGTTGGCTAAGCCCATGAGTGACCCACGGCGCCGTCAGCAAAAAGAAAAGGATGCCGGAGGATAAGAGTACCGCGAATTGACGCAGGGCCGGCGTCGTGCTGAAAATGAGAAGACCATAGGAAATGAGGGTTGTCGTGGCAGTAAGTAAAATAGCGCCCCAGGTTTGCGCCGCTCTCTCGGGTGCCGTATCGCTGAGATAAATCAAATAGTCCACCCCCATGCCCAGAGCCAGGACCAAACCCATGAGCCCGAAAAACTGCAATCCCTCGGAAGACCAACCGGCCGCGCCCAAAATCATGGTTGCGACCAGGCCCACGGCCAGGCCGAGACGCAAGCCTCGCTTCCATCCATAGCGCTTGCACATCAAGGCGGCGATGAGGACATAGGCCAAGAGGCTAAGGACTTGGGCATGGCGCCGCAAGTGACCGACCAAGTCGTCGAGATCGCCTTGCTGATTGACCCAGGTGACGCCAGCTATGTCGGCCCCGGGCAGGGGATGGTTTTTCACGTCGCGCAACATCACTTGCAAGCGCCACCCTGTGGGCAAGGAGTCCACCGTGAGCATATCGCGCAGAAAATCAGCCTGGGTGGATTGCCAAACCGGAGATGGGTCAAGGGGCGACGTCACTTGCAAGTGACGTCGCAGGGTGTCTAGTCCGTCGGGGTCATAGCCCAGTTGCACCAATCGCTCCGCGATCTCGGGCACGACGCTGAGGCGCAAGAGATTTTCGCGGAAGTTTTCTTGCCTTTGTCGGCTCGGCAAAAAGGCACTGAGGCCAATCCAGTTTTTGCCTTCAGCCTTGGGCTGGGCACTCGCCGCGGTGGCGGAATCGAGAAGGCGCGTCAGAGCCTCTTCGCGTTGCAAGGCGATTTCCAAGGTGGGCCCGCTCACCAAATAAAAGGCAGAAGCCGAAGGCGCCGAAAAGGCTTGACGTAGCAAGCTGTCTCCTGCGAGCAAGGCAGGTTCGGGCGGTTGCCAGGATTTAAGCGAGTCGCGGGATTGCATTTGCGGCAGTCCTGCCCAAAGGCCGAGCACCAAAACCCCCACCACGATCACGGCCCAGGGTCGACGTGAAATTTGCCACAGTTTATCGGCAAGTCGAGAAAACCATGAGGCGGGCGGGCGTCCGGTTTTTTGCAGGGAAAGGATCAAAGGGAAAAACCCCCAAATGCAAAGAAAGGCGGTGATGAGGCCGGTGACGCAGAAAAAGGCCATTTCCTTCAGGGCAGGGAAGGGCGAAGAGGCGAGGGCGGCGTAGGAAAGCACGGTGGTGCCCAAGGCCCAGCCCTGCGAGCGTGCATGTTTGGCCGCTTCTCCCGGGGCCAGCAAGGATCCGGCGCGACGCAAAAAGAAAAACAGGATGGCATAATCGACGCTGACGCCGATGAGGGTGCTGCCCACCACGAGGGTGATGAGTTGCAATCCGCCGAAGAGGGCATGGGTCAAGACGGCGGCGCCGAAAAGCCCGAGGCCTATGGCCGATAATCCCAGGAGCAATTCTGCGGCGCTCCCGAATACCGCCAGTAGCAGGACGGTTACCCCGGCTAGCGATCCTAGGGTGATAAGATTGAGTTCGCTTTCGGTGCGGCTGCGCCCCGCTTCGGCATAGAGGGTCAAGCCTTGGGCGATGATTTTCACGCCCAGGCGCTGTGCCAGGGAATCGCTTTGGCTCAGGAAGGCTTTAGTTTTTTCCTGCAAGGGCGCATCGAAAGGATTTCCCAGAAGGCGGGCCTTCACCAAGATCCAAAAGCCGTCTTCGCGCTGCACGCAGGGATAAGGCCCGCAAGTGCCGACTCCGCCGGAATGGGCTTGCAAGGACATAAGCCAATCAGGGAATTGAAACCAGGGATCTTGCTTCAAATTGCCTGAAGGTAAAATCGGAGCATAGAGCCTTTCGCGCAAATGGATCAGCAAGGCGGCGGTATCTTGCCTTTGCGCGAGGGTTTCCAAATCGCGAGAGGGAAGTACCAGGCGATGTTCCCACCAAGTTTTCCCAAGCGCGCCAGCGGGATTCGTCGCGGTGTCTCCGGACTTGGCGCTTTGCAACCAATCCGCGTTTTTGCGAATCGCCAGAGTGAGGCTGTCGGCCGCGCGCAATGCTGACTCTTCGTCTTGCGCGCGAACCCCAAAGATCAACAAGGGGCCTTTTTGCGCCGCCAAATCCTTCAGGGCATGGGTGGCTTCCGTATCGGGAAGCAAGTCCAAAAGATTGGATCGAAAATGGAGGCCGCGCTGGGCAACCCAAATCGTAGCTATGGCAATCAAGGCGAGCCATAGCAGGCCGCCGCCTAATAAGCGACGATTCATGGGACAGGTGAAAAGTGAATCAAGGTCGACCCACCTTGCACTTCACGCACTTCGACCCGACGCAGCAAGGTATCGCCTTCAATGCGGATGTCGGCAATCATTTTCGCCATCAGTCCCCGCGGTTGCAATTGCAATTTCCAGCCTTGTGGAAGCTTGGCCCAACGTGCATCGAATTGGGTGGCCGCTGCCTTAAAGTCCCCGGAAAATAAAGTCGAAAGCGAGGTCAATATTCCCTTGGCAAAAGGCTGATTGGCTCCGAAGCGACGCACTTGGCCATCAGGAAGTTTTTCTTCGATGCCTTCCTTGCTGATGCGCATGGAGCGGGCAAAGGGTTTTTCTTGGTCGAAGCGCAAGGCCCCTCCGCCTTCTCGGCGAAAAATCCCCGAACTCTGCATGGGTAGGCGTAAACCAGGAACGGTGCGCGCTTGCTTAAAGGCAGCAGTGAAATTGCTATCGGCTTTCCAGCGCCTGGCGAGGTCAGCGAGTGGAGCGGGCAAAGTATCCGGCGATACGGGTAAAAGCTTAGGCTCCGTGGCCTGAACGGCTAGCGGGAGGAGAGTTAGGGATAAGGCAGCGAGGGCGGTGGCCCAAAGGGAAAGACGAAGCGGAGGTCGATTCATTTTAGTGGGCTTGCTTGGCTTGTACGCGCTGGCGTATCCAAAATTCGCCGCCAGCCATCAAGGCCAGGAGAACATAACAAAGCCCGCCATTATAAGCCGCCCAAATATCCCGGTCTCCATGCCATGCCGTAGCTGCAGCGATGAGGCCATTGAGGACAAAGAAAAGGCACCAGGCAACCGTGGCTTTGCGACAGTAGGCCACGGCCTCGGGCGTTAATTGCCCGTGCTTGAGGCGGGCAAAGGCTTCCGCCACGCTGGGGCCGCGCTTCAGGCTAAAGGCAAAATAGGCGAGCAATAAGGCATTGGTCAGGGCCGGGCTCCAGAGTAAAAAACCCGCGTGTCCGGTGACCGCGGTAAGCAAGGAAACGGATAGGGGGATGGCCGCCAGGCTCAGCCCCATGCGGGCCGCACCGCCGCGCCGAATCCATGGCAGGCGTAAGGCGACCAGGATCACAAGCAAAAACCCGGTAGCCCTGGGCGATCCATGCTTGAGTCCGAGCCAAGCGATGAGGGGGTACAAGGCCAGGGCGGCTATGCCCACGGCCGAAACCAAGGCGGGAAATAGGCGCTTCAATCAAGAACCGATGAGACCTTGCCGTCCGTGAAGGTAACCAATTGTGTATCGTATCGTGATGGCCAATATTTCCAGTTGTCTTCTTCCAGCGAAGGCGTTTGGTGGCCGGGTGGATAGCCCACCGAGGCGATGACTTCGGCCTTGGTCATGCCCACGGCGACCTTGCCGACCTTGATGGTATCGAGAAAGGCCGGATTGAAGGACGCTAAATTGATTTTCTCGCGAGAGAGATATCGGCTGAAAATACTATCGATGGAAACGCGGGAGAATTTTTGCTGGTTTTCGATTTTGATTTCCGTTTGCGTACCCTGATCTTGAATGATAAAGGCATTCCTGCCTTTTTTGACCAGAGTCACCGGAGTTCCCACGGGGACATGCTCGCCACGCCGATAGTTCAAGGTGAGATGGCGGCCCTTTTCGAAGTAAAAACCGACCTTGGTATAAAACAAGTCGGCTTCCTCGGCCCAGGCCGAGGACAATAGGGTCAAGATGCCAAGGAAAAGAATGCGAATCATGAATGGCCTCTCTCCGGTGGAGAAGCCCAAAAAATAATTCGGCGGAAGGGTGACCCTGGGTCAGGCGAGCAAACCTGCCGTGATAGGAGCCGGTTCATTGCGCCAAACCACCGGCCTATGGGCCTTCAGCCAAGCATAGAGGCTTATGGGAGTGATGCCGGCCAGGACAAAACCATCGACCCCGAGACCCTTATCTCCCACGCTTTCCAGATATCTCCAGTTTTGCAGGATTTTCATGCGGCGAGTATCTCGGTTCCACCGGGCGAGTGTTGCTGATAACCAATAGGGCGAGGTTGCGACCTTGATTTCGGGATGCAAGGTCGCGCAATACCGATGCAAGGCGGCTTTGAGGGAAAGCGCTTCAGGGCCCTGGGCTAAGAGGATTTTACCCAAGCCCAGACTTGTAGATAGGGGTGTTTCATAGAGGCGGGCAATGAGGCGCGCGACATCGTCTCCGGCGACCCAACGAAATGCTTTCGCGCTTGAACCCGGAATGCGAATCTTGCTGGGTCTTATCCATTGGGCGAGCGAATCCATGATCGGTCCCGAGCGGACAATGGCAAAAGGTTGTCCACTGAGTTGTAGCATTTGCTCGGCTTGGGTCCGGCCCTCCACATCCCGAGATTGGGCTGCTTCACGATGAATGGACGCTTGGGAAAGTAGGGTAATGCGACGCCAATTCGCCTTTCGGCTCAAGGTCAGCACATTTTCCATGGCCTGAAGGGCTAGAGTGGAACCGCCCGTATTGGCCCGCAAATCGGAATCCTCGGGCAAGTTGATATGGACGGCATGGCAATGGGCCAAGGCTTGGGTCAAGGCCGGCAAATCGCGCACATCGGCGGTCATGCCGTGGATTTGCGGCCATTCTGACCAAGGGCGAATCGGGACATTGCGGGCAATGACCCGGACCGTATGCCCTTGGCGTGCAAAAGCCTTGGCCACATGGCTACCCAGTAATCCAGTTCCTCCTATCACGGCAATCATGAAGCGCTCCCAGGGAAAACACCAGGTTAGACTTCAGTGAAAGCATAGAGGTAACTGGGCTTTTCAGTTTCAACCTCGACAGTCGCGGCGATAGCGCTCGTCCGCACGGAGGAGGTTCGCCTTGCGATTCTGCAATTCCTGGGTTTGTTCTTCAGTCACCTCGGCTGATGTCAAATCCTCGTCAATGCGCTGCAATTCCAACTGATGCTTTTGCAATTCTCCGCAAGGATCATAGGCGCTCTGCTTTTGGTGATGATTCGGCGCGCAGGCCGTGAGTAAAATCACGAAGACCGAGAAAACACAGGCGAAGCTTCGCATACAAGCTCCTTTCAGGTACTATAAAACTTTTTCATGAGCCAAGGTCCGGGCAACATGAAGAGTAGCATTGCCAGCGCCGCTGGCCAGGGTGCCCCCGACGCCCATAGAGCCAACATGTCGACCAGGGGGATGCAGCGCAGCAAGGCGCCAACCATGCGGCCGGTATTGCCGGGTTTGGGTTCCCGCCACAAGGCCCCCAGGGGTGGAGCCTGAAAATAGGCCATGCCGCCCAAGGTTGCCACAATGCCCCACCAAGGGGCCAGCCCTCGAATTCCCACCGTCACCCAAGCCCCGAACCAAAGGCCTAGCATAAAGAGAAAGGCGCGTACCCGCCCCCGGGCATTGCCCTGCACCTCATCGCGTGCGAGAAAGGTCACGGCAGCGATGTAAATACCCAAGGAAATCAGGCCGGCGCGCGCGCCGATTGAAAAGGCTTCCGTGCTTTGCGGCCAGGCCTGCCAATTGAGGGCCATGCCCGCCAAGAGATTGAGCGCGCGGCAAAGGCCCATGGCCAATGGCCCCAGCCAAGTGCCTTTGAGCACGAAATTGTAGAGGAAAATCGCGGCCATCAGGGCCAAGCCCACCCCTGCGGCGTAGACATTGGCCATGGCCTGCAGGGCAAGACCAAAGGCCAACATGCCAAGCGAAAGCATCCAGGCCGAGGGCAAGGAAATCGCTCCGCTCGGCAATGGGCGCTTAGGCCTTTCCTCGCGATCGACGCGAAGGTCGGCGACATCATTCAAAGCCATGCCGGCCATCAAAAACAAGCCCGCGGCGAGCATGCCCAAGGCCAGGGACGTCACCTCGGTGTGACCCCCGATATACCAGCCCGCATAGGCATTGCCCAGCGAGCTGAACACCGTCGGTATGCGCACCAGAGAGAAAAAAGCCTTCCAGTTCATGTTTCGCTTCAAGCGCCAAGCACGGCGGATTCGATCACCGATTTCAAAACGCGCATATCCGGACGGGAATCGGTGGCTCCCGTTAAGGCGAGCGCGCGTAAGGCCGGGTCTTCGGACATCAGCAAGGGGCCTTGGTCGGGGTTGTCCACGGGCGTGCCATGGCTGCCCTTGATCAAGGAGGCATCCAGGGGTATCACGTCCATCAAATAGCGAAATCCCAATTTCTTTTGCGCCAGCTTGAAGGCCATTTTGAGCTTGACCAGGGGCTGCTTGGGATCGAAGAGGAGCTCCGCCGGATCGTAACCTGGCTTGCGATGAATGTCGACGCAGCGGGCGAAGTCGGGCGCCAGGGCGTCGTCAAGCCAGTAATAATAGGTGTACCAGCAATCGGGTTCGGCCATGAGCACGACATCGCCGGCTCTTTCATGATCGAGGCCGTAACGCGCGCGTTCCGCCCCATGCAGCACCTTGCGCGTGCCCGGCGTCTTTTCGAAGAGGCCAATCACCTTCGCAAGCGCGCTCTTGTCATTGAGATAAATGTGACAGATTTGATGATCGCTCACCGCGAAAGCGCGGCTCGCTCCGGCATCGAGCATTTCCCAGCTCACGCTTGGACGCGTTTCCAGCAGGCCCGCTTCGCGCAGCAGGCGATTGGGGTGTATGCATCGCGTCACGCGCGTGATACCGTATTCCGAGACGATCAGGGTTTTCACTCCGGCGCGCGAATAAAAATCGAGTAATTCACCCGCCACGGTGTCGATGGCATGCAATTCGGTGGCAATGGCCGGGTCATCCGGGCCGAGCCTTTGCAGGGCATAATCGAGATGCGGGAAATAAACCAGGCTCAAGGTGGGGTGGTGTTTATTCCAAGTCCACTTCGCGCTTTCGGCTATCCATTGCGAGCTGGGCAGGCCAGAACCCGGCCCCCAAAACGAGTGAAAGGGAAAGGGGCCGAGATCGCGCACCATAGGATCATGCATGGATTGAGGCGAGGTATACACGTCGAAGATTTTGCGTCCATCGGCGGGATAATGCGGCCTGGGCGTCACCATAGTGTCGACGGGGGCATACATATTATACCACCAGAACAATTTGGCGCAGGTGAAGTCGGCATGGCGACGCTTCAGGCTTTCATAAACCTTTTCGCCTTGCATGAGATGATTGCTTTGCTTCCAAAAACCCACTTCGGCGAGATCGTGAAAATACCAGCCATTGCCCACAATGCCATGCTGCGAAGCATTTTGTCCCGTGAGCATGGTGGCCTGGCTCGTGCACGTGACGGCGGGAAAAGGCTCGCGCAAAGGCAGCATCCAACCGCGACTGAGAAAGGCTTTGAGACGCGGCGTATGCTCTCCGATATGGCGCGGCGTCAGGCCGACAATATTGAGAACGGCGGTAGGTTGTAGGGATGGCATGAGATCGACTTTATTTTCAAGTTAGAATGATGGGCCTATTTTACTTGGAATGAAGAATTAGAGCCACTTTTGGGCCGTAAAGTGGATTTGAGCACCCCCCAGGATTTTCGGCCTTCACGTCGAGCGGAAATCCTATCCAAGGCTATGCTGATCTATGAGCAATAAGGTCGACCCTGCCTTCACCCGTTGATCTCCACGCCGTTCGGCGTTTGCGCAATCACGAACTCCATTTCTCGCGCCAGGGCAACCGCTAGCGCCGCATCGTCTAGAGGCCGCTCCGACGACGGCAATACCGACCAGGTATAAGTCTCTACTTCGAAGTGACGGCACAAGTCCTTAGCCAGGGCATAGCGATAAGCTCGCACCATATCGTCGCGTGTCGTGCGCACCGCCGCCGGATCCAATAACGTTTCGGCTTGCAGGGGCAAATGATAATGAGTGCGCCAGGTACGGCCCCAGTCCGCGGCATCGGCCTTTTCCAAGGCCTCCGGTAAATCATCGAAGTCTTTGACCCCTTCGTCTCCCGCGCCAGTAACCGAGGCGATACGGGTTTGATGCAGGAATTTCGCCTCGGCGAAAGCTTGTCTTGTCGCCAGGCTTTTCCGCGAGGCATCGGGCATGAATTCCAAAGCGCTCGAAAGCTGCATTTTATGGATGGCGATGCCCGCGCCATGCAAAGCCGCCAAAGAAGCTTCGGGGTTTTCGAATTGCACCGCCTGATGGCAGGTGTCATAGCACAAGCCAAGGTAACGTGAAAGAGACGACTCTTGTCCGCTACTCTGGGCGGCGGGCAGCAAATCCTCACGCCAAAACTTTAAAACCTGCGGGGTGCGCTCCAGCATGCAACCGGGCTCAGGTTCCAGGGCCAGGGCCAGCCGCTTGCCGGTTTTCGCCTCCAGCTCGGCGGCAAAGGCTGCGAAGGCAAGCAAATGGGACACGGCAGCCCGGGTTTTATCCGGCGTCCAGCCCATTCGCCATCCCAAGGGCAGGGTCGAAATCGATCCGAAGCCGCCCTCGGGTAAAAGTGAGGCCATTAATGAGGCGCAAGTCTGGGTGTATTGCAGGCGCTGCGGTTCAGTCCAATCGGGGCTATAAACCTTGGTTTTAACCACGGCCTCGTGAAAATTTCCAAAAGGAAAAGCATTGCAAGTGAAGGCCCGGAGGCCATGCTCTGCGAGAAAATTCCGCAATTTCGCCGGGTCTTGCGCTGCGGCTTGCGCCAAAGGCGCTTGCCACCAAAGCCCAAGAGGCATGGATTTCCAGGTGAATCCCGCATTTCCCCGCATTAATTGAGCGCGCACGGCGGGGCCAAAAAACGCTAAGGAGCGGTGCCAGGTTTCCGCATCGCCCAGGGCATGCACATTGGTGCAATAAGTCAGCTGTATGGAACTCAAAGTCCGAAATTCCTTGTCAAAAGAATGGGTGCCAGCGAGGAAAGTATGCCCCGAGGTGAACCAATCGCAGTATCTTACACAAAATCATGGTGCAACGGGCCGAGAATACCAGTGAAAAAAGCGATCGCAAGATCGCCCAGAATCCCACCGCCGAAGCGGCAGTCCATAGCCTTTCGGTCCTAGGGCCGCATGCCGTCGATGGCATCGAATGTTGGGTTAGCCCTCTTGCGGGTCATACTCCCATTCACTTCGGACGTGGCGCTTTCGACTTGCTTCCTGATTTGCTCGCCGCTGAAAATCCGGATAAGGTTTTCCTAATTACGGATGCCAAAGTTTTCGGGCTCTTTCGCTCGCCATTGATGCATTTGCTCGGCGAACGCTTCTCGATTGAAACCGTCCTGATTCCTGAAGGCGAAACCGAAAAAACTCTCGCCAATCTCGAAATAGTCTGCGAGGCGCTTTTCGAACGTGGCATCACACGTTCCAGCGTTGTGCTCACCTTTGGCGGCGGCGTCGTGCTTAATCTCGGCGGACTCGCAGCCAGTCTTGTCTATCGCGGTGTTCGCTTCATTCACGTTCCGACAACCTTGATGGCGCAAAGTGACGTCATCATCTCGAATAAGCAGGCCGTGAATTTCGCGGGCGGAAAGAATCGCCTCGGAGTTTTTCAAACGCCTTTGGCCTGCATAGCCGATCCCCGTTTTTGCAAAACGGAATCGCTGCGCCAGCTCAAGGCGGCCATGGTGGAATATGCCAAGAACGCCCTGCTATTAGGCGGGTCACATTATCTCAATGCCATGATTTTCTTCGATGAAGGCGATTGGTTTTCCGACGCAAAACTCGATAAACTCTTACGCAATAGCCTATCGCAGAAATTCGAAATCGCCCGCCTCGATCCACGCGAAAAAGGCCTCGGCCTCATGCTCGAATATGGGCATACCATTGGCCATGCCCTCGAATGGCTATCGCAAGGACGCCTCTTGCATGGCGAAGGTGTATGGCATGGAATGAATGTCGCCGGCATGCTCGCCAATCGCATGGGCCTACTCAGCGACGCCGAATACAAACGCCAAAGCTTATTGCTGCAGCACCTCGGCTGCCTCCCCGCCATCCCCGCCGAAATCAGTGTCGGGCAAATTCTACAAGCCGTGCAGCGTGACAATAAGAAAACTTCGCAAGGCCTCGGATTCATTCTTCTCGATGGCATCGGGCAAGTGCATCGCCACGGCACAGGCGTGCTCACCCCGGTGGACGAAAATCTTTTGCGCGAAGTCATCAAAACCTATCGCGGCCCCACCCTGTAAATGGCGTTGGGGTTGGCTCCGCCTCCCCCCGCCTCGGCCCGTCAAGGTCTCTCGTTCGGTCGGCCTCGGCATCCCCACCGGCGATCCCCTGGAGCTGCTAAGTCCTAAGGCCAACGTAGGGCTTAGTTAGTTTTTGGCCTTTGGATGGATTCACTAATTCATGCTCTGCTTCTCCACCGGGTCTTTGCCGGATTCCGTGACCCAAGGCGATAGCCCTGCCGCCATTGCCAATCGCTTGGCGCATTGGCTTTTGCCCACGCCTTTTCGCGGGGTCGAATGGGTGATGCGTCCCGAGCATTTGTGCCTCGCCTCCGATTTGGCTTGGTGGCGCGGTTTGCGCCGCAGCTTAGAGGTGCGCGGCCTCGTGGTGCGCAATGTGCATTTGGGATTTCCCCGCTTGCTCTCATCGATACCACATCGGCCCGGGCTTTCCTCGCTGATTCCGTATGGTCGATCCCTGCGCCGCGAGGCGGCTTTGACTTCGGCCCGCTTGGCGGAAATCCTGGGTAGCCCGCATGTGACCCTGACTACGGGCCTACCAGAGCGTGCCGGCGGAGCTCCGGTGAACTTGCCCCCCCAGGACGCCTTTGCTCGTCCCACACCGCCCTTCGCGGCGGGAGCCTTCTCGCCGGACTTCGCCGAGCAAGAGCGAGTCTTCCGTTCAGAATTGGCTCTTTTGGTGTCGCAGCGCCCGCGCAACGTGGCCATTCTCCTAGAGCAAGAGCCCGAAATGGTGGTCCATTCCGCGGGTCAAATGCTGGCCTTAAGTCGCGCCTTTGAGGGTGATGTCTTTGCCAATTATGATGTGGGTCACGGCGCCGTGCTGGGTGAAAATATCGCGCAGGCCTTGCTGAGTTTCGGCCCTTATTTGCGCAATGTGCATTTGGAAGACATTCACGGCCATGAGCATCGCCATTTGCTATTCGGCGCGGGCGACATCGATTTCAATGCGGTATTCCAAGCCCTGAATGACATGGACTATGCAGGTGACCTCACCCCAGACCTATATCCCTTTTGCGAGAATCCCGGGCTTGGATTAAGCCAGTCCAGTGAATTTTTAGCCGGGCATGGCTATTTCCACAGCTGATTAAGTCCATGCGAGGAAATCGGGAAAAGCAGGGCCTCAATGCCCTGCAAAGGTGGGAGCCAGGCCCTATCTTTAGGGAAATCCTTATGCCCTCCCGTTTCCGCCTTGGATTGGTCCCGGCCCTCCTCTGGGTATTGCTGCCTTTCCTAGTATCGGCGCAATCCACCTTGTTCTTGGGCGGCAAGATTTACGATCACGACTATGGCGATTTCGGAGGCGAATTTTCCAATAGCATTGTTATCGGCTGCGCGGATTCTACTAACAAATCGACCCCGGGCATGGTCGCTGAGACCTTGGGCTTGGATTCTGCCACTGGCCAAAAAAGGTTACTCAGCGGTCCAAATGAGTTTTGTTCCATGCATTTGGAAAGCTGGTTTGACTCTAAGGACGCTCGGGGCAATACCTGCGCCACCGTGGAGATGAGTCAGATCGGTACGGCCGACAAGCCGCGATGGAAATTTGAAGACACGACTTTTTTTGCCGCGGATTCGATCAGCCAGCAAATTCCCTGGGTCAATGCCCGTGGGCAATTGCAATTGACCCAAGATTTCGCCTATTGCATGGAAATCAATGCGGCCTTGCCTTATCGTGGCGGCGATACCCTGAAATTTCTCGGCGACGATGATTTGTGGGTGTTTTTGGATAGGCGATTGGTGGTGGATTTGGGCGGCATACACAAGGCTTTGGCAAAAACCGTGGCCCTAGACAGCCTGCCTTTTTTACAAGGCAAGCGCGGGCAAGATCTCGACTTAGATGTGTATTACTGCAGTCGCCAGCCAGTGACTTCGGTTTTCGGCATGGAAAGCAATGTCGCCTTGAAGCCGGTGCAAATGCAGAGTCTGCAAATCGTCGATACGCTCGGCAATCCCATCACCAGCAAGGACGTGGTCATCGGCAAAACCCGCTTATGCTCGCGCGCCCTTTTTCAAAATCCACTGGATGCGCAATGCGGCAATTATGACCTGCCTCAAGGGCTCAATTTTCGGCCTTCCGATTGGGACATCAATGGCAAGGGGATATCCGCTGTCGGAGGGCAATCCTGCATCGATCTCGATCCCGCTGATTTCCCCGACAATACCAAGCTGAATCTTACGGCGCGATCGAATGGCAGAATGGCCCGCATATCGCTCACTCTCGTGCGAGTGGCTCGCCCCCATGATGGCGTTCTCAAAGGCCAAGGTCGCGCCGAAACCTTGGAAATATTTCTCGACTCTTCCGGCCGTGCCCGCGAGGGTCTCGTCGTCGATTTTACTTTTCAAGGAAAATTGTATTCGGTCACGGCTTATCCCAATCCCGATACCAGCGTCTATGGCGCGGGGCGTCATTTATTGGCCAACCTCGACGGCGCGAATCAAGCCCCCTGGGGCCAAACGGGCTTTGCACCCGTAGGTGCCCAAACCCGCCAATACCTTTATGGCCATCAAGTGAACATGGTCGTTGGACTGCGTGATGGCGTCAGCCCGGTATTGATGGAGGCCGGCGTGCATTGGGGGAAGCCGCGAAGTGACCCTTCTCTGAATTCAAGCGGAGCTTCTCCCGGCCAAGAGTGCAGCGGATTTCCCGCCTATATCGACGTGAAAATGTCGGAAGCCTTGCGTCCTGCCGACTTGTCCACGGGAGTTTTTCTCGCCAAACTTGGCGGCGATGCTGCCATCGATTTGGCGAATCAAGCCGCGCAATGCCTGGTTTCTCATCCCGCGCATCGACGCCTGCTTATTCCCGAAGCGCTCGCGGCCAAACTGGGTCGCGGCGACAGCATTAGCTTGGGGGAATCGGCGCGAGACTCGCTAGGCAATGCAGCGCAAAGGCATTTTATCCCGCTGCAAGTGCCCTTGGTTCTGGAAGGTGGGGTAGGGGGCTTGGGTGTGCTAAACAATCCCACTATCGGCGCCCCATTCGTGCCTTCGGGACCCACTCCCAATTTGATACTTGTCACTCAAGACAGGAGACCCATTTTTCCCCGCGAGCCCGATGTCGGTATGGCGGCTACTTTCGGGCCTGTCCTGGTTTTGCCAACTCGCGTTCCCTTGGCAAGTTTAAAGCTGAAAATTTTCGATCACCTGGGTGGTTTCGTCAATGCTGTGTCGCATGCATTTTCCGAACAAGAATGGGAGACGTTACGTGCTTCGTCTGTAGGCGATACGGTATGGGTGCGCTTGCTTTGGGTTCCCGTTTCAGCCATGGGACAGCGAGTGGGGACCGGTGTTTATATCGTGCAAGGCGAGGCCCGCACCCAGGACGGAGCCACCGTCGTCCAAGGAGGAGAGCAATGGCGTATTCGCAGTAGCCGCGTTAGGCTTGGTCCCTTGCGACTGGGCTATGTGAGGAATTAGGGCGCCCTATTTGATAGCCGACTATTGCTCAATCCAAATCACATCGGCTTCCGACCAGTTTTCACCGGTATAGCTGGAGTCGGTATTCAGTGCATTCTCTGCCGAATAGACCTTGCCATCTTGTGACATCGCCTTGATTTCATATTGCCCCGAGCCTATGCGGGCCATAGTAAAGCTGCCGTCCGCCCGCGTGGCGGCCTGATAAGGCGAACCCGCGACGAAAATGGATTTCAAGCCCAATTCGCGGCCCTGGTCCCCGATCTTGCCCTGGTAATTCAGCACCGCAGCCTTGAGATTCAAGCCCACATTTAAACGACCACGGCGATCGGCATCACGCAAGATATTCGCATTTAGCCATTGCTGAAAACGAAGCTTGGTCTTCTCCCGCACGACTTGAAATCCAACGGTAAAAGCCTCATGGCTACTGCTGCGGCCGACCACATTGAATTCGAAGACATCAGGATTAGGCCAAGTCATGCCCCGAAGCTTGGCCTCGGCTATGGCAGCGTTCATGGCAGTATCCGATAGGGTCAATGTGTCGCCCGTCGAAGTCGCCCGCACCAGCAGGGGAAGGCTATCGGACGTGGGATTTTGATAGCGAGCATAAACCCGGACTTCGCCCACCGCTATGGCCTGACCCTGATTGTCTTTCAAGGCTAGAGCTAGGGCAGGATTTTCCACATCGTCATAACCCCCTGCGAGGCGATCGCTGCAGGCCAAGATCAGGGCGGCGCCCAAAGCCATCCAGGCAAGCGGTTTAGGGAGCATCAGGTTTTTTTGGGAACGGAGTTTGGTCCCCATTCCGGTAAAACGAGGTTGGGGAAAAACTGCATGCCTAGGGTGTAAATGCGATCCTCACCTTGGTCGGAGGCCACCAGGGATTTCAATTCCTCGCGAAAAATTCGGATCTTTTCCTTCATGGCAGCATAGCCCTTTTTGGAAATATAGACCGTCATATTGTTGAATTCGCGATCCTCTGCAGGCACATGGGGAAAGACTTCTTGCGCAAGCTTAAGCATTTCAAGGATGCGCAGCTTGCCGACATAATCCTTATTTTCGCGCTCCGTGGCGATATTGGCGTCCCGAAGGGCATAGCCATTGGCGGTTTTTCCTATTAGACCCAGCTGCAATAAAAGCTTGATGCCGTCTTCGACTTCTCGCGCTGAAATTTGGGGAAAGATCTTTTTGCCAATGGCTGTGGCATGATTTTCTTTCGGATGAATGCCGAAAAAAGCCCGCAATATGGAATATTGCCAATGCGAATAGTAGTCGTAGCCTTCTTGGGTAATGACACGGGCTTTGGATTTTCGGTAGGTCGACAATTCCTGGTAAAGATGGTTCCGACTTCCGGCATCCTTGCTTTGATTGTGGCGGACCAAGACACCGAAATACTGCATTTCCGAGGCATTGAGTTTGAGGGCTTTGGCGATTTTGTATTGCAAATCCAAGGTCAAGTTCCGCTTACCGGCGATGACTTTGGAGAAAAAACTGGAGTTGGAAACGGGCAGCCCCGCTTCAAGGGTGAAGTTGCGAATCGAAAATCGCTCATGGGTCATGCGCTGCGTCGTGAAGTAGTCTTCCAGGTAGCGCCGGTAATCCAAATAATCAAAGACCGAGAGATTTTTTTTCGCGACGGGCATAGTTTAGGTCAAATGTACGCCGTGGAACGAGCTGGGCAAACACGTGGTTTACTGCAATTGGGCCAAGTCGCCGTGTTTACTGGTGGCTCCGGGGATTTAACCTTCACTCGTCGCGAAATTGGCTTAAAAACGAAGCCCACGACGCGGTCAAAATGACCTAAATATCCGGATTTAACCATGCTTGGCTTTGGAAAGCCGGGGATAGGTTAGACCATACTTTGAGGGTGTACTAGGCTGAAGTTCAGGGGAATGAGGATGACATTGCGAAAGCGGGATACTTTTGTGGCATCGACTATCGATAGCCGCGCGACCTACTTGGCCGACGTGGGGCAAAGGAATCCCTCTTTTGGAGTGAGTCAAATTCGGCCTTCGGCCATTCCTTCCCTCTTTGGAATCGGTGGCATTGACCTTTCGACCAAGGGTGACGGTGTGACCGGTACCCGGGGCTGCAGCCCAATAACCATTGGCGAAATCGGCGTTCATCCCGCCATGGCCAGAAGCCGCGGCCCCAATGATGGCCAAATGCTGGCGGGCGACGTTTATAAAGGCAGTACATCTGGTTATGGCAATTGGAGCTCCACCTGTCGTGGTCTGGGCATTCTGACCCAGACGGCCTCGGTTAATACGCCTGTGCAAAACGACGGAGCCGGTGCCAGTAACACCGATAACAATGTCGCCTATTACACTTTGAACCTGCCATTTATCCAGCCCTATTCCTTGGCTTTATTCGATGCCAAGGGCGGCAAGCTGATGGACATTTCGGGCAATAGCCCAGGTGATGTCAATTTAGGTGCGATGAAATCCGGTGTATATCTGCTGTCCGGCCAAGTCGATGGACTTGTCTGGCAGCGCAAGTTGTTTTTGAAATAAGGGTGTGGGGAGAAAGAACTATGAACTACAAGAAATATAGCGGTTTAAAAGCAAGCCTTTTGCTCGCGGTCGCGATCAGCGGCGCAAACGCGGCGGCGGTGTACTTTCCGCCGGATATTCCTATGCCAGCGGATATTCTGGAACAATTTCAAATTCAGGGCGAATACTTCGGCGCCATTGAGGGCGGCGAAAACCTTGGCGCCTGGGTTGTATCCAAGGGCAGTAACCGATACGACGTAAAGTATTTACCTAAGGGATTGGTTGCCATTCCGAATGCAGTGGGTGGCGGTTGGGACGGCAAGGTAAAGCACGAAATCGGTAATGTCGCGGCAACGGGATTCAATACCTCAAACGGTTACAAAGGGGTGTCTTCGGGCACTGGGCTTGACCGCGTCATCAAGGGAACAACCCCTGATGGAAAAGCCTTCACCTTGAACAAGGTGGTTCGAAAAAGTCCAACCGAAGGCGTCGTCCCCAAAGCGGAGTGGGGCGCAAAGTTTTGGTTCCGAGAAAATACCCAGGCTGATTTAACGAATTGGACAGGCGGACAAGTTGTGATGAAGCATGGTGGCGGCCTCTATCGTGGCGTTACCTCCAAATCAACTCATGCTACGGTTTTCATGCATCTGGAAGTCAAGCAAGCTTTTTGCCCCACTGGCGTTGACCAAGGAAGAGGTAATAGTGGAGTCTACATGAAAAAAATGCATGAAATGCAGGTTTTAGATTCCTTTGGTTTAGATACAGCCAATAACCGTATGGGCGGCATCTATGGTGTTAGAACTCCCTTGATCAACTCCATCCTTCCCCCATTAAGCTGGCAAACCTATGATATCTATTACACGCCGACGGGTGGAAATGCCGCAACTATTACGGCTTACTTGAATGGCGTTTTGGTTCAGAATGAGGCAAAAGTTTCCGTGATTACTCAGGGCGGAAGTGCTGGAAATAATGTCGATCTGCAAAATCACGATGCCGACAGTGAGGTTGTTTATAGAAATATTTGGGTCGTCGATAATGCAACCCTTACTTCCGTTCCCTTTGCAAGCCTAGTGGGGGTAGTACCAATCAAGGTGGACAATAAGAATCTCATTCGCCCACTACGGTCAGCG
>JAYUVP010000235.1:0-32387 GCA_043753995.1 Fibrobacterota bacterium
GTAAAATCAACCGACTTTTTAAAACCCCACCTCAGCCAGCACCTGCATTTGCAGAGCTTGGCCGGAGATGGCGTATTCCGTATCATAGGGCCCAGCGAAGGCATTCACATTGAAGCTCAAACTGAAATCATTGAGATCTTGATAGCCCAGGCCCGTGGACAAAACAGCGCTGTTTTGATTGAGATTGCCGATGGCATTGAAGGTCAAGGTCAAGTCATTCAGCAAGAAGCGATTGAAGGTCGCGAAGCAGGCGGCATAATGTTGCGAATAGGCATTGGCTTCGAAGAGGCCCGAAGTCGCCATGGTATTCAGCGCCGCGCTATTGGATTCGCCGGAACCAGAGACGGATCGAAGTATGGAGGCAAAGCCCAGTCGCCTATGGGAATTGCCTGGCGCATTGTAAAAGTATTCGAGCACCGTATTGAGACGGTCTTGTATACCCGAAACACGGAAGCTACGGCCTAGGCTAAGGCTGGCCTTGGGCTGCCACTCCTTCTCTTCGTTTTTCACATAGGGAAGGCCATTCCGGAAAGTCAAAGAATGGGTGCGATAGACTTGATGCAGGGCCACCTCGCCATTGATGTCGAGCTTCAAGGCGCGGGTGGAAATGTCGGCGCCATAGACAGGATAGCGATGCCCCTTGTCCCAAATCATTAGCGACATTTCCGTGGCTCCCCACAATCTCTCGACTCGGAAAGCGCCGGCGACGCTGTCGATGCGGCCTATGCCCTGCATGTCCAGGAAGCCATATAGATTCCATGCGGTTCCGAAAGGCATATGGGCCTTGGCGCCGTAGACACCCTCGCGATTGCCGATGCGGCGTAAAAAGGATTTGCGTTCGACATTGATGAGATCGGTGGGATTGAAGAAATAGCAACGGCCCCATTGCAAAATTTGTTTGCCCACGCGGAAATACAGTCGATGCTGAATATTGGCATCGACGAACATTTCCGGAATGCGCCAAGACGTATTCGAATCAGCGCTCGCGCCGGTGCGCTCGGGGCTATAGCTCCATTCCAAATCGGCGAAGGCCTTGTAACCGCGCAGCAGGCGCAAGTCGAGAGCCAAATCGCCAACGGCGACATTGCTTATACTGCTGTGTTTTACGTCGGGGTCTCCGAAATATTCCCGACTGAGATCGCCTTGGCCGACCCAGAGGAGATGGCCTGAAATGCCCAGGGATTTAGCCTCAGCGTGGCTTGAAGCGCCAGGGGCGAGTTGGGCTGTTGTTGCGCTGTCGGTCACCGAAGAGGTGTCGGCGAAGAGTTGGCTTTCGTCTATGGAAATTTCCTGGGCTGTCGCCAGGGTAACACTCATGGTACCTAGGGCCAGAGCGAGATACAGAAACAAAGTTCGGCGCGGCAAAGAAGATTTCATTTACTCAGGTTTTCCAAGTAAGCCTTGGTGAATATTTCCTTGGCAATGGGCGTATGTTGGATTTCGCTGATATTGAGCTTGGTGCGATTGCCTTTTTCGAATTCATCGATGAAGATTTGCTCGACGGCCAGGAAATGGCCTTGCACCGGCGTGTATTTCAGGAAATAAGCGGTTTGCATCAAGGCTCCGGAATTGGCGAAGCTAAGCTCCTTGAGCGGCAGAAAATTATCGCGCCGCACCCACAGGGTTTTGCGGGGATAGTCGACGTCATTCACCTTGGCGACGATGTCGAGGCGATAAACCGGGATTTTTCCCAGGTCTTCTTCCTGGATTTTTTCTTTGTCCGTCGAGTCCTTGGCGACGCCATAAAGATCGGTGATGGGGCGATCTTCGAAGTCGTCGCCTTGGGCGTCGGTGCCGCCGATACTTTCATCGCGATTGACATGCTGAAAAGTGCGGGTATTGCGACGGTACATCCAAAAATTATCGCTGACGCGCAAATAGCCATTGCCTTTTTCGGCTTCGGGCGACTTGAAGACGATGAGGAAGGCGTCGTCGGAATCGCGGCGATAATAGAGCATTTCGAAATTCTTAATGCCCTGTCCGCTTTTTTGTTGGGTTAGGTTGACCGAGGCGGTGATGTCGCTGGTGATGCTGGAATTCTTTTGGATGGCGGCCAAAATGTCGGCGCCGGACGGGATTGAAGCCGCATTGGCCACAGTCACGAAACCTGCAAGCGCCAAAGTGCAGCAAAATGAGAGTCGGGAATAAAACGAAGGGCGGAAAGGAGGCATGGGTTTATCCTTGTGATCTTTGACGCGTATTATCCGAAATGCCTCAGGGCTTCGGCGGCGGAAAGATTGGCGGCGCGACGCGCCGGAAACCAGGCCGTCGCCACGGCAATGGCGAGTATGAGCAAGAGATAGAGGGAGGTGCCTAACAAGGTTGGGCGGAAATACAAGCGGCCATTGTCCAAAAGCATGCCCAGGGCATTGCCATCGATTTGAAATTGCAAACGGGTGAGCAGGGCCATGGAAAGGAAGGCGAGGCCTAGGCCCACCAAGCAGGCCGCGAAAGAAAGGAAAAAGGTTTCCATCAGGAATTGCGTGCGCACATCACCTCTTTGCATGCCGATGGCGCGCATGGTGCCGATTTCGCGCGTGCGCTCACGTATGGTCATGCGCAGGGTATTCACCACGCCCACTTGAATGATGAAAAAGAGAATGAGCACGGCGGAAAGGGTGATGATATTGAGGGCGTATTCGAGTTTAATCACCATGCTCGCGCTTTCATACATGGTTTGCACGTCGACAAGAGTCGCCTTGGTCTTGAGCCGTGTGGCGTCGCGGTATTTTTGCTGCATGGCCTCGGTGGTGGCAGTGCGATTCATGAGCAACCATTCGGCATTGAGGAAGGGGAAAGCCCAATGCGCCGAGTCAGGACGAAAGGCCTTGCCTTCCGGCCTGGGTGGCGCAGGCCAAGCCGAGTAGAAGAAGCCGTAAAACTCTTTGTCATTGACCAGGAGAATATCACCCGGTAAATCCGCCTCACGAGGGATTATTCCAGTGACCTTGAATACCGCGCTGGCCTTCGCCGAATCGTGTTTGGAGGTATAGCTCAAGGTGCATAGGGATCCAGGAGCGAGCTTTAGGGAATCGGCGATGGTTGCACCGATCAGAATCGACTTTTTGCCAATGCCGCCGGGAATGTCCGTTTGGTTTTCCGCATTGGGATCGATGGCCGTCATGCCCAGCTTGGTGGCCAAGCCCCGCAGCGATGCCGTGTCGACGCGAAAGCCCAGCACCGTAGCAGGCATGTGACGTGGTTCTTCACTCGCCTTGATTTCTCCGTAGGCGATAGCCAAGGGTGGCGTCAGGGCGGCATGCAGGACATTAGCATTCGGTATAGCCGTCTTTTTCGAATCTTTCAGGGTAATGTGCAGACCACTGATGTCATGGGGGCCATAGCCTGCCATCCCTTTGAGACGCTTGGCGTCGAGAAAGACGGGCGCCGACATGAATATATTGGCGGGCTTGAAAATGCCCGCCACCGTGAGGCGAACTGCTTGGCTGCGCCCGAACACGTCTTGAAAGCGGGCGCGCAGGGCATCGCCTTGTTTTACCCGAAGGTATTTCGCTTTGTCGGCGGCCACCAGCACGGGATTCTCGATATCGCTGCGCTGCATCTCTCGAAAGGCCGAATCGGTCATGCCGAAATTGGATCGCATTTCGGCTTTTTCAGCCGCGGTCATAGTGGTATCGGTTTTGATGCCCACCAAAATCACATTATCGGAAACGCCTTCACCCACCACGCGACTGAAAAGGCCCATGCCTTCTTCGACTTTTGCATCGTGCGGCAAAACCTTGCGGGCCAAGGCCAGCATGCTTTCCCCGTCACGGAAGATTTGATTATTGATATTGCCTTTTTCCGAAAAGGCCAAGGTCACATGCCCGGTAACATAGGCGAGAATACGATTGAACATCAAGTCGGAGATGCCATGGGAGAAAGCATGCGCCAAGGTGAGCACGGCCATGCCTATGGAAATGGCTGCTCCGAGCAAGAGATTGCGGCGCTTTTGGCGAAACAAGTTGCGCAGGCTGATGATGAGTAGGAATTTCATGTTCGTGCCGCCCGCCTCATTCTTTCGACACCGCGTCCAGCGGGGTCATGCGTCGCGCCAGCCACAGCGGGTAAATCACGGCGGCGAGAGTGACCAAGGCCAATTGCATGAGTGCCAAAATGAAATCGCCCGGCGTGAGCAAGGGCCGAAAGGTATCACCACCGAAAAAGAGCTGGAGCATGTCATTGGTAGAGGTGATGCGGAAAAGCGAGACCACAAATACGGCCACCGCACCCGTGACTATGCCCAGTCCACCGAAGAACAGCGATAAAAGGGCGGTTTCGGTGAGGAACATGACGGTGACAAAGCTTTTACGAGCGCCGATGGCGCGCATCATGCCGATTTCCGAGGTGCGCTCCATGGCAGCCATGCTCAAGGTATTGATGATAATAATGACGGCAACCACAAATAGAAAACTGACGAAGACGAATAGCGCGCTCTTGATCAAGGAGGCGAGGCTGCCAAGCGTCCCCAAGGATTGCTTCCAGGTCACGGCACGTACGCCGAGCTTTTCCTTTTCGAATAGGGCATTCAATTCCTTGAGGGCCGCATCCGGCCTTGTTCCAGGCTTGAGCAATAGCAGGACGAGATTGTAGGCGCCCTGATCGAGATCGGGAGGTAACGTTGGGGATACGGTTCCTGCGGCTGGGGCAGGGGTCTGGGTGGAGAGCGGAGAGGCGCTCAAGTCCGGTGTTTTTCCCGCGGGAAGTTCGGCGACCAAGGATGATTGATCGCTGAACATGGCATCGAGACCTTCGGATTCCAATGCAAACAAAGCGCTGTCCTGGCCGCTGACCTTGCCTTGCGTTCTTTCCGAGGCCCGGAAATAGCCCAGGCATTGGCGATAGGATTCGATATCAACCAATGCAAAAGCGCCGAAAAGGGTATTGAGCGAACGGTAGCGAAAGAGGCCATCGACATCGAGACGTATGTCGGTGGTGCTATTGTCGGCATTGAATCCTAATAGAACCATGCTCGATTTAACACTTAACTCGGCGCGATGCAGCTTGGCATCGCCTTCGAGATTCGCCGTGTCGAGCTTGGCGCCTTTGGGAATGAACCAAATATTGGTGCCGGTGAAAATCTCCTTGCGCGCGCCCAGGGGTAAAAGCAGGCCTGGCTTACCTGGCTCGGGCAAATGCCCCTCTTTCAAATCGAGGGTTTTGGGGAACATTTTGGCATAGCGCTCGAAGTCGACACCGATCAAATAGAGATAGGTGGGCAGGCCCTCATCTTCATTGATCACCATGGCCATGTTTTTGCCAATGGGCAAAAGCTCTTTCACCAGGGGATGATTCTCCAGGGCTTTTTCGATGGCGGTGAAATTCGGCAAGGCCTCGATGGGACGTCCCATCATTTCCATGAAAACATTGTCGCTCTCTTGCTTGTCGGGCACCAAAACCAAATCACCGGTGAAGCCTTTCACTATGGTTTCGTGCAGGCCCTCATCCATGCCTGAGACCACGCCATTGCCTATAGTCATTAGCAAGGCGCCGAGAAAAAGAATGGCACCGACGACCAGGCTTTGCCCGCGATGCCGGAAGAGATTGCGCCAGGCGATTTTAAGGATTAGCAGCACCTAGGCCTCCGCGATGCGGCCGTCGATGATATGCACTACCGTTTTCGCATACTTGAGCACATTGGGATCATGAGTCGAAAACACAAAGGTGGTTTGCTCTTTGCGATTCATCTCCTTCATGATTTCGAGAATCGAAGCGCCGGTCACCGAATCCAAATTCGCGGTGGGCTCATCCGCTAGCACGATATCGGGATTTGTCACCAAGGCGCGCGCTATGGCCACACGCTGGCGCTGGCCGCCTGACAATTCTGCCGGGCGATGCTTGCCGAATTCGCGCAACCCAACTTCTTCGAGCAAACCTTCGGCTCGCTTGCGAATATCCCCATGCGACAATTTCTTCTGTAGCAAAAGCGGGAATTCGACATTCTCCAAGGCCGTAAGCACGGGAATGAGATTGAAGTTCTGGAAAATAAAGCCCAAATGATGCAGGCGGAGATTGGTGATTTCGCGATCTTTAAGCGTTGACAAATCCTGGCCTGAAACCATGACCTTCCCTTTAGAGGCCAAGTCGATGCAACCGATAATATTGAGCAAGGTGGTTTTGCCGCTGCCCGAGGGTCCCATGATGGTCACGAGATCGCCTTTAGCAATATCGAGATCCACGCCGCGCAAGGCCTGCACCATGGTTTTGCCGAGGGCATAATCCTTGGTGAGTCCGCGTATTTCGATGATGTTCACCGCTGCCTCCGGTTCCTGGAAACCGTGGCAAAGAATAGCATCGCTTTTAGGCCAAATTGTGCAAGTTCGACATTTTGTCAAAAGCAAGAGCCGGTAACGCTTGGGTTACGAAGGGTTAGACCCCATTGGGCTTAGAAAGGGGTCAGTCTTGGGCTTCCTTGGCTTTTTCGCGCATGATGATGCATATCATGGTGCCGAAGGGACCGAGAAGAACGCCGAGGTAGAAGCCTTCCCAGCGCTTGCCATAGGGGGCGAGCATGATCAGGTTGGCGATGGCGAATAAGTGCCAGATGACCCCGAAAATGGCTAGCGACCAGGAGAAGTCCATGGGGGAAAGTTAAGTGAATTTCGGATTTTTGTTTGGCCAGGAAGCGAGGGGGGAGACTTCACCCCAACTAATACGATGCACCTAATGATTTAGGCAGAGGCTTTCTGGTTTTAGTAATCCGCCAATACTGTGAAGCATTGGTCGCGGATTTTTCCAGGTCCTTGATTTGCGACTCCGCCTTTTTTCTTTGGTCCCAAGTATAAGGTGCGTAATGATTCGCTTGATAGAGGTGGGCTAACTGCATGGAAGAGTCGCCGCGTATTTCATCGCAATAAGCTTGGGTCCAAGGCAATAAATAATAGGCCGAGTCTAAATCTTGGGCTACAGCCAAATCTTTTTGCGCTTCGGAAAACTTTTTGCTTTTGCAAAGCAAGTGCGCTCGACTGATCAGGGCCAAATAATCATTCGGATATTTTTCCAGGATTTGATTCAGCCTTTCTGATGTAGAAAACCAATCGCGTATGGCGTTTTGATGGGTGAGGCTTCCTTGCGCGCTGAGGGTCATTTCCTTGTCTGAAATCTCGTTGAATATTTTCACTGCGTGCACCGGATTATCTTTAGCTTCGGCCCAAGCCCTGGGATAAGGTTTTAATAGGTTGCGCAATGAATCGCCTCCAAAGGTCTGATTGCTGTCGGGCGGCATAGACATGCCCGGCTTGCCTTTGGCAAAATAGCGTGGAAAGTTTCCTGGATAATGGCCATAAGCATTGACCTTGCCTTCAGCTAATAAAAAAACCCAATGCTTGGAAAGAGGATAGCCACGTAATCCCCAGACACGAATGGAGTCGGTGTCTTCGGGAAAATAGCGGTGACCGGATAGTTCCGCATAGGAATAGGAGGGCTTTTTGGATTCCGGATCACGGATTTTCTTTTCGCCGTTGATGGGCTCAAATTCGACCTCTCTTGCTTTGAGCTTAATACTCACCATGCCGTATCCTTGCGCATTTTCACCTTGCTTGGGAAAAACTTCGATATAGGCCGTGACCGGAGGCAGGTAATCTTCTGAATCAGTGGACTGGGTGAATTGGCGCACCATTCCGGAGCGCTGCCTGGTTGTCTCCATTTGACTCATTACATCGACACCCACTCGGGGTGCAGCCAAAGCGCAATGAATTAGCAGAAGAAGGGCAATATTGACCTGATTAAAACTCATAGCCAACTCCCAGGTAAGGGAAAATATCTTTGGAGGCGCCGATTGTTTCTTTGCCGTCCACGCTCAAATGGGAAGGCTCGAAGTAGTAGCTCGCACCAAACTCAAACAAAAATCCACCAGGTCGTTTCAAGTCGAAGACGCCGCCAATTTCAGGTCCGATTAAGCGTAGCGCAGAGCTTCGACTAGTACTGTAAAAATTGAAGTCAACAAATCCTATATAAGCTCGAAAAACCTGTCCTGGCGCATAAAGCCTCAGGGACAAGGCTGGTATGGGTGTCGCCCAAACCACATTTAAAATGCCTTCGGAGGCCGAAGCGCTGAATCGAAACCCACTGAATTGGAACTGGGTGTACAACCCCATTCCCACTGCCGAAAATGGTATGCCAAAACCGAATTTATAGCCCATGAAGAACTGCTTGTTTGCATTGACGGTGCGCACGGTATCATAAACCACAACGCTATCATTCCGAACCATGGTTTTTTGAAGGGTTGCCTGTAATGAATAAGGAACATGACGTGTCGCGCTATCATAATAAACATTGGCAACCGTGCGGTTGAGCTTTTCATCTTCGCAAAAACCACGTACAAGCAAGGTGCGAAAGTGGGGGCTTTTAACGCGATCCATTCTTTCCAAGTAGCCTGCAGCTTTGTCGAATTCTTTATGCATGCAGAAATACTCTGCGAGTCGACCCAAGGCGACAAGGTCATTGGGATTTTTATCCACGCGCTCCGCGTTTTCCCGAGGACGGATCAGCGTTTTTCCGGGTAAGGAATTTTCCTCTTCGGTTTCTTCATAATTCAAATCGGTCACTGCTTCGTGTTGAAATCGGTTGTAATAGCAAATGGCTCCCAAGGGTTCTTTATGCCATTGCAAATACGCTTCGGGGATTTTCTTCAATAGTTCGCGAAATCTTTTTTGATCTCGACTTTTTTCCAAGGGGTATACCTGGCCCTCCATCTCGGCTTTCACCAACTCGCCATAGGGCTCAATCGAATAAGCCGTGATGATTCCCCGCTCAACTGCGAAAAGCCAAAAGCCGACCACCGGCTTCCCGGGTATTCCGTTGAGGGAAATCGAGTCAGTATTTTGCGGCAGAAACTTTTTTCCATTCAGCAGGAGCCAATGGCTTTCAAATCCCAGGTAGCGGCCGCTGTCCGCCTTGTTATTGGGATTGACATGAAAGGAGGCAAAGCCCGAAATCGTTTTTTCGCCTTGATAGACCGTGGCATAATATTGATCGGCATAGTTCAAGGAATGGTGTGCCTCGAATTCCGCGATATGCTTTTCTAGATCGACGGGCATGGTTTCGGAAAACGCCGGAAGAACCGACCCAAGAACAAACAGCCATGTAGGGAAACGCATTCGCGCAAACTTAGCTAAAGGGATTCTCTCAAGTCATGAAAATCACGCATCAACTCGCTAGCATTGACTTTCGCCAAGTTCGCGCCCTGCTCGCCGAATCCTATTGGGTTCCCGGCATTTCCCTGGCGCGTGTGCGCAAGCTCGCAGCGAATTCTTTTTTGGTCGCTGCCATATTGGACAGCAAGAAAAAAGTCTTGGCTTATGGTCGAGTCGTTTCCGATGGCAGCCGATTCGCTTATCTCGCCGATGTGATTGTGCATCCCGATCATCGCGGGCAAGGTCTGGGCAAAAAAGTGGTGTCCGCCTTACTCCATCATCGACGCCTGCAAGAAGTGGATCAATGGCTTTTACAAACCCGCGATGCTCACAGCCTCTATGCCGATTTCGGCTTTCATGGCATGGAATTTCCCGAAAGAGTCATGACTCGGCGAAAAGGGGAAGGGAGCAGGACTTCCAAAAGTTGAGCCGCAAGACTTAACTTCCCTCCATGCATCCCTTTTTGCCCGTAGTGACTCTGGTCCTCAATGGCATGGCCGCCTTGCTCACCTGGTATTTGTATACGGCCGTTCGCCCGGACCCGCAGCTTTTGCCGCATCAAAACGTTTTTCTCGTGCCTATCGGTTTTGCCTTGGTTTTTGGCGTCGGTTTGGGCCTTTGGCTTTGGACGCGCAAAATGCGCTTTCCCCTGCTGATTTCGCTGGGTTTCGGCATTGTCCTGTGGCTGGCTTTACGCTTTGCGCCTGCGGCCGCGATACTTTAGCAACGTCGCTGGGAAAACGACCCGCCTTTAGTCTATAATCTCTGCATCGAAACACCCCTTGCCTCCAGGAGGCCCTATGAAATTCGCACTCAAGATTTTCACCTTTGTTTTAGCACTGACCTTTGTAGCTCAAGTCTATTCCCTTGAAGTCACGTCGAAGCCGGTTCTCATTGCTTTCGCCAAGCGCGCGACCGATCATCCTTATGCCTATCAAGTGACCACGGATGCCGGTACCGCGGCCGTTACCTACTCCCTGGATAAAGCGCCCCAGGGCATGGCCATTTCCTCTACCGGAAAAATCACCTGGGTCCCTTTGCAATCGCAAGCCTATGACAATGCCGTCACGGTCAAGGCCGTGTCCGGTGCCAGCGAAGCGACGCAGTCCTTCAATGTTTTTGTGGTCGGCCTCACCAAGGCAGCCCGAGATGCGCTCAAACTGAAAAACCAAGCTTGGATTACGAAATATCAAGCCGTCACCACGGGTACCGAGCGTCCCAATTATCACATGATCATGTTTATCGGCGATAGCCAGTCCATGTCCACCAATTGGGGCACGGCCATTTTAGGCGCGTCCACATGGCATGATGCCACCTTTCCGCACTTTCCCCGGTTCTGGGGTTCTTATCGCAGCAGTGACTCGGTATGCCAGCAATTGAGCAATGGCAATGCGGGCCAAAGCGCCATGAGAACGTCGGGGCATTCCGAGGAATACGGCAATCTCAGCAGCCAACAGGCGACCTGGGGCGTTGGCGTGGTTCGAAGGGCAGTCACCAATACTTGCACCATAGGCGCGGCCACAGCCACGGTAGCCTTTGGGCACAATGATGCTGCTGCAAATAAAGATGCCGGGACCTTTGTCAATCAAATGGGCGCCATCGTCGATTCGCTGCTTTCATTCAATATCATTCCCATCGTCTTCACGGTATCGCCTGGCGTATCCGGTGGCGGATGGGGTTCGGCCAATGCCCTGGCGCTTTATCCCAAGTATCGCGATTCGGTGGTGGCCATGTGCAAACGCCGCAATCTTCCTTGCATCGATGTCTTTAGCGCCGTGCAAACTTCTTTGAATACGGGCGCGGCGCCTTCGCTCGCGTCCATGTACAATGACGCGGTGCATTATAAATACGATGCTACCGCCACGACCATGAACCCTTTGCACAATGAGGCCAATGCCCTCAATCTCGTGAATCATATGCTGGCCCACATGATGGGTTATCTCTATGAGTCAGGCACCCATGCGCCTGTGCTCGACACCTATGCCGCCTCCTTTTTTCCCCAGGGCTTGCCCAAGGATACCGCTCGCTCTCCGACTTATTTGTCGGATTATTCCGATGGCGAAGTGGTGGGATTTATTCGCGGTGCTATGGGTTCAGGAATGGCGAAAGACAAAAGAATCCTGATGAGCGGCACGGAAATCCGTTTTTCACTCAGCGGTACCAAGATCGATGCCGACGCCACAGTGACGCTTTATGATTCCGCAGGGAAGCGCGTGAAACAATTATTTAGCGGATCCCCACGCGTCGGTGCGGCCGATTTAACGCTGGAGTGGGATGGACGCGACCAAAGCGGGAGGGAGGCGCCGGCCGGCATGTATGTCGCCTTGTTAAATGTGAATCAAAAAGCCATCGACAAGAAAGTTCTGCTATTCACTGGAAGGAATTGAAAAGGGTTTCACTCCGCCATATATCCTAGTGGACAGACAAGCTTTCCACTACCGATAATTCAATGGCCAAGTGCCGCCATGATTCCTCTTTTCACCCTCATCCGGAACTCTTTCCATAACGATTATTCCCTGACCCAGGGATATCTCCGCTATATCGGCATACTCGGCGGATTCTCCTCACTGATCTTCCATTTCATCGAAGCTGGAATGGGGTACCGCGACTGGTGGCCTTTGCGCATCGCCTGCGTAATTGCCCAGGTGTCCCTGGTCTTCTATCCGCGCACGCGCAGGCCCACGGTGGCGGAGATGCTTTATTTTGATTTTGTTCCCTGGCTGCTCTTTCCTATGACGGTGACCTACTTGTACCTGCTCAACAAGCCCGACTCCTTTTGGGGAGCCACTATCTTGCTCTCGGGCCTGATACTGGGACTCCTAGCCAAGCCCCAATGGTTCATCATCAATTTCGTCCTCGGAACCGCCGCCGCTTTTGGATTGTTCACCCTGCGCCATGGCGCACCCAATCCCGAGTCCTTACGCATCTTCTTGGGTGTGCTATGTATTTCGGTATCCGTCGGTATCCTTGCTGTGATAATCCAGTTGGGTATGAGTGCCTTACACCGGCGCGGCCTCGATTTGGCAACCGCCAATGCCCGAACCCAGGAGGCCCAAAAACGCGAAGAGGAGATCCGCGCCGCCTACGCCGAGTTGAGCCGACGCGAGAAGGTGATCACCCGATTCGTGCGACCCTCGGTGTTCAACGAGCTGGCCCGAGGCGAGGACCCTACCGAGTTCGAGCCGGTGGAAAAGAACCTGACCGTGCTCTTCTGTGATATCCGCGATTTCACCCAACTGACCGAAATACTGGGGCCAAAAGACAAACAAACCTTCCTGAACCGTTATCTATCCCTGATGACCCAGCCTATCGTCGAAAATGGCGGCGAGGTAGACAAGATCATCGGGGACTGCGTCATGGGCATCTTTCCTGATGGGCGCGGTGCGACCCTGGCTGCCGTGCAAATGCGCCTGCAATTGCAGGGATTAAACCGAGGGATGTTTCTTGAGGGCAAAACCAAAATCCGCAATGGCATTGGCGTCGCCAAGGGGCCCGTGATGCTCGGGAATTTCGGTTCCTACGAGAAGCTTGACCGCACCGTGATCGGCGAGGCTGTGAACATCGCCTCGCGCCTCGAGAGCAAGACCAAGCTCTACTACCTAGATGTGGTGGTCACCGAGGAAGTGATCCGGGACCTAGGTACCGAGAACAATCAGTACCGCTGGATCGACGTGGTGCAGGTCAAGGGTTCCTCGCGGCGTCTTAAGATCTACGAGGTGTATGGCCATCAGCCGCCGGAAGTGCGTCACTACAAGGATTCCACCCGGGAGCTTTTTGAGAAGGCCCTGACCATTTATTTCCAGAAGGGTTTCCGGGATGCCTTGCGTATTTTCGAAGCCATGCAAGCCATGGTCCCGCCCCACCGGCTCGAGCACGGGCAGCTGATGGACAGCATTCTCCAGTACTATATCGAGCGTTGCCGGGCCTGGGTGAAGGGCGACCCGGAGCTATGGGAATTGATCCAGAAATGGGAAGGCGTGCACGTCTTCCACGAGAAATAGCCGTTCCGTTTAAAGCCTCCCTTCACTCCACCATCCAAAGCCGGGACACGGAATGCATGCCCTGGGCGCGCAGGGTCACCAGCACGGTGTTTTTCCACTCCCGGCCTATTGCGCAAACCAAGGTTTCTTCCTGCACATTTTCTCGGTGGTATAAAGCCTTTCCCGTGATGTCATAAACATTTATTTCTGCTTTCCTTTGAGGATTGCGGAAAGTCAAGTGAAGTCCATTCGGCCCTCGGCTCAGGCTCAAGACCTGGCGAGAGCGGAGAGACCTTGCCTTGGGTAACCCGGCCGGTACCGCAGGACGAGTGAAGCTATAGGAAAAGCCGGTGAGGCCCTGGTTCGGCAGGATATCGCGCTTATCAATTGTTGTCGCCAGTATGTCTAAACCTTGGGCATTCACCAAACCCAAATCCTGCTTGGCTATTCTCATTTCCAAGGTATTGCCGGCAGTTTTCACCGTGGCATTGGCCGTGAGGCGAATCCAATCCCAATTTTGATGACGATAAAGCGCTCCGTTTTCCCATTTAAAATCCACGCCTCTAAAGCCGCTGGCCGCCGGAACTATATCGCCGGTGGTACTGCGGCGATCCGTATTGAAAAGTACCGCGACTTGGGAGGTCGTGGCGACACCGGCAAATTGCAAGTTCAAATAGAGTGCGTCGCGATCGTCGCTGGCGGCCAGAGTCACGAAGTCGACGCTAGTGGCATCGTTGGCCGAATCGGCGATGGCGGGAATGCCGCTCCAATCGGTCGTGGCGCCGTCGATGACCATGGGAAAGGCCGTGCTATCGCGGGGTATGGCCATGACGACTTGGGTATTGGTTTCTTCAATGCCTCCTCCCGGGCCGATCCGACCCAAAGCCGGGTCCACACCCGTGGTCGCGTCTTCGGCGCGCACAGCGAAGCGATAGAGCGCTTGATTGGTCAGGCCCGTAAGAGTGAATTCATAAGGACAGCCATCTTCCGCGCCGGTTCCGGGGCGATCGGTATAGTCGGCGCCGATTTCAGTCTTCACATCGAGGATTTTGGCCGAGGTATTGAAATCGATGGGACCATTTTTCGCAAAATAAAGATTGTAGCGCACGGGCCAGGTTTGATCGGAAGCCACGTCCCAACGTAGGGTAACCGTACCGTTACCTGGTATGGCCTTGAGCATACCGGTTCGCGGCGGCGGCGGAACCCCGCCTTGGCCCATATAGGCGGCCGTATTTCGCCAAGCCGGAGGATTTCGATCGGAAGGAGCGGGATTGTCCAGAAATAGCGCGGGCGCTTGGCTGAGCATGCGATCATTTATTTGCGGTACCCATCCCTGCTCGACCACCACTTCCTGCCGAATGCGCTGAAAAACATCGGGCAAATCCAGCGGCGCGCGTAAAGGATTCGCCATATAGTCGATATGAAAAACCGCCCCCCTGCTATCGGGGCGATTCATTTCGGCATTCAGGCGCGGCGCGACGATGTATTTATTGCTGGCGAAATAGGGGTTCTCGCGCCAAAGGCCATTGCCTCCCTGGTCGACGGGATAATTGCTTCCCGTGACATAGCTTTCAAAGAGCGTACCATCCAAAAACTTGCGCGGACTCCAGCGATATTGCAATTCGTGATCGGGATCAAAAAAGAAAAGACCGCGATTCAGCAGCAAGTATTTGCCCGCATGTGCCTCGCGCATTTTGCGAATGAGATGATACATGCCTTCCGAAGTCCAGCCATATCCCGTCCAGGGGTTGGCGGTTTCGGGCGTGTCGAGAAAAAAGCCATCCGCTCCCCGGGCTATGAGACGCGCCGCTTCGGTAAGCATCAAGGCTTGCCAGGCGGAGTCGCCAGCATTCACAAAACAGGAACCCCAATCGCCTTGCCTATCGGGAAGTCCATCCGGGACTTTATTCACCGAATCGGGGTCATAGCCCTTGGCATTCCATTCGTCGAGATAATACGAAGCGATGCCTTTGTTTTCATAGAGGATGGAAGCGGTCGCGGCATTCCAACGCACGGGACCCCGACCGTCACCCACGGCGGGCTTGCCTTGATCGTAGGTGGAGGCATCTTCACCAATGGAGAGATAAAGCAGGACCTTGGTGCCATTGGCACGCAGGCGGGCTATGGCCTGGGTCTCCCCATCGGATCCTTCATAGTGGCCTGGTTGCAAGGCAACAAGACCGTAGCGCTGAAAGGTCGTGATGTCCGAACTTTTCCACATCCCATAATGCGTGAGATGGGAAGAAATTCCCGCCGCACCCACCCACGGGCAAAGCAGGGCCAGAATTGCGAATGAGCCGATGGCCATTCGTTGTCGATTTTTCCGATTCGTCACGCACATGCTCACCTCTTTCGCATGAAGGTGCGGAATTCCAAATCGTGCAAATCATGATCGAGCTTGACCAAACCTGCGATGACCACCACCAATAAGGCAGCCGCGAAACCGTAGCCATAAAATTCAGCACCCAATTTCACGCTGGCCATGGTGAAGAAAAAATTGGTTATCATCAATAGTACCGCGAGACCCAGCGCGGCGCCCCTCTTATCGAGATAAAACAAAACATTGCAAAGGCCCAAAAAAACCACTTGCAGCCCCGCAGCAACCACATCGATGAAAAGCAAACGCTGGTATAGCGGCGATATGCCCAGGAGCTTGAGGACAGCCGGTCCCCAAATCATGGCGAATAGCACGGCCAAGGCCTGAATCTTGGCGATTTCCAATAGACCCTGGCGTATGGTGTCGATCATTTCGTCTTTGGCTTCGACGATTTGAGCAAGTGACGCGCCTCCGCTAATGGCTTGATAGTATTGACGATGTTTTTCCGCGAAATCCGTCTCCATGCGCATTAGAAAAACCGCCATTCCCGGGAGAGTGGCGATATAGGAGAGAAAAACGGGTATATCGTAGATGAGTGAGGAATGCAAAGGGCCAATGATGGCTTGCCCTAGACGTGGCGAAAACCAGAAATAAACCTTGTCTATCCAAATACCGATTTGATAGGCCAAGGCGGCAAAGGTCAAGGACAAATACCAATTTCGTCGCTCTAAAAAGTCGAAAGAAAGGCGTTCGGTTAGGGGAAATTCACGCAAGATGAGATTCAGCATGCCCGCTAGCATGAGGAAATGGCCAATCAAAAAGCCGCCGAGGAGGCCTTCCAAGCCGAATGAACGCAAGGCGAGTGAGGCCAAGACCACCACGGCATAGCCCGCGCCGAAAAGCCCCACCAAGGCCAAATAGCGCTTGAGCCCGGAGAGCAAGGAAGCCGAGAGCCATATTCCATTCATGGTGACAAAGCTCATGATTAGGATGACACGGTAAATCCAGCTTAGCCCATCGAATAGGAAAGTGGCCAGGCCCAAACCTAGCATCGCTCCCGCGGCCATTTGCAATGTCAGGGCGCCAAGGAAGGCGGGTGCGATGCGATGGACCTTTTCTTCGTATAGGCGATCGGAGGCGTATCGCGTGAAGGCCAAGGTGAAAAGCGAACTGAATACCAAGCTCGCGGCGATGACATAGGTCACCGAAGTTTGAAACTGGGTGATAAGATGGGTGGCTATGCCCAAGCGACGGCCGGCAATATGCACGATTAAAATTCCCGCGAAGGAAAGTATCCAGGGGCCTGAGCCGATCACGCCGGCATAGGTGTATGCGCGGAAAAAGCCTAGAAAGCTGTCCTTGCGCAGCAAATTCCGGATTTCAAAGCCTATGCCCGCCATGGTCAGCCCAACGCTTGGCGATAGAGGTTGCGATAGCTGGAAATCATGATGTGATCCGTGTAGTATTTCTCTACTCTTTCGATGGCTGCGGTTTTGGCACGCTGCCACTCCTCGCGATCGCCATGCAGGCCCGCCATGGCCTCGGCCAAGGCGGCAGGATTGCAAATGCCCACCACGCGACCCGCCGCTCCTATAGCCTTGTCTTCAGGATCGCTTTCCTTGCCGAGTATCAATTGGCGGCAGGAGCCCACGTCGGTGGCCACGGCGGGAATACCGGCGGCGAATCCTTCCAGCAAGGTCAAGGGCAAGGCCTCGCTAATGGAGCTGAGCACCAGCACCGAAGTCTGGGGCAAAATCTCATCGACATTGCGAAAGCCCAGAAAGCGTACGCCGATTTTTAAATCCAGCGATTCGGCGAGAGCGCGGCATTCCTCGAAGTAGGCAAGGTCTTCTTCGCCTGGGCCTACTATCCATCCCTCGGCATTAGGCAAGGTTTGACGCACCATACGCATAGCGCGAATGAAAGTCTTGATATCCTTGATGGGAACGACTCGGCCAATCAAAGAAAACACGGGCTTGGGTGGCAGCACTTGCTTAGCACGCAAGACTTGATACCGCGATAGACTAATGCCATTGGGAATGCAATGGGTTTTGGCGGCCTCCGCGCCGTCTTGAACTTGCTGTTGCCTGATTCCTTCATACAAAGACACGATAGGATTGGCGGCGGCATAGGTCGTCTTTCCCAAGGCTTCAAAAAAACGAATCCATAATCGCCGCAAGACTCCGCCTTCGGCTGTTTCTTGGCCTTGTGATTTTCCCGTCTCGCGTATCCAGGTGCTTTGCAGCAAATCGATTTTTCTTTCCTTGGTATAGAGGCCATGTTCGGAAAGCATCAGGGGACGCTTGTGGGACAAGGCCAGCAAGGAGCCTAAGAATCCGGCATAGCCCGTGGAGATGCTGTGATAACAATGAGCCGGAATCAGGCCTTGAGCCACGCGCACCAGCTTCCAAAGCGGTGCATGCATGGATTGCACGGTCCAGAAATAATCGAGAAAGGAAGCGCCCGCTCCATGTTGGCGATAAAGCGCCGTGATCATTTCCCAAGTCTCGCGGGACTTGTGAAAATGCTCTTCTCGCATGCGGCCTTCCAGCAAGTGCGAGGCGTTTTTTTCCAAGAGGGCCATGGGGCAATGACCCGTAGCGATAAAAGCATCCTGCATGGCATGCATGTCGGTGAAGGCCTGGGCATTCACGGCAGACGATCGGCCCACCTTGGGTGCTGGGCCATCGTAGAGATAATGCACTTCGATATGGACGAGATTGGGCGGAAATTCATAGCGAATGCCGTCATAAGCCGAGGGCTCGCTACCCAGAAAAATCGCCCCGAAACGATATTCGGGAAAGGCTTGAATGAGTTGGTGCACCCAACCTGAAACACCCCCGCGCACGTAAGGGTAGGTGCCCTCCAACAAAAGCGCGATGTCGACGGACTCCGCTTTGGGTAGGGTCTGGGTTTTAACCTCGGCCGCAGATAGGGAGCTCAATTCAGGCCACCTTGTCCAACCAAAATTGTCTGACCTTGTTCAAGGCAAAGTTCTCGTCCTTTTTATCCAAGGCCGTCAAATGTGCGCGTACCGAAGCGAAATCGCGCGCGTGAAAAGCCATTTCGGCTTGATAGGGTCGGACCCGTCGGTCAGACAGACCCAAGGCTTTCAGCTTTGCATAGGCTTCCCTTGCGGCTGAAATCGATCCCAATCGAGCGAGGACACGGCCCTGCATTAGAAGCAGCGAGGCGTCTTTGGTGTGCAATGCCAAGGCCGATTCTATGGCGTGCCTAGCCTTTTCCAAATGGCGTCTCGAAATCTCGCCTTCGGCCAATTCTTGATAGGTGGCCTCCCAATGCAAGGCCGCTAGGCGATGCCAGGCTTTGGCTCGGGCGCTATCGTCGGTGGCTTTTTGGACTTCGGTTTCTGAGACGGCGATGGCGGCCTGCATTTCCCTTTCGCGGCGATCCAAAATCGCATAGGCAGCCAAGCGAATTTCATCGTTCGCATCGCGTAATAATTCTCGCAGCAGACGATTTCCCGCCGGAGAGGATCGGCGGCCCAAGGCCATCAGCAAGGGCAGGCGATGGGTAGCCGATAGGTTACCTCTCAGCAGGCGAGCGTGAAACCCGCCTAAGTCGAAGCGGGCGGAGAAAAGCGGACTCCTGGCATGCCTACGCTCCGAAGCGAGGATACGGAAGTCCGGCTTGGCGGGAATGGCCAAGCGGTAGAGGGCAGGTCCAATGGCCAGCAGAAGACCGGCCATTCCCAAGACGGGGAGCACAAAGCAAAAACAGAAAACAAAGGCCAGAAAGGAAGGACTGGACTTGCCTCTCCCTCGCAGTCGGAAAGCCAAGGCCAAGAATAAGCAGCCAAGGACATGCCACAAAATCATCAGCAAGACTTGAGAAGCGTTCTGCCCACCCAGGCTCAATAGCCAGGCGGCCGCCCCCTCTAGAGCGAGCCCGCTTAGGGCGGCCAGAATCGCGAGGAAGGATTTAAGGTAAAGCGACCGAGGTTTCTTTGTGATCCTGGTATTCATAGAGGAGATTTTTGGGGCTTCGACGTCGCCTTGTTGGAGGAGCCTTCCAGGTTGGCTAAAAAGTCGACAAGGCCTTGTACCGGATCGTGCGCAGTCATGGAAGTCACCCATTCCGGGCCCGCGCCGAGCGAAAGGCGGGCCAGGGCTTTGCGTCCCTGCTTCACATTGAGAAAGGGGAAAAGCATGATGTAGGCGCGACGACCGTCGGGCAAGAGGTGCAGCCATAGACCATCCATGGCCCGCATTCCCAAGGCACGCGGAGAAAAATCTTCCGCCTCGGTACTCTCGTTTTTTTCGAAGGCTAAAACTCGACAAGCCAAAACACTAGGCATCGCTGCTTCTGCTTGTAGCCGGTGCAATCGCAAATATTCGGAGGCGAAGTCCGCGGGGCATTGCGGCAAACGCGCCAAAACCGGCGCGGCTTGCGCTGTGGCGAATAGGGTGTCGGCATAATAACCGAGTATGGCCGACACATGACGAAGATTCTCTTCGTGAAAGGCAAAGAAAGGCATGTTCTCGACGGCCAAGACGGCGAGCATGGGACCCTTGCCCGAAATCAACGGAGCGACAAATAGATAGGGCCCGGTAGCATTGGGTTGATTTTCAATATGGCAGAGGCTGCGACTGCGCAAGCAGGCACCTATTAAGACCTCCGTACCATCGAGGTGACGGCCTTGGCCCAGGGCGGCCAGAGGGGCGGCCTTCAATCCGCCTTTATCCTTGAGATGCAATGCGGCCGTTTCGATTTGGAAGAAGCGAGCGAGGAAATCGAGCAGGGCCTGGGCCGATTCGCGGTCCAAGTTTCCGCTATGGGGGCGAGGAATCTCGGCCAAGGCATCACGCAAGGTGGGGGCATGGGCAATGAAATCCAAGGCCAGCCTATCTTGTGATTGCGCGAGTACCTGATGGGATGCGGCCAAATCGTCGAGATGCATGGCCAAATGATGTCGCGCTTTTCTTTGTTTTCGGTTTTCTGCTTGCCACAGATCGCGAAACTCCCCCCCGATAAAGGTGGTGATAAAGCCCCCCAGGAAAAAGCCCCGGGGAAATTCCATGGGCATCATAGTCGTGACCAGACCAGCGAGGCTCCAACCCGAAAACAAGGTGAGTGAAGCCAGTAAGCCGCCCAAGGATCCGTGGCGCAAGGCCACCAGCAGGGGCGCCACCCAAATCCATGGAAATTGTGACGCTAGGAAAAAAGGATCATGGTGACGCAACCAAATACTGCAAATCAGGCATAGAGCGGGCAGTAATACCGATTCCACGGTAGCGGTGAGTACGGAAATTTCTTTTCCGCCCGCTTCGGTGAGCGATTCTTCCCCACTCGCGATGAATAGCCTTTCCAGTATCATTTAATTGGGGTCTTCTTAGCTCAATTGCAGCGTATGTCGGCGGTCGACACCAGTTTTTGTACCAGCTTCAAGCCCGTGCCGCTCAAGGCATCACTGCTCCAGCCTGTTCGCGCTCCACTGGCGCTCCAAATGGTTTTTCCGGTTTTGACGTCTACGACAGAAAGAGTCAGGCCCACCGCAGGCTCGCCGTCGGATCCCCCTTTATACCGCCACTCCGCTACCGAGCCCGTCACTCCATAAACCGCGTTTTGCCATCGCGCCCAATCCAGGGTTCTTTCATATTGACCATGGCTCATGCTGAATTCGATCAGGCTGTCTTCCAGTGAAGACGGATAAAAAATCACTTCCTTCAAGCCTTCGCTTCGCAAGGCATTTTCCACCAATCGCGCCGAGGCTTGTCCCGCCTGCGGAGTTTCGGAATAGTTTTGAAATGGCAGCACCACCCATTTGTCGACGCAAGACATGGAGGGAGACGCGCCGTGCTGAATTCCCGCGCAGCCTGTCAAGCTCATTACCAGGGTCACACCAGCCAAAAGAATCGCTTTGATAGTCATTTGCATTTCCTCATTTTAAGGTATAGCCATAGCGCAGAGATAAGGCTGTTTCTGTTTCCTGCCGCCCTTGCAGTCCGCGAGCATATTCCGCCAGCAAGGTCATACTTTGGGTCGCCGCGAGCGGAAGCACGAGCCCGGCTTTCAGGGCAAATTCATTGGAGGACGTGGCCGGCAAATTCGCGGTGGAGGGAAAGACATTTCGTCCCAATTCCGCTGAAGCGAGGGGCGACGGTATCCAGGACGATCGCTGCGGCAAGCGGCTTTGCCATCCCGCGCTAATAGAAGCATGCCAATAGCTCCGGGGGAATTCGCCTGGAGTGAGCAAGCCAGCCACCAGGGGAAGGCCTTGGGGTCCGATTCTTATTTCTCCTTCGGAGAAATGATGATAGGCCAAGGCGGCACCGATGGAGAAAGGAGGGATAGGGCGATGTTCGGACAAGGTTTTGATATGATATCCGTCACCTAATTTTCGACCATCCCAGCCATGAAAAAAAGATCGCGCCAAGTCGAATTGGATTTGGGTAGCCGCTGGCAATTCGATTTGCCATCCCAATTTCCACGCATCCTTCATGCCGACCAAGGCCAATATCGGATTTTCTTCGGCGCGGGTATTCCCTGCATAGGCCACCGTGAAAGTCGCTTCGCGAAGAGGTTGCCATTCTTCTTCAGCCGTCACGGTCATCACGCCCTCCTCGGACCGCCCCACCGATGCGGCCGCCGTGGAACGAAAACCGGCCGACAAGCGCGTGGTCGTCTTGCGCGTGGAATAGGCCAATTCCATCCTTCCGGCATCTTCACGGTCGGGAATGGCCACCTGAAGCGTCTTGGAAATCCAAGGCCTTTCCCGCATGTCCCCCACCACCGTGAGCCTCACTCCATCACCGACTTTTGAATTCGCCTCCAAGGCGATTTTGCGTTCGTGATAATAGGGATGATATTCGAAATGAAGGCCGCTGCCCATGCCAGCCGCCGCTTCAAAGCCGGCACGATGACGCCGCGCAAGAACAAAGGCCGCGGCTCGATCCCGATCCTCTCGCCCCAAACCGGATTCTCCATTTTCCAACATTTGCGAGACCTGACCGACATCTTCCCGACGCATGGCTACCGCCAATCTGGCCCAAGATGAAAATGTTTTCTCCTGCTCTGGATTCACCCCTAGCGATGACATGGCATCTTCGGGATTGTGACCACGCTGCATTTTCCAGGTGACGTCCATTTCCTGAATGCCTATGCCTCGGGGATAGCGCCTCTGCAAGGCCTTTAACCCGGCATCCACGTCATCGCTGAATCCAAACGCATGCGACCAGCGCACCTGGCTTTCTTGCCATTCGCGCGTCCTAGCCAATTCTCCCGTGGCCGATGCGACCCTTTTGGCTTGCTGCGCGCGTTGATAAACTCGCTCAGCGCCACCGCCGTCTCCCGCCTCTTTCAAGATTTCGGCGAAAGCATATAGAAAGGGAAAGTTGGCATTTTCCCTTGCTTCCTCAAGCAGGCGATAATAGGCCATGGCCTCACTTTGCCTTTGCAGCATTTTATAGGCCATGGCCAGGGGCTCGATGAGGGTTTTGGATGTTGAACTTCCCTGGCCGAGCCTATCGGCATAGGTCGACAATTCGGACATGCGGCCTTGTTCAATCAATAGCCATAAGTATCCCGCCTGATACTCTTCCACGCCGGGGTCGAGCGCCAGGGCATGCCGATATTCCTTTCGTGCCAAGGTGGTCTTGCCTTCGCGTTGGTGAATGCGCGCTGTTAGCACATGGAAGTAGGCGTATTCGCCACCTAAAGCCCACTGCTCCGCCGTCAGTCGCGAAAGCATGCGCGAGGCCAAATCCCATCTTTCGAAGTCGATGCATCGCTCCAAGTAATAAACGAGGTGATCTGGATCACGAAACTTTGTCCATCCCGCCACGGCGGCTTTGAGGGCCAGATCCGGATCGGACTGCCGGGCAATAACGCTCATTTCATGCAAGTCGGCGGCATTGTATTCGCCGGCCAGGAAAAGCCGACGATAGGCGTCGAGAGCGTCACCATAGCGTTGCATCCAGGTATAGATGGAGGCCTGTAGTCGAAGCAGAGGTGCGTTCTCCTTTTCGGAACGGGGCAAAGCGCGCACCGAATCGAGAATGGCGGCCGCTTTCCGCATTTGCCCGCGTCGACAATAAATCTCCGCCTGCTTGATTCCGATGTCCGGCGTAGTCCCAAACTCGGCCGAAGTCCTTTTCAGAATTTCCAAGGCCTCTTGATCGCGATCGGTTCGCATGAGAATTTCCGCAAAACGAATGGCCAAGGGCCGGTCAAATCGGACGTTCAACCTTTTTCTTAAGCGTACCAGGCATCGGTCGGTTTCTCCGCTGTTTTCATAGGCGTCCAGAAGCAGGAACCATTCGGACATTTCCAAATCACGAATGTCAGCCAACCCTTCCCATGCGCGCGCGGCAGCAGCAGGATCGCGCATGAGTCCAGCCAAGCGTATCGCTTCGCGATAGGCATGGGGTCTACCTGTGCGAGCGCCGATTTTTTCCCATTCCCTCTGGGCCATTCCGGGATCGGCCGCCCATTCGGCCATACGCGCTAATCGCTCGCGCCACGGAAATAAATCCGGTCGTTGTCGCACGGCCTCTTGCGCTAATTCGAAAGCGGATTTGATATTGCGCGCTTCCAGAAAAACATCATAGGCCAAGGTGTAAACCGTATCATTGAATACTCGAAAGGCACCCTTGGGCAAGGCGGCCTCGGCCGCAGCTGAACCTTTAGTCTCGGCAGAAAGCCGGCCCTGAGATAAGATCAACATCCCGATAGCGAAGAGGCCGAGGACCCGAAACTTCCATCGCAGCGGAGTATTCGCCGCAGCGAAATGCAATTTCATGGCTCGGGTGCCGCAGCGAGAGGCCTCACCAGCATTTGGGCGAAGCGCTCGGCCACCTTGGGACGATTGGCCGATCGCGCCAAAGAAATCACGAAAAGTAAAACTTCGGTGTCTCCGCTCCATTCGCCAATGCGCGACTCGGCCAGAGAAAGCGCCTCCTGCATACGGTCGCAAGCCTGCAAGATGCGCAGAGATTGCAGCAGCAAAGGCTTGCGATTGACTTCCAACTTGCTTTGATCGTAAATCGACATCAGTATCTTGGCGGCATTGAGGCAATCGCCCGCCGAGTTCCGCATCGCAGCCGCGCGGTAAAGCCATGGCGTCGGCGTCGAATCCAATTTCGCCATTTTCAAATAGAGGTTAGCCGCAATGACGAATTGGCCAGCTCCCTGAATTTTACCCGCCGCCCAAATCAAGTTAGGGAGGGAGGAATGCCGCAATAGACCTTCGGCCCCCGAATTCAAATGCCGAAGAGCGATGCCGGTATCGCCGGTTTTGGCGGCATAGGCCATGGATCCGATATCCACCTGAAGTAAATACAAACTGTCACGAGAAGCCTCGCTCCATTTTGAAGCCAAGGCGTCCAATTCTTCAAAGGCGGCGGTAAAATTTCGCGTCAGACCGAGCTGGCGAATGTATTCGCGGCGCAAAGCAAAGCCCTTGACGCCCTTTTGTATCAAGGTTTGCAGCAAAATCACTCGCACGCTGTCGACGCGCTCTTCTTCTTCGCCTTGAATGAGTTGCTGGAAAACCGTCGCCCTGGGAAATACCAAGGCCATAGCCAAAAGCACGGCAAAGACACAGCCAAACAGGACCCAAGGAGACATCAAGCGACGTCGTTGCGCAAATGATTTTTGCGTCATGGGCAGCTCACTTCGATTTTCGCCTGCTTTGCGGGCAGACGATAGGAGAAATATCCACCTGCATCGGTCTTGCCATTCAGCTTGACACCACCGGAACTCACCTGACAGGAATTCACGCGGCCCAGGGTAAAGACCAAATTCAAATGGCCCTGCAAGGTCATGCGGAGGTGACGTTCCCCGGCATTCCATTCCATCACAGCGGCATTCGCGCTGGCTAAAAAAGGCTGTGCGGGCGGCTTGGCTGAGAGAATCAAGGTGCCTCGGGATCCCGTCATGTGTATATAGCGCGTATCGCCCACATCGGCATAACCCGCTATGCCTTGGGAAAGCTTCATGTCGGGATAACCCAAAGTGGCCGGTAGGCGTAATTGCTTAAGTGCGCCGGCGGTGCGAATCACCCAGGCATTGCCCGATCGCGCCAGGGCTATGCGAGTGAAATCAACCACCTTGGGCGTGTATTCCGAGACATAGAGATTGAAAAAATCCCGCTGACTCACCCAGTCATAAATCTTGACGAGGGCATGCAAGGAGGCCTGCTTCGATCCGGAATAGCTGTGATAATAAACATCCACCGGCTTGAAGCGAATGGGCTTGTCGGTTTGTTCGAAAGTCTTGATGACATTTTCATAGCCGTAAAATGGGCCTGTCCATTCATGGGTATACATGTTCTCGTTTTGATTGGGAGCATAAACCTGGTAATTCCCTCCCTTGTCTATGCCGATGGGAGCTATGCCCGTCCAACTGTCGCTAGAGGCGGAAATGAGGGTTTCACCGCCATTCATATTGACCACGCCCGCAGCATAGGTCAAGCCCACGGTGCGCGCGTCGGGATTGCAATTGCCGCTCCAAAGGAAAACCTTGCACGACTTTCCCGGGGGAGCCAATTCGCGATTGATATAATCGATGGATCCTGCCACTTCCCTTTCCATCAAATCGGGCGCGAAGAGAAAGCCCTTGATGTCGAGGTGATTCTCTCGTCCGACGGCGCCGCCGCGTGCGAACTTATTCCAGTTGAAGGGATGGGAAAAAGAGTGGCTGGCGATTTCCACATGAGGCAAGGCGAGAATGCGTTTGGCGATAGGCAAGAGAGAGGCGCTATGCTCGGGATACATGCCATGCGGCGCGACTTCGCCTTCAATGACGGAGAAAGTCGTGACAAAAGGGTATTTTTTAAGAATCTCCGTCTCCAGGACTTCCCCGGCATAGGGATGCGGAACCCATTCGGCCTTGTTCGCGAAACCGTCGCCATCCACATGAAACATGAGGAGGCGCGTGCCATTTTCCGTGGTCACGTCGGGAGCCGGCAATACGGGCAATTGCAGGGCTTGCACAAGAAAATTCATGGGCTGCACCACCCAGCGATCCTGCTTTTGCATGGGAATGGTACGCAGTAAAAAGGGAGCGAGGACAAAACCTCCCCAGGGCATATAGGCCGCAGCCACCATGGTGTCGCCTCGCGCATTCGCGAGTCGCAACAGCGGTTGACCTGATTTGATTTGGAGGGAGCGAAAGGCGCGGGCATCGGGCAAGGGCTCCATTTCGAAATTCATCACTTTTTCGGCCTGAATCACCTTGACCAAGGTGTCTTTCACCACCGAATGACGGGAGCGCAGGCCAAAGGCCTCGGCATGGGTGCTTTTGAGCGTAAAGGGCGTTTCGCCCCAAAAAACAATCTTGATGCCTTGTGCCGCCTGGGACACCAACCACGCATTCATTGTTTCGCTCACCGCATTGCGGCCCGGGGCCAGCCAACAGAGAATGCCGGCATAGCGTCCAATCAGGGAATATTTTGGAGGAGCGATACGAATATCACGATGCTCAGGCACATAGCCCAAATAGGTGATCATGGGATCGGCATTGCGATGAATAGCGAGTTCGTCCTTTCCTAATCCCTCGGCGCCATCATAAAGCATCAGCACTTTGCGAGGCACGACCTCTACGCTACCAACACCCAGAAAATCAAGGCTCGGCGTTGTGACCCAGGGAATTAAGCCCAGGTGTTTAATTCGGTCGGCCGTGCTGCGCATCAGGGCTCGATCTGCCCCCGGGACATAATCGATGGAAACGACAGGAAGCCCATAAGTTTTCATGATGTTTTGAGCTTTATCCAGCAGATAAAAACGGTCTTCCTCATTCACCTCGGTGAATTGGCTTTGTCCCGCGTCCCAGCCGCGAAAGAGCGACTCGAAGGCCACGGCATCAATCAGCTCATGAATTTGTGGAAGAATGTTGAAGCCGCGATTGAGCATGATTCGCGCCGAGGGATAAGCTTTTTTCACGCGACGAATCACCGCGACAAGCCCCTCGGCCTGGAGCGCCCTGTCCTCAGGGGACTTCACATGCAATTCATAAGAATCGAGGGCATCGAGAAAAAAGCCGCGATACCCCCTTTTCCAAAGCGGGGTGATCACTTGAAGCAAAAAGAAATCAGGCCAAGCTTCGGCAGTCTGATCAAGAACCGTGGATCCCCAGGCGGAATTACCGCCGAGTTTCCACTCTTCGGGAATTTTGCGAAAATAGTCTCGACTGCGATTCACCTCACCTAGGGCCACATAAGCCATCCATCGGCCTTGAGCCATAGAATCCGCGGTGTCCGCTTCTACCGGTGGAATTTTCACGTGATCGGGTTCAAGAATCACACGATCAAAGGCGCGCAACTCCTCAAGAGGAGGCTCGGCTCCATAATAAAATGCGAAGGACTCGGGACTGGTCAGAGAATTGGCTGCTTGAGGGAGCGATACCGAAACTATTACCAGCCAAAGCAAGCTTCGCAGGCTTTGGTTTATAGACACGGTATAAATTTAATCCTTAGCTTTTTTTTCAGTGAATATTGGATCTGTCCCAATTAGAACAGGTGGCCCGCTGTCAATTCCATAGGCCTTGGAAGATAGGACTTATGGGGATGCGGTGGTGTCTGAGTAGGATGGGGTGAAACCCGCATTCGCGAAAACTGCTGTGGGTTATTGCGATAAGGACAAACAACTTTAGTCGAAGCCAATTAAGCTTTTTTATTTGCAATTATTTGGGCCGTACTTTTTCATAGTCCTAGATAAACACTCAAAACGCTTCTTTGATATTGATGGCGGGTGCCACGCTACCGTCGACAAAGCCCACATCTATTCGAATATTCATGCGCTGCGCCGGATTCATCGCATAGCGCACACCCAAGCCGAAAGCTTGTTTAAACCGATCGCCCGCTAATTCACCTAGGTCATGCGCCACTTGTCCCGCTTCGGCGAATACCGCCCAGCCCAGTCGGTTACGAATCCAATCCGCGCTGAGCCATGCCGCGTCGGGGAAGTAGCTCTTGTATTCGGCTTGCAGTAAAAGCAAATCACGGTCTCGATATTTGCCGCGCACCATCCCGCGTAATTGATGATCGCCATCCGGAGTCGACAATTCGCGAAAAGGGACATTGCCGGTTTGCATTTTCATCGTGGCAGCAAGCCCCAAGGCTCCCGTGCTGAGAAGCGGGAAGAATTGTCGTACTTCGAGGCAATAACTGTCGTAGTCGAAATCGCTGCCCATCCCCTTCGCATGCCACAAATTCTGTGCCCGCAAATAGGAACCACGCCGAGTCCAATATATCTCGTCACGGCCATCATAAGTGAAAACCGCTCCTGCTCCGACGATGAGGCCGCCCTCTTCACCTGTTATACCTTCATTGAGCAAGCGCCCTTGGCTGCGATTCTCGATGTCCTCAGCATTGAATTCCAAATGCGGTCCCATGGAAATGCCCGGCCAAATGGCCCGCTCCAACATGGCCTTGCCACTGAGGCCTTGGGCTAAATAGGGGTCGGCGTCTTCTTTGGGAATATTGCTGTCATTGCCAAGCCCGTAAAACTCGGCTGGCCAGCGGATATAGTTCAACTCGGCGGTGGCATGATAGCGATTCTCCGCCCAATACCATTCGGGGAAGAGATTGACCTGCACCTGCATTTTCTGCGAAACACGCGCGGCAAAGCCCAAGGTCGAGGATTTGTTTACCGTATCGCCAGGATTAAGAAAGCGCATCACCAAGCCCCCGACTTGCAATCCAGTCTCAGCCGTCGACATAACTATGGGCACCAAGGCCCAGCGCTGAGGTTCTGGGCTTGAGGCCTGAGCCACGGGGGGAGGTGTTGTTTTCGAAGCTTGAATTTGGGGATAAACTGGGCGAATCCACACCAAAGCGGCAGGAAGCAACCAGAGGCTTTTGAGGAAGAGACCCTTTTTCGGATTGTACATAACCGTAAGACGAGGCCTAACCTTAATACGGTAACAGGCTCTCGGCACTTGGGATTTGAATACTAGAACGGGGCGAACGAGTTGATAGGGAGGGGGGAATTAGCGTAAAATGCGCGAGGATTTGCCTTTCCTCTACCCGGATATCGCTTATAATACGTTTGATAGTTTGCCAGGCCAAACCGGCCTCGGTCGGTTCTTTCCTTCCCATTTATGGAATACAGGTAATCCATGAGATCAATTAAAACCGGTGGCTTAGCGGCCGCCATAGTGGGCATCATGGCCCACCTAAGCTTCTCGCAGGCATGGACGACCGCCTATACGTCCGGCACGATGACGGGCGATTGCAAGGGCTTGTCGGCGAATTTGAGCTCGGAGTTCTCCGTGGCTCCCGTGGTCAGCAAGGCTCTCTTCGGCACCGTGTCTCCCTATCGCGTCGTCAAAATGGCCTTTTTCAAACAGCCCGCCGCCACGAATACCGACATTTATATCGCTGAAAAGGGAGTTTCCGGCGAAAGCGGTCGTGTCCTCTATTATAATGGCGCCAATGCTACCCTCACGGTCATTGGCACCACTACGGGTGTTAATTACGGCGGCGGCGGCGTCGAGGAGCAAGGCTTGGTGGGCATCGGCCTCAACCCAAAAACCTTCGCAACCGACAATTTCCTCTATCTGTTCTACACTGCAGGCGCCGGAAATGTCAGCTCGGCCACCGTTGGCTTCAAACTGACTCGTGTCACCGTGAACGCCACGACCAAGATGATTGACTTCAGCACCGAAAAAGTCCTGCTTCAAATTCCGGCGGCGACCACGGGTCGCTGGCATACCGGCGGTGGGATGCAATTCGACAATGACGGCAATCTTTATGTCTCCATCGGCGACAATGAGGCTATGGCCATGGGTCCGGCCAATACGGCCGATTTACGCGGCAGCATCATACGCATCAAGCCCGATGCCTCCAGCCCCAAGGGTTATACCATTCCGACTGGCAATTTCGGCGAGTATTGGTCCAAGCAATTCGAGACTCAAGGCAAGGCCAGCCTAGCCGCCGAGTATAAAGACGAGACCAAGGTCAAGCCCGAGCTCTACGTCAAAGGCGTTCGCAATGTGTACTCCTATAGCGTGGATGCCAGGCGTCCAGGTTGGATTAGTTGGGCACAATGCGGACCGGATAAGTCTGGAGAGCGTGGCGAAACTTTTAGCCTTTCCACCAAGCCTGCTTTTGGGGGCTGGCCTTTTTGGGTCTTTAACAATGGCAAAACCAATCGTCAATCGGCCAGGGCCGCCAACTATGACGAGCCCGGCGAGCCGAGCGCTACAGATTGGGCCAATTTCAATCCTACCAGCATGAGCCCCAGCATGCCGATCAATAACTGGTCGGGAAATAAAGGCGCCGACACCCTTCCCCCTTACCACACCCCTTTCCATGGCATGGAAAGCTCTTGCGCTGCAGGCGGACCAATCATCCGTTATGACGGCACAATCAACAATCCCGGTCAAATGCCCCCTCATCTTGACAATACCGTCCTGTTCGGGGATTACTCGGTGAGCAGTGGCACCAATGGCTTCTGGGGAATGAAGGTGAATCCATCGACAGGTGCCGTCACTGGCTCGCCGACCCAAGTCTTAACCATGGCTCGTGGCGCACGGCCCAGTCTTCTCAATTCCGTCGATTTCCAACAGGGCCCTGATGGAGCTCTTTATGTGATCGACTGGGGCGCTTCCTGCTGCAGCGCCAGCCCTCCCGCCAACTACAATGGCATTTCTCGCATCACTTATACAGGAACCTGCAAGGACCCTGGGCTCGTTCCGACGCCTGCGACACCTAAGGTCTTGTATCGCGGATCCATGCCCTGGTTCCAAGTCAAATCCGGTCGCTTGATTCTCACCGACAATGGAAGTGGGCTCATCGAAAAAGGAGACCATGCTATCAAGATCATGGATGTCAATGGCAAGGTCTTGCACACCCTCCAGGGACATGGCGTTTCCTCCTATGCCATGCCTCGATTGACCGCAGGGAGACTGTATATCCTGCAAGCCGAAACTCCCCTCGGCATCGCGCAACGCACCTTCAATCCACTCTGATTTTCTAACCGAAATATTCCCATCGATACGCAACCGCGCTCGCCTCCAGGCGGGCGCGGTTTTTTATTGCTCACCCCCGAACCAACCCCTCCACCGCTACCGGCTCTATCCTCTCGCCCAGGAGACCTCGCACCTGAGCCTCCAGCTCGCGCGCCTTGGTGGCCGCGGGCATTGATTCGCCAATCGTTACTGATATCACACGGCGCGATGGCTTGGGCATGCGGGCCATGGCCGCTCCTCCCTGGCGGCTGAAAAAGCTGCCCCAAAGGCCTTGCATGGCTATGGGAATCACCGGCACCGGATCCTGAGCCAGGACGCGCTCGACACCAGGCTTGAAAGGATTGATCTTGCCGTCAAAGGTGATTTTGCCTTCGGGAAAAAGACCGACCAAATTGCCGTCGCGAAGCTGTTTGGAAATAAGGGTGAAGGCCTCTTCGAGGCGCTTGGGATCTTCCTTGGCGGGGGCAATGGGTATGGCCTTGGAGAGCTTGAACAACCAACCCAAGAGGGGGTGCTTGTACATGTTGTGGTCCATGACAAAGCAAACGGGTCGGCGGCAAGCTGCCGTGATGATGAACCAGTCGATAAAGCTGATATGATTCGCCACCAGCACCGCCGCCCCCTGGCGCGGAATATGGTCGCGTCCGGTATAGCGCAGTCGATAAATAGTGCTCGCAAGAATCCACACCACAAAGCGCATCACGAATTCGGGAATCAGCAAAAAGATATAGGCGCTCACCACGAGATTCAGGATGGCCGTGAAGAGCAAGATTTGCAAAGTGTTGAAGCCCACTTTGAATAAGACCATGGTGATGAGCGCCGAAGCCACCATGAAACCAGCATTGAAAATATTGTTGGCGGCGATGACGCGCGAACGGCTTTCTTCGTCGGCGCGTGTTTGAATCAAGGCATAAAGCGGCACAATGAAAAGGCTGCCCGAGACGCCCATCATGCCCAAGTCGAACATGACCCGCCAAGCCAAGGAAGCATTCGCCCCCTGCAAGAAGGCCCCCACTCCCATGA